>DASZVV010000085.1:0-24093 GCA_035546955.1 Bryobacteraceae bacterium
ACGACACTCGTGATCGGGCGCGACGGCTCACTGATTGGGTTCGGCGGCAAGAATTCGAACATCGACGGCTTCATGCCGAAGGCGATCAGCCATGACGGCGGAAAAACCTGGGAAAAATCGAAGACGCCGTTCCAGCCGTTGGGAAGTGGGCAGAGACCGAGCATCATCCGGCTGCAATCGGGGAAGTTGTTTTTTGTGGCGGATCTGTTCGACAAGAAGAAACTCGGCTCGGACGGCGCGGGCGCCTTTGTTGCGCTCAGCGATGATGACGGCATTACCTGGCAGAAGCGGCAACTGCCGGGTGTGATCACCGTCGGTTATGTGACTGCGACACAGGGGCCGAATGGATTGATCCATATTGTGACGTCGAAGGGTGATCCGTCACTCCACATCGAGCTGAACGAGGCTTGGGTCCTGAAAGGTGGCGATGCGGCTCCGGCGCCAGCCGAAGCACGTGATGTGCACGAAAGCCGCGAGCAGGATCCAGATGGGAAAACGAAGGCTATCTGGAGTGCCGGCTTTACTCCGGATGGACGATACGTTCTCAATGGAAAGCAGACCTTCTTTTATCCGAATGGAAAGAAGCAGTGGGAGTCTGATTATGCCGCCGGCCACAGAACCGGAGTTGAAACATTCTGGAATGCCGCGGGAACGAAGGAATGGGAGCGTTCATTCGCGCCGGATAGCGTCTGGACCTGGACACTTTTCGATTCCGCCGGACGGATCAAGGCGCAGTCGCGTTGGAACGGCAAGAAATTGCTCGACGCAAATACGGACGGGGCGCTCGCGCGATGAAGTTCAGGTTAACGGCGGTTCTGCTCAGTCTGGCGGTCGCTGCGACCGCAGCGGACACCGGGCAGCTCAAGGTCGCTCCGGGCGGTCACTTCCTTCAATACGAAGATGGCCGGCCGTTCTTCTGGCTGGCGGACACGGCGTGGCTGATGTTCAACAAGCTTACACCGGATGAGATGAAGACCTATTTGCATGACCGCCACGAAAAGGGCTTCAATGTCGTGCAGGTCATGGTGATTCGGGGCGGCGATAAAGATACATTGGGGAATCCGGCGCTGATCGGCGGCGATCCCGCCAAACCCGATCTGACGCATGGCCGCTGGGATACGGTGGACAAGGCGATCTCGCTCGCGAGTGACGAAGGCATCTATGTCGGAATGGTTGCCGCGTGGGGCTCTCTTGTAAAAGCAGGCACGCTGAATGAATCGAACGCCAGACAATACGCGACCTTCCTGGTGCGGCGATATCGAGATCGGCCCAATATTGTCTGGATTCTCGGCGGCGATATTCAGGGCGATATTCATCCGGAAGTCTGGCGCATCATCGGCGCCACTCTGAAGGCCGAGGATCCAAATCATCTGATCACGTTTCATCCCTTCGGGCGCATGCAATCTTCCATGTGGTTTGAGAACGAGCGGTGGCTTGATTTCAATATGTTCCAGTCCGGCCATCAGCGGTACGATCAGGACACTTCGTCGCCGCACAAATTTGGCGAGGATAACTGGCGCTACGTGCAGGAAGACTACGCGCGCAATCCCGCGAAGCCGGTCATCGACGGCGAGCCCTCATATGAAGGCATCCCGCAGGGCCTGCACGATGTGACACAGCCCTATTGGAACGACAAGGACGCCCGGCGTTACGCGTGGTGGTCTGTCATGGCGGGTGCGGCCGGCCACACGTACGGCGATAATTCCGTGATGCAGTTCCTGCGTAAGGGCGATGGCCCGGCCTACGGCGCGAAAGAATTGTGGACGCAAGCTATCCATGATCCGGGCTCCGGCCAGATGCAGTATGTGAAGAATCTGATGCTTTCGAGGCCATATTTCGCGCGCGTGCCGGATCAATCGCTGATCGCCGGCGAGAACGGGACGAAGCACGATTTCGTGATTGCGAGCCGCGGCCCGAATTATCTTTTCGCCTACGACTACAGCGGCAGGCCCTTCCGGCTTCGACTGGGGACAATCAGCGGGAAGACTGTACGCGCATGGTGGTACAGCCCGCGCGATGGGATGGCGAAGAACGCCGGAATTTTCGACAATCGCGGCGAGCGTGCGTTCACACCGCCGGATCAGAATGATTGGGTGCTGGTGCTCGATGATGCGGCTGCAGGCTTTCCTGCACCCGGCACGGTGGGCTGAGAGCGATGCTGAACCGGCGCGAATTCGTGGCACTGGGCGCCGCGCCCGCGATTCTGAAGGCTGCGGGCAGCGCGAAACCTCTGCTCGACCCCCGCGACTTCCGGCGTTACGTCGAATTCTTCAACTCCATGGTTCCGGAGGAGCCGGTGACCACCATTCCCAACGCGGAAGCCTGGGAATGGATGCGCTACAACATCCCGTTTTTCTCGTGCCCCGATGAAGCAACGCAGCAGATCTACTACTACCGCTGGTGGACGTACCGCAAGGCGATCAAAGCAACGCCGGCGGGTTACATCATAACCGAGTTTCTGAAGCCGGTGAGCCACGCCGGCGAGTACAACGCACTGAGTTGTGCGCTGGGTCATCACATTGCAGAGGGTCGATGGCTCCGCGAGCGCAGCTACATCGATCAGGATGTCCACTATTGGCTGCGAGGTGGCGCGGACGGCGGCCTTGCGAAGAATCTGCATCAGTTCACCGGCTGGGTCGCATGGGGCGTGAGCGATCTGCTTGCTGTCCACGGCGATCGCCCGGCGGCCACAGCATATCTGGACGCGCTCGAAGCCGATTACGCGCAGTGGCAGCAGGAGCGGCTGACGCCGGGCGGGTTGTTCTGGCAGCGCGATGTTTCCGATGGCATGGAGGAATCGGCGAGCGGCGGCCGGAAGATGAAAAATATCCGGCCCAGCATCAATTCCTGTATGTACGGAAACGCGGTGGCGATCGCGCAAATCGCCCGGCTCGCCGGCAAAGCTGATATCGAAAACCGATATCGCGCGAAGGCGGAAACGCTGCGGCGGCTCGTGCAGGAGAAGCTGTGGAATCCCGGCACGCGCTTTTTCGAGACGCTGGACGAACAGGGTCGGTTCGTTCCGGTTCGAGAAGCCATCGGGTACACACCCTGGTATTTCGAATTGCCGGAGAAGGGTAAAGGCTACGAAGAAGCATGGAAGCAGCTTATGGATCCGCAGGGCTTCTACGCGCCGTATGGGCCGGCGACGACAGAGCGGCGCAGTCCCCTCTATAAGCTCGATTACGTGGGCGATGACTGCAAGTGGAACGGGCCAGCCTGGCCCTTCGCCACAACGATCGCCTTGCGTGGTCTGGCGAATGTGCTCAATGATTATCCACAGAACGCGATTTCGCGCGCCGCTTATTTAAGAACGCTCGCGATCTATACCCATAGCCACCGGCTGAAGCTGGATGACGGCCGTGTGATTCCGTGGATCGACGAAAATCAGAATCCGGAAACCGGCGAATGGATCGCGCGAACGATGAAGATCCGGAAGGGAACGTTCTACGGCCGCGGCGATCACTACAATCATTCCGCGTACTGCGATCTCATCGTTACCGGACTCGTGGGCCTGCGCCCCGCGGCTGGCGACACGTTTGAAGTCAACCCTCTGGCGGATCCCGCATGGGATTGGTTCTGTCTCGATCGTGTTGCGTATCACGGGCGTTCCCTCTCGATCATCTGGGATCGGAACGGGCAAAAGTTCGGCGGTGGCGCGGGGCTTACCGTGTACGTGGATGGAGAGCAGACTGCACGTCGGGAAACGATTGGCCGCCTGACCGTTCCTCTCACCTGATTTCTGCGGTCACGCGGCGCCCCGCCCGCCGGTTTTCGGCTTTTGCAGGAAAAAAGCCAGCGGGACACAAACGGCAATTGCGACCGCCAGGTACCGGAAAACGTCGACATACGCCCATAGCTGAGCCTGTCGGTCGAGCTGCGACTGGGTCAGCGCGAGGACGCGCAGAGCCGCTTTTCGCGGGCCGGCGTGTTCGTTCATGAGCGGCGTCAGTTTCGCCGCGAATTCCCGCATTGCCGGGCTTGCGGCGTTGATGTGACGCACAATCTCAGCGCGATGCGACTGCAGATGGCGCTGCGAAATCGTATTCGCCGCCGAAATTCCGACGCTGCCTCCAATATTTCGCAGCAGATTGAAAATACCGCTGGCGTTACCGATATCCTCCTGCGCCAGTGTCCCCATCGTCACGTTGGAAAGGGGCACGAAAGTCATAGCGATCGCCGCGCCACTGACTGTGATCGGCCAGAACAGCGACCAGGGTCCGATCTCGATCGTGATGAAACTCGTCCACAGGCTGGCGGCGGCAAGGATGGAAAAGCCGAGAGCAACCAGAATTCGCGAATCGACCTTTGCCGATATCGCCCCCACAATCATCGCTGCCACCATCGAACCGAGCCCTCGCGGGCTGACGGAGAGTCCCGCGTGCGTGGCGTTGTACTCCATCGTGGTCTGAAAGAAGAGCGGCAGGATAGTCGTGATGGCGTAGATCGCGCCGCCCAGTACAAACACGAGCGTGGACCCGAGCGCCAGATTGCGATTGCAAAGTGCGCGCACGTTAACCAGCGGCTTGCGATTCGTCAGCTCGCGAATCAGAAACGCCGCAAATGCAATAACCAGCAGAACCGCGGCCCAACGGATCAGGCTGCTGCCGAACCAGTCATCTTCCTGGCCTTTATCCGCGATGAATTCGAGGCATGCGGACCAGATTGCAAGCAGACTGAATCCGAAGATATCGAGCCGCCCTGGCTTCGCATTCCGGATATACGGTGGATCTTCGAGGAAGCGGCTCAGCAGAAAAATTGCCAGAATTCCGATCGGCACGTTAATGTAAAAGGCCCATCGCCAGGAAATCGTGTCGGTCAGCCAGCCGCCGAGGGTTGGTCCCACGACCGGCGCGACCACGACTCCGATTGCAAACACGGCGAGCGCCTGTCCACGTTTTTGGAGTGGAAAACTTTCCATCAGGATCGCCTGGGAGAGTGGCTGCAAAGCGCCACCGCCGGCGCCCTGAATCGCGCGCGCCAGAAGAACCAGGCCCAGGCTGTTTGCAATCCCGACGGCGAACGACGCTGCGGTGAAAACCGCAATCGACACCATGAAGAAACACTTTCGTCCGAAGCGCTCCGAAAACCACGCGCTCGAAGGAAGAAACACGGCGTTCGCCACGAGGTAGACCGTCAGCGTCCATTCCGCTTCGTTGTTGGTGGCGGATACGCTGCCCGCGATGTAAGGCACGGCTACGCTGGCGATGCTGGTGTCCATCACCTCCATGAACGTCGCGATCATGACGGAGACCGCGATGAGCCACGGATTGTGGGTCGGCCGCCAGTTGCCGGTCTTGCTTTTAGCGGCCGGCATTTCGAGCGATCTTTCTCATCGTGTGTAAATCCAGACCTTCGGCTCAACTGACATGCCGGGGTGCAGCCGGTAGAGATAAGACTGGCCGGATTTGAAGCGGATACGTACGGGCAGCCGCTGCACCACTTTCACGTAGTTGCCGGTCGCATTTTCCGGCGGCAGCAGACTGTACTTTGCGCCGGTGGCGCCGGGAAGCGCCTCCACATATCCGTCGAATGTTCGCGAGAGCGCGTCCACGCTGATGCTCACGGATTGACCCGGGCGCATTTCACGAACCTGCGTCTCTTTAAAATTCGCCGTCACCCAGACGTCATTCGTCTGTGTCAGCGCAAAGAGCTCCTGGCCGGGCGCGAGGTGCTGGCCCACCTCCACGGTTTTGTTGCCGACAATGCCATCCGCGGGCGCAACAATCTTGCAGTAGCTCAGATTGAGCAGTGCCTGATCCACCTGCGATTTGGCGGCGCGCACCGCCGCCTGGCGCGTTTCCACGTTTGCGGATTGAACGGCGATCGTTCGCGGCAAATTGCTGCTGACTTCGGCAAGCCGCTGTTTCGCCTGATCGAGCGCGGCCTGCCGCTCGTCCACGGCCTTGCGCGCGGCATCGGCAGATGAACGCCTGGAAGCGACCAGCGCGCGCTGCACGTCAGCTTCGGTGACCTTCTGGTCGTAGACAGAATGCGGAACTTCCTGTTTGACGTCAAGCAGCCGATATCGCTCGGCGTCCCGCTCGGCATTGGCGAGAGTGGCTTCTGCTTGTTTGAGGTCCGCTATCGCGGCGTTCGAGTTTTGGGACGATGCGGTCAACGCCGCTTCGGCACTGGCAACATCGAGTTCCGCTGTTCGCGCTTCCGTCTGCTGCGCAGTTGTCGTAATCGGAACATTCGGCGCCTGGCTTTTCAGGCTGGCTTCGGCCTGCAGGAGATTCGCCCTCGCCTGTGCAAGCGCGACTTCATAATCGCGCGGATCCAGATCGGCGACCACCTGCCCTTTCTTCAGATGCTGTGTATCTTCGATATAAACGCCCACCACTTCGCCGCTGATGCGGCTGCTGATCGGGTCTGTGTGGCCGCCGATTTCCGCGTCATCGGTGCTCTCATAGCTGCCGAGATACTGCAGGAGCAGAATCGCGGCGATCACCAGAATGATGAGGCCGATGACGATCGCGATAGTAGCGACGGGATGCGCGGCAATCCAGCGCCGCACACGAGTGAAGAATGGCGGCTTTGGTTTTTCCTTTTCCTTATCATCTTTGTCGTCCCGATCGCCCTTGCCCTCCTTATTGCCCTCGTCGTCCTTATCGCCCCCACCCTCGTCCTTTGAAGGCGCATTTTTCTGCGCGACTTCTTTTTGCAAATCCTGATATTGCCGCCGCAGCAGATCGAGTTCCGCGCGCAGGCGAATCTGCTCGTCGTGCACTGCCTGCGGGTCCATCTCGATGGGGTCGGGCATCGGCTACTTTCGAAGAAATTGTGGAAGCCTGCGTTCGGTATCGCCTTCGGCGCGGGCCAGCGACACCTTCGCCAGATTATGCGCGAAAATCGCGTTGATGTAATCGTTTTCCGCCTGCGTGACGGTTTGCTGCGCCTGTACCACTTCCACGGTGTCGGCTACGCCTTCAGCAAAACGGTCGCGCGCCTGCGTGAGAGTGTCATGAGCCAGATCGATATTGCGCTGGGCGATCGCGACCTGATCCTGCGCGGCGTTCGCATCGATCCAGGAACGCCGGACGTCGTCATCGATGCGCCCGCGAATGTCCTCGAGGGCCGCCCGGCGGGCCTGCAGCGCCGCATCGGCCTGTTCGATATCACCGTGGACGCGTCCGCCCTGATAGAGCGGAATCGAAAGGACGCCAGCGACGGTGAAGACGCCGTGCGCTTCCGCGGTGGGGCGAAGACCGGCGGCTCCATAGTCCGCCTGGAAGCTCAGATTGGGAAGGCGTTCAGCGTGCGCGGCGTGCAATGCGAACTCGGCTGATTTCTCGCTGGCGATCGCCGCCTGGAGATCGGAGCGATGGGACTCCGCGTCCGCCAGAAGCTGGTCGAGCGTGTAATTGCCAAGTGGTGTGTAGGGGAAGTGGTCCGAAATTTCGAGGCGCTGTCCATGCGGCAGTCCGATCAACCGTGCGAGATCGAGTTTCGCTTTCTCCAGATCGGCTTCCAGCGCGCGCAGGCGCTGGCGATCGTTATCGAGCTGCACCTCGGTTCTGGTGGCATCGATGCGAGCCGCAAGTCCCGCATGGAACCGGTCGGTCGCCTGCTGAAAAATCGCCTGCGAAGTGTCGACCTGAGCGTGGGCCGCCAGAATACCGGCTTCCATCGAGACGATGCGGAGATAGGAGCCGGCAACTGCGAGGACGATGATGTCACGGCTGTCAAGCGCCGCATCTTTCGTGGACTGCACATTTTGGCCGGCGGCCCGCAGATTTCCCAGGCTCACTGGATCAAAAACTTGCTGCTCCACGCGCGCGGCACGTGCGTCGAAGAAGTTATAAGGCCCAACCGCGAGAGGAAAGCTGGGTTCCAGAACACCCGCCGTCCGCAGGTTCAGCTGCTGTACGGTTTCCGTCACAATGCTGCTGACATGGGGGAGCAAAAGACTCCGCGCATCGATTCTTTGTCCTTCCGCCTGGCGCACCGCGAGTGATTGCGTCACGGCGCCCAGATTGGATTTCAGGCCGTCCGCAACCGCCTCAGAGAGCGTGAGAGACAGAACGCCGCCGGATGCAGTGCCGGTTGCGACGCTGCCGCGGTAAGGTCCCTGGATGCTGACCGAGCCCTGGATTCCATTGCCGGATTGGGCACCCGCGGCTGATTCCGTTACGCTCACCGCATCGCTTTGAGAAGACGAAGTGAGAGGAGGGATGCTGGCGCGTGACGGTTCGCGATGCTGCTCCGCCGGGCTCTGAGCATATGCCAGCGTTGCGCAGATCACAAAAAGAAGCGACGAATGGCGCATTCGATCCGCCATTTCGCGGCAGGTATGGGACCGTTGTCTGCTTCAGCCCCTGCATCAATTGTTAAGAAAAAACGGAGTACCGGCCCATCGGGAGGAAATCAAATCGCGTCGTCATAGTGTTCGATTGATTCGGCGAGCGCGTTGGCCAGATGTTCTCTCGTGATCACGCCCTGGACAGAGGGGTGCGCACCGCGGGCGCCATCTGACACAATTCCGATCGAAGCGCCGGAATGGTGCATCTGTTTGAGGCTGTCGAGCAGCGTCAGATCTGCTCCCAACTGACAGACGTTCTTGATGGGCTCATGTCCGCGTGGCATCACCGCACCGATACCGCCCGGTCCCTTGAGCAGCAAATACTCCACATCGGAATGGTCGACGAATCTTCGCCGGAGTTCGGCAGGGGTGAGAGAAGCCTCGACGACGGCGACGCGCTTGTTCATAAGATCCCGGGCGCGGCGTCCATAATACGCGTTGGTCTCGAGCGCGTCCGGCATGCGGTGGCCGCGGCGCACCAGCTTGAACGTGTAGATGCTTTCCGGAGACAGTGCTTTGCGGACTTCCCAGGCGATCGCAACTGTAAGCGTCAGCGGGATAATTACGTTGTAGTTCAGAGTCATTTCGAAGATCATGACGATCGCGGCCAGTGCCGCGCCCGTCGATCCGCCAACCATTCCCGCCATACCGGCCACCGCGAACGCTTGCGGGCTGATGGCAACGGCGGGAAACATGCGGGCAAGCCCCAATCCATACGCGCTGCCCAGCGTTGCGCCGAGAAAGAGCGCCGGCGAGAAGATTCCGCCTGACCCGCCGGAGCCGAGCGTCAGTCCCGTGGCAAGAAGTTTAGCTGCGCACAGCAGAAGCAGCAACATCGCCGGGTGCTTCCATCCGGTCAGGATCTCCTGGACCGCGGAATAGCCGACACCTTCGGTGTAGTAGTGCCCAAAGCCCTGCATCAGGCTGAAGAACAACAGGCCCACAAATGCCATCCCGATCATGTGCTGGCGATAGTAACTCCCTCCGACGCGCTTTTCGAAGATATCTTCGAACCAGTAAACCGTGCGGATAAATAATGTCGACAACAACCCGACGAGTATGCCGAGACCGGCATAGCAGACCAAAACCAGAAGGTTCTGAATCTTGAAATCGAGAGTCTCGAAAGAAGGGATAACGAAGGAGGGATGTGTTCCGAACGCAACGCGCCCGATGTATGTGGCGGTGGCCGTCGATATGATCACCGGCACGAGCGTACGGGCGCTGACCTCGTGCATCATGATCTCGACCGCGAACAGCAGTCCACCTACCGGTGTGTTAAACGTGGCTGCAATGCCCCCGCCCGCGCCGCAGGCAATCAAAGTCATACGCTCCCATGCCGCGAGACGCAGTGTTTGGGCAAGTGTCGATCCGAAAGACGCCCCGATCTGAATAATCGGCCCCTCGCGGCCAACCGACCCGCCGCTGCCGATCGAAATTGCGGATGCCAGCGACTTGATGACCGCCACCACGGGACGTATGACCCCTTTCTGGTAATGGATCGCATCCATGACCTCAGGCACGCCATGGCCGCGCGCCTCTGGGGCGAAATTCACGACCAGCCACGCGACGGCGATGGCCCCGAGGACCGGTACAAGGATTACGCCGGCTCCCCAGGGCGAGCGCGGCGTCCAGGTATTGGCGTCATAAACAAAGGAAAAGCGCCCCAGCAGGAGCAAATTGTGCAGCACCGCGATGAGTCCGCGAAAAAGAACCGCGCCCGCACCCGCAACTACGCCAACAATGACCGAAAGAAGAGAGAAGATCAGTGTGCCGAGCCGCCGCGGAGGAGACGCCAGAGATCGGGAACCGGGAGGAGCTTTCCGGTTTGCTGCGCCGGAGGAGACTGCGTTTTTTTCATTTTCTCCCGAGCGCGCGGACATCGGTGCTCAGCATTCCATCGAGTCAGGCAGTCCCGTCGGGGTCAATCCCGGGAATCCCTGCACGATTTGCCGGATGCGGCGAGACAAGAATTCCTGCAGCGGCAGGCCTGTCACCGCCGCTAACAGACTTGCAATCCGCTCGCCGCGCAACTCGCCCGAAAGAGCGATCGGCCTTGCCCGCGGGCGGGTGATTCGGCAGGCTGTGTGATCCAGCCCGAAAGAATTCGCCAGGGGCCGGAACGGTGAGTCCGCAATTGCTTGAGATCGCGAGGGTCGTGATATGTTCGGTTCGGTGTTCTCTAAATTCGTCCGCCAGGCCCATATGTATCTGGCGCTGTTCCTGACGCCCTGGGTGCTGCTTTACGCCCTCAGCACACTGGCGATGACGCACCGCGATGCCTTCAGCCCGAACTTCCATTCCACGCCCTGGCAGAAGGTGAGTGAGCAGGTTTTCCCCGCGCGATTCAGCGCGGATGCCTCAGCGGATTTCATGGGCGAGGAGATTCTCCGGGAACTCAATCTCGATGGAAATTTCCGCGCCACTTTAAGTAAAGATAAGAAGACGCTGACCGTGGTCCGGAACGATCTGGTGGCCCCGCGGCGCATCACATACACGCCCGCCGATGGACATCTCCTCGTCGAAAAACAGAATTTTGCCGTGCAGCCGCTGCTCGAAAGAATGCACCGCCGGCGCGGCTATGGTGGTTCGTTCGTGGCCGACAATGCCTGGGCGGTCTCCGTCGACATTGTGGTAATCGCGATGACCTTCTGGATTCTCTCCGGCCTCTGGATGTGGTGGGAACTGAAGATTACGCGAAATACCGGAGTGGCCGTGCTGTTGAGCGGAATCGCGCTGTTTGCAGGGTTGATCCTGACGAGCTAACGAGAAATAGGGATGACCGGCACCGAACCCATCGTCAGGCGCAAACGCCGCATCGGCTTCGATAAGATCAATCGGCGGACACACCTCTATTCCGGGCTGTTCTTCATTCCCTGGTTTCTTTTTTATGCGCTGAGCTCCGCCGTTTTCAATCACCCTGCATGGTTTGGCAGCGGTCAGCCTCAGATGACGCCGCTGTTCGATCGCCTCTACACCGATGAGCCCGCTATCAGACAGGGCGATCCTCGCCCGTTCGCGGAACGCCTGCTGAAGGCCAATGGCCTCGATGGACCTTTCGCCGTGCGCTGGACCGATCACGATGAGAAGCTCATCATCAATCAGGTCCGTTTCCTCTCGAATACCCAGATCACGTTTGACCCGGCAACCCGGCATGTGAGCGCAACGCGCGGCTGGGCGAATGCACGCATTCTGCTCATTCGGGTTCATACACGCGGCGGCTACGATACAAACGGATCTCTTCAGATTTTCTGGGCCGCCCTCGTGGATGTGATTCAGCTGACGATGATGACCTGGATTGCTACGGGACTCTACATGTGGTGGAACCTGAAGCGCTTCCGCGGGTGGGGAATGCTGGCGCTCGGCTCCGGGATCGCATTGTTCGCCGCGTTCCTGTTCGGATTGTAGTCAGATGCTTAAAACCGGACACGGGGCTTCCCGGATCACGTCATAAAGTCCTGAAGAAAACGCTGCGAAGGTATCCTGCGAACTGCCGCGGCCAGCGACGATCAGATCTGCCTTGTGGCGGACAGCTTCATCGTGAACCTCTCGTGAAACCGGCCCCTCGAGAACCGAAAAAGGCACGTCGATATTCAACCGGCCCTTCAGTTCCCGAAGGCGTTCGGTGGCTGCGCTCCGGAGCATCTGGTAATACTGTTCGAAATCCAGACCGCGTGAGGGCTGCGGCAGCAGAACAACTGTCGCCAGGCGCAATCGCGCGCGGAATTCGGCCGCAAGCGCGGCTGCTGCGCGCAGAATCACCTCGGATTCCCCGGTATCATCCACAATGCTGAGTATTGATTGGGGCGGGCTCGCCGGTGTTGCGCTCAGCACGGTGTTCGCGGCGGTCCACACGGCGGCGCTGACGTGATGAAGAACCTTTGTGGTGACGGATCCCAGCAGCAGCCGGCGTGCGGGTCCGCGCCCGTGCGTCGGCAGCATGATCAGGTCGGCACCCTGATGTTCCATGACGCTTTCGATGACCGCGGCTGGATCGCCCAGCGTCGCAATCGTATCAACCGGGCGGCCTGGGAACGACGCCCGCGCGAACTCCCGCAGCCGATTCTCTTCGAATTGCCGGGAATAGGCGCTCAGTTCTACGAATTGCGGCGCGAGATCTGCGTAAGCGAGGAAATCCGGTGAGTACGCATGCAGCAGCGTCAGACTGGTGTTGAACTGATTGGCCATCTGCGCCACCCAGGGCGCCAGCGCTTTCGACGCGTCGGAATAATCGACGGGGAAGAGAATACTGCGAAAGGGCAGCATCTTCAGGACACCTGAATGGCGATTTTCAGAACGTTATCGCGCCGTGAGGAGAACAGGTCATAAGCCTCCTCGATCTGATCCAGCCGAAACTCGTGTGTCAGTAATGGCGTCAGATCGATGCGATGCGTTTCGACGAGGCGCATCAGGCGATGCATCCGCTCTTTCCCGCCCGGGCAGAGCGTCGTCACGATCGTTTGATCGGCGAGCCCGGCGCCAAATGCGTCGAGCGGCACTGTCAAATGACCGGAATAAACGCCAAGGCTCGAGAGAGTGCCGCCGGGGCGCAGGCAGCGCAAAGCATTCTCGAACGTTGCCTGGGTGCCCAGGGCCTCGATGGCTACATCGGCCCCGGCGCCGTTGGTTAGCCGGCGGATTCGCTCCTGGATATTAAGGCTTGCCTGGAGTACGTCGGTGGCTCCGAATTCCTGCGCCATGCGCAGACGGTTGAGATCGGAGTCAACGGCAATAATGCGTCCCGCGCCGCAAAGGCGGGCGCCGATCGTGGCGCAAAGGCCAATTGGGCCCTGTGCAAAGATCACCACCGTGTCGCCCAGCTGGACTCGTCCGCGTTCGGCGGCCGAAAACCCGGTGGAAGCGATATCGGAAAGAAGCAGCACCTGCCTGTCGGAAAGACTCTCGGGAATCAGCGCCAGATTAGCCTGGGCGTGCGGGATCCGCACGTATTCAGCCTGCGTGCCGTCAATGGTATTGCCGAGTTTCCAGCCGCCGAGTGAGCCGCCGCATTGTGATTTGTCGCCGCGAAGGCACGGCTCACATTGCCCGCAAGGTGTAATGGCGCCGGTCATCACGCGTTGTCCAGGGTGATAGGCCTCCACGCCGGGTCCGAGTTCATGAATAACGCCGACGGCTTCATGGCCAATCGTCAGGCCCGGCGCAACAGGATACTCGCCCCGAATGATATGAATATCGGTCCCACAGATCGTCGTCAGCCGTACCCGGACAACGGCTTCGCCGGGGCCCGCGTGTGGAATCGGCTTTTCTTCCAGTCCGAAGTGGCCCGGCGCGCGAAATACATTTGCCTTCATCAGGCCTTGCGCCATTGGCCTGGTTTGCTTCTCTTCGAGTTGCGAAATCATTGTCATCTCCATTTATTTCTTCTGCAGCGATGCAAGATAACTCGTCAGCAACGAAACACGCAGCGTGACGAACGTATCTTCATCCCGGATGCCGCGGAACAGTTCGCCGTAAATCGGCATCTGGCGAGTGCCGTGAGCGTAGATAATTTCGTCGCCCGTGATCGCATGCGTGACCTTCATCAGAGGAAATTTTCCTCCGTTCCGGCTGGAAAGCAGAGTCAGATCCGGTGGAAGCGTTTTCAGGGCGACGGCGGCGGATCCGTTTCCTCGCGCATCCTGCCCATGGCAGACGGCACAAAACGTTCCGTATAGCTCTTTGCCGGTAGCAGGTGAGGGCGTTAAGCCGGGTTCGTTCGCCTGCTGAGCGGCCACGGGCAGCGCCGTCACGCAGAGCAGCATCCGAATCCAGAGAGTCGTCAACCTGACAATGCGGGCGGTCATCGTGGTCTCCCGGTCATTCGCTGGTGATCAGAATGTCTTTCACCCGGACAGACACGCTCTGTGAGACCGAATGCCCGCCAATGCCGCCTTCGCATTCGAGCACGTAGACCGTATCCTCGCGAGGCTGCACCTTCACAGTTCCCTTCGGAGGCAAGCCGCTTCGGGTTTCCTCATTGCGGCCGAGCACCGTGTGGACATGCATCAACACGCTGGCGGCGCCCGTCGTTTCCCATGTGAGTGTGGCGGTGTCGCCGCGTTTCACGGACTCCGGCGTCGCATAGAACGAAATGATTCGCGGTTGAATCCACGGAACGATACCGGAACTCACGCCCGGCTTCAGCACGACCCCGAGCGATACGGCACTGACAAAAAGAAGAATCAGGAGAATCCAGAAATGATGCCGGTTCATGATCCACCTCGTTTTTTGTACGCACCACTCAGCGCAACTGAGTAGCCGCGCGCGAAGTGTTGTGAATGGAATGAGCCGCGCCCGGAAGTCTGGGGGGTTCCGCGCGATTAGGCGCAGCCATGCGCGTTCGCGCAGGAGGTGAGGCTGATACCGCGGTCGGTTGCCATTTCCGCATCATCGCCGTGAAGCGCTGCGGCGCGGTCGAGAATCCGGTGAGCATACTCCGCCACGTTTCGAACCCCGGTCTCATACTCCTGATTGGGGTTGCCGGGTCCGCCGTTATAGGCGCCGATTGCAAGACTGAGATCGCCGTGAAAATAATCAAGCAGGTGCCGTAGCAAAAGCCCCGCATACGTCGTCAGAACGCCGCTGGAGGTGTTGTCGATCTGAAGTGCCCGCGGCGGCCGGAGGCGCTGAGGAAGCTGGCTGTAGTCGCGCCGGTCTTTCAGAAATAGCGAATGCGCGTAACGGAGCGTCTCGCGCGTGATCTGCCAGACACCCAGTGCCGGATTCTCGACGAGAACTCCGCGGCTCGCGCGGCGCACCACCACATCGCCTGAGTCGGCACGCTTTTTCCAGACTTTGTGCTGCAGATCTCCGTTCACATCCAGATAATTGTTCTCCATCGCGCCGATTCCCAGAAAGGACGAGAGCGGCAGATCGTAAAAGTCGGCGACCGTGATGATGTCGGCGGCGAGTTGCGTTGCTTTTTCAGGGCTCAGCGACCGGACTGTCGCGTCCCCGAGAACACGCTTGTCGGTCGCAGCCTTGAACCTCAAAAAATGACTCACGTAGGCCGCCCGCTTTTTCGTGGAGAGATGGTGAAAGGCATTCTGCGCAGGCCCGCTGTATGCCCGGATGAAGATTCGGGTTTCCTCCTCAAAGTGATTCACCGTTGTTCGGGTCAGGAAGGCCCAGGAAAGCGTGCCGCCGATTCCCCGCGCGCGCAGACGGGCGATCTCATCCACGCAGTCCGGAAGATTGTCCGGACATTTCAGGGCGAGGGAATAAGAAGAGATGTCATCGTCATTCACAATCAGCATCACCTCGCTGCCCGCCAGCGCCCTTTCGGTCCGCGCGAAATCGAACATCAGCCAGGCGAAGAGCTCATTGTCGAAAGGCCCCACAAAACCGACGAGTGTCCGGCCTGGGATCGTAATCCGCTGCCGGCCGCCGCTGAGGGAGTCCAGAAGAGGTGAATCGGGAATTGCGGGATGAATCGTGCGCGGCCAGAGTCGATAGAGCGCACCGGTAAGGAGTGCCGCGACGGCAATCGCGGCGCAGATGGCCGGGAGTCGAAGGCGTGGCATCCTTCCCTTTCCCAATTACAGGATAGCACTCTAAATTATTGAAAACAAGACTTGATTTCCGCCGCCATTCTGCTACCATCAACCCCACGGACATTCGATTCAGGTTTCCGGACGCCCTGCGGACTGAATTTCGCCGGGACTGTTCGGAGCCGGCCTGTGGGCGGTCAAATCAGGGGGCGGCATGATTCCGGAAGAAAAGAACCTGGCTGTGACGAAGGCGCTGCGCGAAACGTTCGGTGTCGCGGTATTCGATGAGATTCACCGCATACCGAATGGGACGTTCAACAAAGTGCAGGTTTATCGAATTGCAGTACAGGGATCTGTTTATCTGCTGCGGATTATTCTGCGAAGCGAAGATCCCACGTGTCACTTTACCTGCATGCGGGCCGCGGCGGATGCTGGACTCGCACCTCGAGTCCTTTCCACGAGCGTGGAGGACCGCATTTCCATTACAGAATTTGTGGAGGGTGCGATTCTCTTTCCCCGAACCGAAGCGCTGGTGCGTGTTCCGCGTGTGCTCCGCGCGCTTCAGGCTCTCCCCCGGTTTCCTGGCAGAGCGAGCCACCTGAATACGTCGTGCACTTTCCTGCTGCAGAAGGGGCCGGGGGTGGATGGCATCCTGCAGTGCTGCCGGGCGGTGGGCGTTCTTCCGCCGGGCGAGGTCGACGAACTGATCGCGCGGCACGCCCAGTTGGCTTCCGTCTGTTCCGTCCCCCAGGAGGAGATGGCCCCGAGCCACAACGATCTGTTCAAGCCGGACAACATCCTTTTCGACGGGGGTCGCGTCTGGCTCATCGACTGGGAAGCCGCATTTCTGAATGACCGGTATGCCGACCTGGCCGCTGTGGCGAACATGATTGTGACCAGTGAAGCCGAGGAAGAGTGTTATCTGGCCGAATTTTTCGCACAGCCGCCTGATGAATATCAGCGGGCGCGTTTCTTCCTGATGCAGCAGGTGGCCCACATCTTCTATACGATGGCTTTTTTGATTCTGCAGGCGGGCGCTGAACCAATCGACTGGAGTAAGTCGGCTCCCGAATATCACGAATTCCAGCGGCGCTTCTGGACCGGCGAAGTCAAATTGGACGATCTTGCATGCAAAATCGCCTGTGGACGCGTTCACTGGGATCGGGTCCGGCGGAATGCGCAGTCGCCACGGTTTGCAGAATCGATCAGGATTGTCTCGGAACGTCGGGCGGCCGCCTGAGAGCACCAGCCGCGCCGGAACGTGATAGCATCAGGTGCTGGAAAGGTGATCCATGAAGCGACTTCCATTGACAGTCTCCCTGTGTTTTCTTGCGGCCGCAGCGGCTTTCGGGGCCGATAGAGTCAAAACTGCAAACGGCGTTCTGGAGTCCAATACTTCCAAAGACGGCGTGCGGATGTTCCGCGGAATTCCCTTCGCCGCCCCTCCGGTCGGCGATCTGCGCTGGAAGGCTCCGCAGCCGGTGAAGAACTGGAGCGGCGTGCGCAAGGCGGATGAGTGGGGCGCACGCTGCATGCAGCGC
The DNA here is from genome assembly GCA_035546955.1 of Bryobacteraceae bacterium. Lineage (GTDB taxonomy): Bacteria > Acidobacteriota > Terriglobia > Bryobacterales > Bryobacteraceae > BOG-234. Next base: position 17,334 of record DASZVV010000085.1, read on the forward strand.
GCTGGCGGCGATTACTGGTTCCGCAGCAGCGGGCCCAGTGAAGATTGTCTGTATCTGAATGTCTGGACGCCGGCGAAGTCCGCTAATGAGAAGCTCCCGGTGCTGGTCTATATCTTTGGCGGCGGATTTCAGAATGGTGGAGGCTCGGAATACCGTTACGACGGCGAGAGCATGGCTCGCAAAGGAATCGTTGCGGTCACACTGAACTATCGCCTCGGCATTTTCGGATTTTTTTCGCACCCGGAACTCACGAAAGAATCACCGCACCATGCGTCAGGCAACTACGGGTTGCTCGATCAGGTGGCGGCGCTCGAATGGGTACAGAAGAATATTGCGGCCTTTGGTGGCGATCCGAAGCATGTGACGGTGGCCGGCGAGTCCGCGGGCTCGATTTCGGTCAGCGCGCTGATGGCATCGCCGCTTTCGAAAAATTTGATGGCCGGAGCCATTGGTGAGAGCGGTGCGCTGATCGCGACTTTGCCGCCGAAGCCGCTCGCGGAGACCGAAAAGACGGGCGTCGCATTCGCCGAAAAGGCAGGCGCCACTTCCCTCGAAGAGCTGCGCGCGCTGAGCGCGGACAAAATCATGGAGTTGACTGCTCCTGCGGGACGCGGCGGCGGACGTGGCGCGGGGCCTGCGCTCTCCTTCAGCGTGAACCTGGACGGTTACTTCCTGCCGAAGACGCTGCCGGAGATTTTCGAGGCTGGCCAGCAGGCGAAGATTCCCATGCTCGCCGGGAGCAACTCGGCTGAACAGGGCCCAAACAGCGTTCTCGGACAGGGTGAGCCGACTGTGGAGAATTTCAAGGCTGCGATCGAGCGGCTGTATCCCGGACACGCCGATGAAGTTCTGAAGGTATACGCGCCCACGACCCCCGAAGAAGCGCGCCAGGCCGCGACCGATCTTGCCAGCGCCCGCTTCATTGCTTTCGGAACGTGGAAGTGGACCGAGCTTCAGGCGGAGTACGGTGGCAAACCGGTTTATCGCTATTACTACGCGCGGGTTCGGCCGCGTTATACCGGCATGCCGGGCGAAGCTCCGGTCGCGAATGCGGGAACTGGGAGTGGCGCTGGACGGGGCGGCGGCCGCGGAGGCGCTCCGATGACGCCGGCCGGTGCGGCCCATTCCTCGGAGATTCAGTACGCCATGGGGAATCTCGATCTCGATCCCCGCTATGAATGGGATGCCGACGACCACAGGGTCTCAGAGACCATGCAGGCCTACTTCGCCAATTTCATCAAGACGTTCAATCCGAACGGTGCAGGGTTACCCGAGTGGCCGGCCTACAACGCGAAGACCGGCTATCAGCGCATGCGAATCGACGTCGAATCCAAGGCGGGTCCCGAGCCGGATCGCGCGCGCTATGCGGTGCTCGAGAAGATCAACGACGAGCAGAAGTAGCCTGAGCCGTTCAGATCCCCATCAGCTCGTTGAGCTGGGCGGTTGATCTGCTGCGATCGACAAAGCCGAAGCTGCCGCTGTCTTTGCCCTCGAGCGCGGCGTCAATCAACCCAGTCATCGCCGCGCGATAGAGCGACGTCGCCAGGCTGATCCGTTTGACGCCGGCCGCGGCCAGTTCAGCGGCCGGGAACGATTTCCCCGGAATGCCTGCCATGAAGTTGAAGGGCCGGGATGTCGCGGCGCACACGCTTCTCACCGACGCGACATCCGGCAAGCCAGGCGCGAAGAGCACGTGTGCACCGGCGATCTCAAAGGCCTGCAGTCGCCGGACCGTGTCATCCAGGCCAGGCGATCCGTAGAGGAAATTGTGCGCCCGGGCTGCGATCAGGAACGGAAACGGGAGTGCTCGTGCAGCTTCGGCAGCAGCAGCAATTCGTTCGACCGCGAGCGTTTCGTCATAGAGCGGATGAGACGGATTGCCCGTCGAATCTTCAATCGTGCAGCCGACGAGCCCGGCTGCGGCCGCAAGACGGACCGTCTCAGCCACGGTTTCCGGGGCGTCGCCAAACCCGTTGCCGAGATCCGCGGAAACCGGCAGCGAGGTCGCGCTCACAATCAGATTCGCGTGCGCCAATGCTTCTACCTGCGTCAATCCGTGGTCGCGCCGCCCGGCGGCAGCAGCGGCCGCGGCGCTCGAAGTCGCGAGTGCTGGAAAACCGAGCCCGGCCAGAATGCGTGCGGAAAGCGAGTCCCAGGGATTGGGAAGGATGAAGAGACCGGGCGCTTCGTGAAGAGCGCGAAAGCGCATCGCTTTTTCGTGTTGAGTGGGATCCATGCCTGATTCTAAACTCGATGCAGGAGATGGATCGCCTCTATCAGATTCAGGAACAGGTGCGTGACCGCGCCGCGAATGTCGTCGAGGCTCACGGCGACTGGCCCTGCCGAAAGGGCTGTGACGATTGCTGCCGGCATCTCGCCTCCGTGCCGCGAGTCACCCGGGAGGAGTGGCTGCCGATCGCAGACGCCATCGATGCACTGCCCGCCACTGCCGTGGAGATGGTGCGTGCGCGGGTTCGGGCTTCCGCGGGAGCGATGCGGCCGGTTGTTTGTCCCTTACTGGATTCGGACTCCGGCGCGTGTCTCATCTACGATGCGCGGCCGGTTGCCTGCCGGTCCTACGGATTTTATGCGGAGCGCGAGAAGGTTCTCGGCTGCCATCGGATTGAGGTGATCGCGGGCGAATCGCCCGAGGTTGTCTGGGGCAACCATGAATCGCTGGAGGAGCGCCTGCGCCAAATGGGTCCGGCGCACGAATTGTGGGAGTGGCTGGCTTAGTCTCCGGCGGCTGATGCGAACTCGGCGTCGGACCCTTCCCGCGGAATCAATACCTTGCCGCGGAAGTGGCGGTAAACGAGAACCGAATACGTCACGGCCAGCGCGAAGGCGGGGATCCACCATTTCAGTCCGGCAGAGAGTCCGTAATCCGGAGCCGCCGAGTTGAGAACCGTCAGGCTGAGGGATGCGTCTCCGGAGGATGGCAGCAGAAGCGGGAACAGGCCGAAGGCGGCGCTGCAGAGCAATCCTGCGATGAACAGCGCGGAGCCGATAAAGGCCCAGAAATGAAGTGAGGCCGAGAGTGCAAGCCGGAGCAGCAGCAGGCCGAATGCGGCGAGCAGCGGAAAAACCCAGAGCAGCGGATAGGCCGTAAAGCGCTTTTCCAGTTGTGGCTGCACGAGAAAGCTGCAGACGGTGATCGCAACAACCGCCGCGCATACCGCCCAGTAGACGGTGGAAGCGATGCGGCGCGCTGTTTCCTGCAGTTTGCCGCAGGTTTTCAGATTGATCCACAGCGCACCGTGCATCGTCAGGACGAAGAGTGCGGCAACACCAACCATGACCGTATACCAGTCCAGGATTCCCGGCTCAGGACCGGTCCGGAATGTCGTCCAGAGCGGAACGAAAAAGTAGCCGTCCTTATCGAGAGGCACGCCGCGCACCACGTTTCCCAGCGCTGTTCCGTAGAAGATGGCGAGCAGCAGGCTGGCGCCGGAGAAAACGATGTCCCAGAACGAGCCCCACATCTGGTGCCGGATGTGGCTTCGGAACTCGACCGCAATGCCGCGAAGCATCAGCAGCCACAACACGATCATCAGTGCGAGATAAAAGCCGCTGAAGCCTGACGCATAGAGCCCGGGGAAGGCGAAATAGAGCGTACCGCCGGCTGCGAGCAGCCAGACTTCGTTGCCGTCCCAGACGGGGCCGATCGAACGGATCATCGTGGATCGCTCGCTGTCGCTGCGCGCGGCGATCAGGTGGATGATCCCCACTCCCAGATCGAAGCCGTCGAGCAGAACGTACGCCGTCAGCATGACGGCAACAATGCAGAACCAGAGTGTTGGCATTTCGATTGTCCTCAGTAGTGCGCCAGCGCGGGTTCCGCCAGTTCCTTCCCGGCGGGCCCGTGGTCGACTTCGCGCCAGATCAGAAAAAGAAAGAGAACGCCGAGTATCGAGTACATTCCCATGAACCCGAGTAATGTGAAAAGGCTGTTGCCGCCCGAGACGTGTGGTGACGTCCCCTGCGTCGTTCGCATCAGCCCATAAATGAGCCAGGGCTGGCGGCCGAGTTCCGCCGTCATCCAGCCGAACGTCGTCGCGATGTAGGGGAACGGGAATGAAAGCATCAGCACCCAGAGCAGCGCGCGGCGACCGAAGAGGCTTTTTCTCCAGAGCTCGAGAGCGCTCACGGCCATGATGAGCAGCATGACGGTCCCGAGCCCGACCATGATGTGATAGCTGAAGTAGAGCAGCGGGATATTGTCGGGCCAGTTTTCGCGCGGAAAGGTATCGAGACCCTGGACTTTGCCGCTCCAGTTGCGCGTGGTCAGAAGTCCGAGAGCGCGGGGCACCTCGAGCGGATTGTCGAGGCGCTGCTTGTCGGTGTCGGGTTGTCCCATGATCGCCAGCGGCGCCCGGTCGGAGGAATGGAAGAGCCCTTCCATCGCCGCCAGCGTAGTGGGCTGATATTTAGCGACCATAAGGCTCTGGCCGTCACCGGTAGGAAACGCGAGGAGGAGAGCCGCGATGCCGCCTGCGATTACCCCGACCCGCACAAATGTTTTGCCGAACTCTTCCGCCCTGGCGGAAAGAATATAGAACGCACCGGCGGCGGCCATCACGAAACTGCCCGTCACCACCGTCGCAATCATGTTGTGCAGGTACTGCCAGAAAATCCACGGATTGCTCAGCAGACCGGAGAGACTGGAAAGCACGATCTCTCCGTGAGTTCCCTGTGTCATTGCGACGGGATGCTGCATCCACGCGTCGGTGGCGATGATGAAGAATCCGGAAAGCCAGGAGCCCGCCCACACCGCAACGGAGGAAAGCCAGTGCAGTTTCGGGCCGAGTTTCTTTTCGGCAAACAAAAACAGTCCGAGGAAAGTGCTCTCCAGAAAGAAGCTGTACATCCCTTCCATCGCCAGCGTCTGGCCGATCACGCCGCCGGCGGCTTTGGAGAACCGGGCCCAGTTGGTGCCGAACTGGAACTCCATGGGGATGCCGGTCACCACACCGACTACAAAATTGATCGCGAAAATCTTCGCCCAGAACCGAGCGCACTGATTGTAGTGCGGGTTGCCGGTTCGCAATGCCATGGTCTTCAAAATGACGAGGAGCAGTGCCAGCCCCATCGTGAGTTGCGGAAAAATGTAATGAAAAGTGACCGTGAAAGCAAACTGGATCCGGTCGAGGATCAGCGCGTTATCCATCGTGCGAAGGACAAGTGCAGACACGCTGCCGAATGCCGGCATTGCAGATTGAATTGCTTACGCAGTCACCGGAACGGATCTGCGGGAAGGGGCGCGATGTCACTGCGCGATTTCACTCAGGTCCGGTCTCCGGCCACCGCAACCTGTCTGAAACCAACGGGGTGGCGATGGGCCTCCGGATGCCGCCCCATTCATCGGATTGAATTATGGTCATCCGCAATATTCTGTTTCCCGTCGACTTTTCGGATCGCTCACGCGCCACGGCGCCCTTCGTCTATTCCATCGCGAAGCTCTACAACGCCCGGGTCATTCTGGTCCATGCTTGTGAGGCGGCGCCGGCGCTTCCCGAAATAGCTTATGCGTCGGAACCGGATTATGAGGAGCTGGAGACCGTCAGCAGGAACCGTCTCCGTCAATTCGCTGCTTCGGAACTCCCGAAGCTCAGCACGCTTTGCCTTGTATCGTTCGGGCACGCTGGCGAAGTTATCCGATCCGCGGCGCTCGCCCACCGGGTCGATATGATCGCAATGCCGACGCACGGTTACGGAGGCTTTCGGAGGCTCCTGCTCGGGTCGGTGACCGCGAAAGTTCTGCGTAGCGTGGATATCCCGGTGTGGACCGACGCGCATGCGCCCGAGCCGTCTCACCGCGCTCATCCTCAACCGCGGCGCATCCTCGTGGCGGTCGATCTTCGTTCAGGAAGCAACCGTATCACCGAGTATGCTCTCGAACTGGCTCGCGATACGGGTGCCGAAGTGGAAGTCGTGCACGCTACGGATGAGGGCTTAACGGTCGCAGCCGCGGCCGGAGCCCAGCTCCAGGGAATTCTGGAGGGCGCCGCATTGGCGCAGGCTGTTCACGTGGAACAGCGCCCATCCATGGTTGATGTCCTGATCGGTGATCCGAATCCAGCGATTCGCCTCCGGGATCTCGCATTGCGCAGGAGGGCAGACCTGATGGTGATCGGACGGGGCGCAATCCGAAGCCGTGTGGATCGATTTGGCGCTCATGCGTACGACATTGTTCGTGAATCGCCATGTCCTGTCATCAGCATTTAAATTCTGCGGTGAGTTAAACCACAGAGCCTGGTTGCGTCAAACCGCGCAACCGAAGCATCGCGGCATGACAGAGATGCACAATTCAAAAGACTTACGGCGCACGCACCTCGGGAATTCCTGGCTTTTTCCATGCTCAATTTACCAGCAATGAAAAATGCGGGAATCGTTCTGGCGTCGTTGATCGCATTTGTATTGTGGAGCGATGGGTCTTTCGCCCAGACACTTCCCGAGCCGCCGGATCCGGCGTCGATTGCCGCCAGAACAGTTGTTCCGCAGGCGGGCGGGTACGTGGGTTCGGAACGGTGCCGCTCCTGTCACAAACCCGAATTCACCGAATTCGGAAAAACGCATCATGCTACGCTGCCGGAACGAAAAGGTTCCGTTACAGGATGCGAGATGTGTCACGGAGCTGGTCAGGCCCATACGGATGCCGAGCAGGCAGCGCACGGCGACGACGCCAAATCCGCGGCCGGCGCGAAGCTGATCTTCTCGTTCCACGGCAAGGCGAAAGAGAATTCGGCGCGCTGTCTGCAAT
>DASZVV010000086.1:0-15779 GCA_035546955.1 Bryobacteraceae bacterium
CTCGACGACAATCAGAAGCGAGTGGATCTGGGTGATCTGGCACCCTTCGATCTGATTTCCGCGAAGAACCAGCTCGCGCAGAGTCAACTGGATCTGGTGAATTCGAAAACGGCGCTGGCGCAGGATGAGCTGCAACTGAAGAATCTGATCAGCCGAGTGGGGACGGCGGATCCGGTGCTGGAAGGGGTATCGATTGTTCCGACCGGTACCGTGACGATTCCCGAAACGGAAGAGTCATTCGATACGAAGGCGCTGGTGGCGAAAGCATTCGCGAACCGCGGAGATCTGAAATCGACGGATCTGAATCTGAAGAACTCGGAGATCTCCGCCGTGGGTACCAGGAACGGTCTGCTGCCTGCCGCCCAGGCGTTCGGGACCGTGACGAATTCGGGTCTCGCCGGTGCGGCGCATCCAGTAAATGGGGTACCGCCGGATTCGTTTCTGGTGGGTGGCACGGGCACGGCGCTGCGGCAGATTTTCGCGCGCAATTATCCGACAGAGAACATCGGCGCGTATATCAGCGCTCCTCTGCAAAACCGGCAGGCGCAGGCGGACTATGGGATCGATCAGCTCCAACTGCGGCAGGACCAGCTCAGCGCGGATGAGGCTCGCAATCAGGTGGAAGTCGACGTCACGAATTCCGTGGTGGCGCTGCGGCAGGCGCGCGCGCGTTATCAGGCAGCCCATGCGAATACGGTGCTGCAGCAGCAACTGGTGGATGGAGAGCAGAAAAAATTCCAGGCTGGTGAATCGACGGCTTACAACGTGATTCAGACGCAGCGTGATCTGGCGTCAGCCAAAGCGGCGGAACTCTCGGCTGTGGTTTCGTATCAAAGCGCGAGAATCAATCTGGATGCCATCACCGGTACGCTGATCGAGGCGAACGGCATCACGCTTGAAGAAGCAAAGACCGGGCAGGTCGCGAAGTAAGTCCGCCGCTCTCTAAAGCCGCAGCCGGAAATCCGCGCGCCGTTCTTCGGCGCAGGAATCTTCGGGCGTCCAGTGCCAGGTTTCGTTTGTCACGGCGACGTCCGGACCCGCGCCGTTCTCCCGGAACGCGAGGATCCGTTCTCCCATGGCGATGGCGCCGCGCTGCGCATTATCCAGCGCGCAAAACGTTTCGAACAGCGCGCCGCGAAAGTTTTCAATGGTAGTGCTGGTGATGGCATCCATTGTCTTCAGGCAGGGATCGCGGCCTTCCATCACGGTTTGCACCTGACGGATGGGAAGAAGGGCGATTGCGATGGACATGCTGGAGAACGATTTCAGGAACTCGGTCATCGGACGGCACCTCGCTGCCCGAAGAAAAGCAAACGTTCCGCCAATGATCGATTCCAGCCGCGCAGATTCGCGGTTTTGAAAAAGGCCTGGTAGATTCCACAGGTGCGTTCAGCGAACCGGAGATTCCGCCGCGACAGGAACCGATTTTCTGAATTGAATCAGCGCCGCTTCGTAATCGGCGCGCGCCTGTTCGCTGCCGTCCGGAAGGGCTTCGTAATACTTTGTTGTGGCGGCGGCGAGCGCGCTCAGGAACTTCAGAGAATCGCCGACGGTCATCTGTTCTTCGTTGTCCATGGGGTCTGCCTCGACCATGAGGCTAGCGCGAAAGCGATCTGTTCCGCAGTGATCAACGGTACGCGATTTCAAAAATGGGCTGCGTTCGCACAGCACGAAGGCACTCCCCGTGCGGGCATAAGGACTTCGGACCCGCGCCATGCACGATTATCCCCGTCCTCAGATGCGAAGAACAAAGTGGACTTCACTCAATGGACTCTGGGATTTCGCGGTGGACCCGGAGTGCGTATTCCGAACACCCGACGATCCGCCATGGGAGGCGAGGATTCGCGTTCCGTTCTCTCCGGAAACGCGCGCCAGCGGAATCGGGAATCCAGGTTTTTACCGCGCCTGCTGGTACCGGCGTGAGTTCGAACACCGCCGTCCGGAAGGCGACGCGCGTCTGATGCTGCACTTCGGTGCAGTTGACTACAACGCCACCGTGTGGATCGACGGACATCTGGCGGGGATGCACGACGGCGGCTATACAGCCTTCCGGTTCGATATCACAGATCTCCTCGGCGAAGGCTGGCTCCATGTTCTGGCAGTGCGGGCAGAAGACGATCCCGCAGACCTTTCGAAACCGAGAGGCAAACAGGACTGGCAACTGGAACCGCATTCGATCTGGTATCCCCGCACCACTGGAATCTGGCAAACAGTGTGGCTGGAAACAGTGCCGGCCACGTATATCGAGGCGTTGCGATGGACTCCGAATCTGGAACGATGGGAAATCAGTTGCGAAGTCTGGCTGAAAGGCCGCGCGCGAGACGATCTTTATTGTTCGGTGGAACTGCAGGGCGGCGGCCGTGTTCTGGCGCGGGATCGTTATGCGGTCATGGCGGGAGAGGTGCACCGCAGGGTGGCGCTTTCCGATCCGGGGATTGACGACTACCGGAATGAACTTCTGTGGAGCCCCGCGAAACCCACGCTGATCAGCGCATCGGTGCGGCTGGAGACGGCGTCGGGTGAAGTGGGGGACGCGGTGGAGAGCTACACGGCGCTGCGGCAAATCGGCGTGCAGGGAGAGAAGTTCATCCTGAACAACCGGCCTTATCAGCTGCGCATGGTGCTCGATCAGGGGTACTGGCCGGAAACGGGAATGACGGCGCCGGACGGGAACGCGCTTCGCCATGACGTGGAACTGGCGAAGGCGATGGGGTTCAACGGCGTCCGCAAGCACCAGAAGATCGAAGATCCGCGCTATCTCTACTGGGCGGATCGAATGGGCCTGCTGGTGTGGGAGGAGATGCCCAGCGCTTATCGTTTTACCCGCGCTTCGATTCACCGGCTGACCCGCGAATGGACGGACGTGATTCTGCGCGACGTGAATCATCCATGCATCGTGGCGTGGGTGCCGTTCAACGAGTCGTGGGGCGTTCCGGATCTGCCGAGCACGCAGGCGCAGCGCCACTATGTACAGGCGCTCTATCACCTGACGAAGACGCTCGATCCAACGCGGCCGGTGGTCGGAAACGACGGCTGGGAAAGCGTGGCGACAGACGTCATCGGGATTCACGACTACGATCACGATCCGGCGCGAATCCGCGCGCGTTACGAGCCGGGCGATCACCACCGGCTCTTCAAACGCGAGCAGCCGGCGGGAAGGCTTCTGTCTCTGAGCGAAAACGAGACCGAGCAACCCATCATGATTACGGAATTCGGGGGCATCGCCTACTCGCGCGATGTACTGCACACGTGGGGATATTCGCGCGCGGAGAATCCGGAAGATCTGGCGAACCGCTACTTTCATCTGCTGACGGCGATTCGCTCGATTCCGTATCTTGCGGGATTCTGTTATACGCAATTCACCGACACTTATCAGGAGACGAACGGACTGCTTTATGCGGACCGGAGTCCGAAATTCGCGTTCGACGCGATCGCGCTCGCGACCCGCGGGCCGCAGTCTCCGCACGATCAGCGACTGGATTGGGAATGGAGAGAGCGTCTGATGAAGCGGCAGCAATCGCAATACGCGATGCCGGCGGATGACCACCATACGACGAATGATCCCCGATAGCAGCGTATTTCGATCTTTCTGGATGGCGGGCTTCGAGTGCTCTTCGCACATCAACAGTAAGAAGCGGCGCCTCGATATGACGGCGGCGATTCAGCACGACCGCTTTTGCCAGGAGGATTACCGGCGTGTGCGCGAAGCCGGGATGCTGACGGTACGTGACGGACTGCGGTGGCATCTGATCGATCGCGGCAGCGCGTATGACTGGTCGAGCTGGATCCCCATGCTGGATGCGGCGAGCGATCAGGGCATCCAGGTTATCTGGGATCTCTTCCACTACGGATGGCCGGATGGTCTGGATATTTTCTCTCCGGAATTCGTGGATCGCTTCGCGCGATTCTGCGGCGAAGCGGCGCGCATCCATCGGGAGCACACGGACGACATTCCGTTTTACTCACCGGTCAATGAAATCTCCTTTTTCGCCTGGGCGGCGGGGCGACGCCTGATTTTTCCGTATGCGCGCGGACGCGACGCCGAACTGAAGAGTCAGTTGGTCCGAGCCGCGCTCGCCGCGATTCAGAACATTCGCCTGATAGACGCGCGCGCCCGTTTCGTAATGCCGGAACCACTGATTCATACGGTGCCTCCGCTCGATGAGCCATTGAACGTCAGGCCCGCTCTTATTCAGCGCGAGAGCCAGTTCGAGGCGTGGGACATGATTGCAGGCCGCTCGGCGCCGGAACTGGGCGGCGCCGAGACTTTTCTGGACATTGTGGGCGTCAACTTTTATGCGGCCAACGAGTGGGAAGTGCCGGGCGGCCGCAAACTGCACTGGGATGCGGGTTCGGACGATCCGCGATGGCGGCCGCTTCACCTGCTTCTGGCGGAAGTGCAGCAACGGTATGAACGTCCTCTGTTCATCGCGGAGACGAGCCACTATGGAATTGGAAGGGCCCCGTGGCTTTACGAGGTTACGGCGGAAGTCATCAAAGCATTTGAGCGCGGCACTCGAATCGAAGGTATTTGTCTCTATCCCATCCTCGACCGGTATGACTGGGAGAACAGCAGGCACTGGCACAACTGTGGACTCTGGGACCTCAAAAAGAATCGAGCCGGCCATTACGAACGCATATTGAACCAGGAATATGCACAGGCTCTGCGCGATGCGCGAAGAGCTCCGGGCCCGGATCCGGATGCGGCATGGGCGCGCACGGAATCACGGAACGAGTGAAAGTGTCAGCACCGTGGCGTGAATCCTGCAAAGATACAGCGCGACTGCGCTTCGCAATGAAGACGGCACCAGATCGAGGAACCACGAAAACTTATGCATGAGAATCCGACGATCCTTGTCTTGTCACACCTGCGGTGGGATTTCGTTTATCAGCGGCCGCAGCACCTGATGGCCGGGCTGGCAGCCACCCACAGAATTCTGTACGTGGAGGAGCCGATACGCGGCGAATCCGGCACGCCGGAGTGGAAATTCCAGGAGCCGGTTGACAATGTGACGGTGTGCCGCCCGTGCACGCCGTGCGATCGGGACGGATTTCATCCGGACCAAACGATGTGGCTGCGGGAATTGCTGCGCGCACTCGTCCAGGAGCAGGCTCTCGATGAATACGTTCTCTGGCTTTATACGCCTTTGGCTGTTCCGGCGGTGGCGGAGTTGCGGCCTGCCCTCACAATCTATGACTGCATGGATGAACTCTCGGCCTTTCTCGGGGCGCCGCCCGAAATTATCGAGCGGGAAGAGGAGCTTCTCAGCAGGGCCGATCTGGTGTTCACGGGCGGACCGAGTCTTTACCGCTCCAAACGAAATCGTCATCCCCAGGTTCGGTGCTTTCCGAGCAGCGTGGATGCAAAGCATTTCGCCTCGGCGGGAGGAAACCTGCCGGAAGCGCCGGATCAGGCGCCGGTCTCTCATCCGCGGCTCGGATATTACGGAGTGATCGATGAACGCATGGATGTGGCGCTGCTCGGCGCGGTGGCCGATGCGCATCCCGAATGGCAAATCGCGATGGTGGGACCCATAGTGAAAATCGACAGCGCGTCACTGCCACAGCGGCCGAATCTTCATTACTTCGGGATGAAGAAGTATGAAGAGCTGCCATCGTATCTCGCGGGGTGGGATGTGTGCCTGATGCCGTTCGCGCGCAACCGCTCGACGGAGTTCATCAGCCCGACGAAGACGCTGGAGTATATGGCCGCGGGAAAGATGATCGTGAGCACGCCGATCCGGGATGTGGTGGAACCCTACGGAGATCTGGTGTTCGCGGGCGAGACACCGGCGGAGTTCATCGCCGCGTGCGAGAGAGCGCTGAGCATGGATGCCGCGGAGCGGGAACGTCTTCAGGAAGGAATGCGGCAGGCTCTGGGCCGGACCTCCTGGAACGCCACGGTGGCGGCGATGCTGGAAGAGATCGAGCGCGGGATGGAGAGAAAGCGCCGGAGCGCAGGACCGACGAAGCAGTCCTCGAATGTGGTCATCGGCGCGGGGCCCACGGGACTCAGCGCGGCATGGCATCTCGGCCCCGACTCGCTGCTGCTCGAGCAGAACAGCCGGGTGGGAGGGTGGTGCCGGTCCATCGAGGTGAACGGTTTCACGTTCGATTATGCGGGCCACATTATGTTCTCGGGCGATCCTTATGTGCATCAGCTCTATCGAATGCTGCTGAAGGACAACATCCACTGGCAGGATCGCGAGGCGTGGATCTACAGCAAGAAAGTGTACACACGGTACCCGTTTCAGGCGTCGCTCTATGGTTTGCCTGCGAACGTGATTGCCGAATGCATTGTGGGAGCGGTCGAAGCGAGATACGGGTCTCTGAAGCCGGCAAAGGATGGAGCAAAGTCGAATGGAACGGCGAACGGGCACGCCAACGGCAAACCCAACGGACATACGGTGGCATGCACGGTGAAGGATTGCTGCGCAGACGGCATTCTCGAAGCATCCACCTCGCTTTCCGGGAAATCGCCGACGCGCCACATATCCGCGGAGCCGAGGAATTTCGAGGAATTCATCTATAAAGTCTGGGGCGCAGGGATCGCGAAACATTTCGCGATCCCCTACAACCGGAAATTGTGGGCTGTGCCGCTGGATGAGATGGAGACATCGTGGCTGGGCGGGCGGGTGCCTCTTCCGGATTTGAAGGAGATGATTGAGGGCGCGTTATCGCCGGCTCCGAAGCCGATGGGGCCGAACGCGCGTTTCGGGTATCCGCTGCGCGGCGGGTTTCAGAGTCTGATGGATGCCTGGGTACCACATCTCCGGGGCCAATTGCGCACGAACGCCCGTGTGGCGGAAATTTCTCCGGAGCGGCACAGTCTGACTCTTGAGGATGGATCGCGGATTCGCTACGAACACCTCATCAGCACCATGCCGCTGCCTGTTCTCATTGGACAGATGGGACGTGAGGCGCCGGTAAACATCCAGGCAGCCGCGGAACGCCTGCGTCATGTTTCGGTACGGTGCGTTCATCTGGGCCTCGGGCGCGAGAGCCTCACAGAGAAACACTGGATCTACTATCCGGAAGACACGGTATTCCACCGCATTTTCGTGCAGGGCAATGCGAGCCCATTCTGCAACCCGCCAGGCGGCTTTGGATTAACCTGCGAGATCACGTACTCTCCGGGTAAGCCTCTGCCCTGCGAAGGCGACGAGCTGGTGAAGTTATGCATTGAAGATTGCCAGCGGGTTGGCATGATCACTCGCGACGATCCGATCCTCGCGACCGCGCAATGCGATCTTCCGTATGCGTATGTGGTCTACGATCACCATCGCGCGGCGGCAGTTCAGGAAGCCCGCGCCTGGCTGGAACGGCACGACATTATTCTGGCGGGACGCTACAGCGAGTGGGAGTATTACAATTCCGATCACGCTTTCCTGGCAGGAAAGAAGGCTGCCGACCAGGTGAAGAGGCTGCGCGAAGAACCGTTTCCCGCGCAGACGCCCGAATTCACGGCCGCGGCGAATCTGGAATTCCGCCCGTGATTTCTTCAGCGCGCTGCGCCGCCCGTCTTCCGTTCGCGGTCAAGCTCTTTCAGAAGTCAACGAATCGAGGAAGGCCACGGCAGACGAGACTTCATCCAACTGGTAGCGGACCATGAGGCGGACCGCTTCCGGCAGGGTTGCGACTGTGCCGTCCTGAAAATAGGGCGCCGTGCAAGCGGCATTGCGAAGACTGGAACTTTTGAACATGTATAGATCCTCCGGATCACCCGTGATTTTCGAGCGGCCGCGGCGGGAGCGGGTGGTTCCCCGGCCGCGGAGTAAAAAGTGACGAACCTCTACTGAACCTGAACGCTGCCCACGCTGAAAGTGGATGGCATCGGCAGCGGGGCCATCGCGGCGGCGGCGCTGAGTTTTTCCGATACGGCGGACTGTGAAGGTCCGAGATTTTTCAGGGCGAAAAGCGCGAGATCAAAACGGTCATTTACGCCGAGCTTTCCATAGAGCCGCGATAAATACACTTTGACGGTCCCCTCGGTGATCCCGAGTCTGTAGGCGATTTCTTTATTTTTCAGACCCTGGGCGAGCAGCGAAGCCAACTGGCGTTCGCGACGGGTGAGCTTGACGTTTCTGGTGCTGAGCAACTGACGGCTGAGGTCATTCTCGACCCACAGACGATGCTGGGCGACCTCACGGAGACATTCGGTGAGCATGCTCTGGCTGGCGCGCTTCCGGACTAATCCCAGAACCCCCGAGCTCAGGGCCTGCGAGATGAATTCGGTGGCCGCATCATCGATCCAGAGCACCACGGGGACGGGCGCATCGCGGCACAGGCGTGTAATCGTTTCGAGCGAGGTCGCCTGAGTCATATCGAGCAGAATGACGCCCGCCTCTTCCGTCACCGCTCGTTCCGCGACGTTTTCAATCGAAGGCCAGGAAGCCATGGAAAACTCATTCCCAGCCTCCAGCACCGCCCGAAGGCCCGCGGTCAGAATCGTGTGGTCAGAATTTAATAGAATGCGTGTCACCGTTTTTTCCTCGTTTTCTTTTTATGCTGTTTTTCAGTTTCCGTTCGGGAACAAATCAGCATTTGGTCTAATATGTAGTTAATGTGACATGGCAAGCCAGAAAGGAGTATCCGGGATATTCTTCATTCCACGTAGGAATGGCGTTCCCGAAAACGTAAGAACGGGTCTTACGACTAAAGATGACAAACGACCCTAACGGAGGACAACATGGCCCACATTCTGCTGGTTGACGATCACCCGCTGATTCGAAGGGGCATCGCGCAGTCGCTGCGTGAAGAATTTCCCGAGAGCATAATTCTCGAAGCAGAAGAAGCTCCGGAAGCGATGAAAGCAGTTTGGGATCAACCACTTAGCCTGATCGTTCTGGATTTATCTCTGCGCGGCCGAAGCGGTCTGGAGCTGCTGAAAGAGATCAAAGCTGCCAAGCCTCATCTGCCGGTTCTGATCCTCAGTATGCATGCCGAAGAGCAGTTCGCAACAAGGGCGCTGCGGGCGGGCGCCGCGGGTTATGTCAGCAAAGACAGCGCACCGTCGGTTTTGATACAGGCGGTGAAGCGCGCGTTGGCAGGCGGCAAATTCGTTAGTCCGGAAACGGCGGAGAGGCTCGCGAACGAACTCGCGATTGATTCCTCGCGGCCCCTGCACCAACAGCTTTCGGACCGCGAGCACGATATCCTTCTCCGGATCGGCTCGGGCCAGGGGATCACGAAGATCGCCGATGCGCTCAATCTCAGTGTGAAAACGGTCAGTACATACAGGACGCGCGTGCTCCATAAGATGGGCATGGAGAGCAACGCCGAACTGGCCCAATACGTCATTCGCAACAAGCTGATCGATTAACCGGGGCTTCTGTAGGACAAACACCGACATCGCGCCGCGCCAACCTCCTACAGGAGAATAAGGAGCAACCCAATTTCCCTGGCTGCGGGAAACACGTATCCTGAAGGCCAATGGAGACGAGTAGCGCAACCCGGGTATTTGCGGTCGAGGATTCGCCCGTCATCCTTTCGGCAATCCATGAGATGCTCGCGGGGATCCCCGGCGTGTCGATTGCGGGATCGGCCGCCGAAGCGCGAGTAGCCATCCGGGAGATTCAAAGGCTCCTGCCGGACGTCATCATTCTCGATCTCCATTTGAAGAGCGGGACCGGAGTGGATGTTCTTCGCGCCGTAAAGCGCCACCAGGGAGCGGCTCCGGTCAGCATCATCTTCTCCAGCTCGCTCGACCGGTTCTGCCGGCAATTCTGCAGGCGTCAGGGCGCGGATTTTTTTGTCGATAAAAGCGGGGATTATTCAAGACTAACGGAAGTGATACGCTCAATAGCCACGGGAATTTTCGGAAATGGACTTCCCGGCCAATTGTGCCCGGGGGACAACTGACAGGCATGGCAACATCCGAACAATTTCGAAAACTCGCCTGGCGGCTGGCGGATTCTCAGGAGCGCGAACGCACTCGCATCGCGCGGCAGCTGCACGATGAACTGGGGCAAGCCCTCACGATCATCAAGATGAACAGCGCCTGGCTGCTCGATAAGGGCGATATCGACCGGGAGGCGACAGCGGAAAGGCTAAAAGCATCGCTCGCTCTGGCCAATGAAGCGATTCGGGCTTCCCGGAAGATTTCATCCGAACTGCGGCCGGGAATTCTCAGTCTCGGCATCGCGGCGGCGGCCGAATGGATGGCGGAGGATTTCAGCGAGCGGACCGGCATTCACTGCGACGCGCAGATCGCCGACAACGACGAACTGACCGACGATGGGGCTGCCGCCGAGCTCTTCCGGATTCTTCAGCAGGCGTTCGAGAATATCCGGCTGCATGCGGGCGCGTCACAGGTGAAGCTGACGCTCGTGCACTCCGGATCGCAGCTCATTCTTCGGGTGCAGGATAACGGCAGAGGGATCACGGAAGCGCAGATCAATGACCCGCGCTCGCTGGGCATCCTCGAGATGAACGAGCGGGCGGTGCGAATCGGCGGGGCGTTCTCGATTCAGGGCAACGCCGGCACGGGGACGACGGTGACCGTTTTC
This sequence comes from Bryobacteraceae bacterium, assembly GCA_035546955.1. Lineage (GTDB taxonomy): Bacteria > Acidobacteriota > Terriglobia > Bryobacterales > Bryobacteraceae > BOG-234. Next base: position 10,509 of record DASZVV010000086.1, read on the forward strand.
GCGCCGGTACGCCGCTGAAGCTCAGTTCTCCGCGAGAACCAGGCGAACCGTTTCCAGAAGTATCTGCCAGGTAAAAGGCTTTTTCAGTGTTGCAGTAACGCCGAGACGCGCGGCTGTTTCGCGATCATTGTCGCCAAATGCGCCGGACATCGCGATGATACGGAGATGGGGATGACTCTGCCGTAACTGCCCGATCATCTCTTCCCCGCCCTTTACGTCCATCACCATATCGGTAACGACGAGATCAACGTTCTTTTCCTGAGACAGGTACTCAATCGCCTCCTGACCGTTGACAGCCTCATTCACGCTGAATCCGGCGTTCATCAGAAACCGGCGCATGGCGCGGCGGACGGGGGCGTCATCGTCCACCAGGAGGATGTTCTTCTGCGAAACCGGGCGCGCGAGGAGTTGCCGCACTTTCTCGCCCAGAGTTTCGGGCGTAAAAGGCTTCGGCAGATAGGCGGCGCCCTGCGGCACGGCACCCGCCGCAAGGGCGCGGTTGGTGTAGCCGGATATGAGAAGAATACGGATTCCCGGCCGGGCCTTGTGGATGTGAACGGCGAGCTCATTGCCATCCATGCCAGGCATCACGATATCGGAGATCAGAAGATCGAGCCGGCCCTTGTGGGATTCGCAGAAAGCCAGCGCCTGTTGGGCGTTGGGCGCGCTCCACACCGTATAGCCGAATCCTTCGAGGGCGGTCACGATCAAAGTACGGACATTTTCCTGATCTTCGACGACAAGGATGTTTTCAGAACCGCGAAGATCGGAAGCAGCCACGGGAGCCGCTGCCGCAAGCGCTTCGTCGGTTCCGGGAAAATAAAGATGAAAAGACGTCCCTGTCCCGACGCGGCTATCGACGTCGATCTCTCCACCCATCTGCTGAACGATGCCATAGACGGTGGCGAGACCGAGACCCGTGCCGCGCTCACGTGACTTGGTGGTAAAGAACGGCTCAAAGATTCGTTCCAGTATTTCCGGCTTGATGCCACTCCCCGTATCGGCTACGGTGAGCTGAACACAGGGTTGCGGCCCGGCGCCCGCACCCTCCAGCCGGCGGGCCTTGCGGGTGATGTTGAGGGTTTCGATCCGCAGCGTTCCGCCGGACGCCATTGCATCGCGCGCATTTACGACCAGATTGACGAGAATCTGCTGAACCTGAACGGCGTCGCCGCGTACATTGGCGAGGTCAGGCGACAAATTCATCACGAGGTCGATCTGACTGCCGATCAGCCGGCGCAGCATGCGGGTGGTATCGGCGATGACGTGGTTGAGATTAAGGACCACGGATTTCAGCAACTGCTTGCGGCTGAAGGCCAGGAGTTGCTGGGTGAGCTTCGCTGCCTGATCGCCCGCGGAGCGGATTTGCCGGACGTCATCGAGATAGCGGCGGTCGCTCTCCGGCGCGCCGAGGAGCAATTCGCAATAGCCGTTGATGACGGTGAGCAGATTATTAAAATCGTGCGCAATCCCGCCGGCAAGCTGCCCGAGGCTTTCCATTTTCTGCGACTGAAATAACTGTTCTTCCAGACGCTTTTGGCCGGTAACATCACGGTTAATTTCGAGATATCTCCCGGGGGTACCCTCGGCGTCAGGCCGCAGGATCTGACGGCTGTCGACCGTAACCTGCCTGCCGTTGCGGCAGGTATGGGTAAGCTGCCCTTCCCACTTGTGGCGGCTCTGCAGCATTTCATCCATCTCCCGGATCGGAATGGAGGAGGATGTCTGCAGGAATTCGTGAATAAACTGGCCGACCGCTTCTTTTTGACGCCAGCCATAGAGAGCTTCAGCACCGCCGTTCCATGCGACGATGCGGCGGCGGGAGTCAGCGATGATGATGGCGTCGTTCGAAAGATCGATCAGCTCTGCCTGGTGTTTGAGAACGTCGCGCTGCCGCTTGAGATCGAGATCGGTTTTATCGCGAGCCATCTCGATCCGGGAGAGAAAATTCACGCTGCCCGCGAGGAAAAAGACCAGAGCGATGATGGTGAGCACCGAGAAGATGGCCAGCCCGAATTCCGCGCCATACAGACCGAGATTCTCGCCTCGCAGGGTGAGCCATCCGGCGGCCAGAGGAACGAAAACCGCCATCGGGATGAGGCGGCGCGCGAGGGCGCCGCTGAGACCGCCGAGCGCCATGGGCGCCACGAGGCCGGATTCCGGCATTTCGAGCACCAGGCCGGTCAGCAGGAAACCGCAGGCGATCGTCGTATTCAGCGCCATCGGGCCGAAGGGGGCAAAACGGCTCAATTCCGTGCTGCCATAAAAATACCCGCTGAGACTGAGGACGACAATCATTCCGGCCGGCAGGCACACGAACTGCGCCGCGCGGTGCAGTGCCCGTCGCCGGGCCAGCAGAAGCGCAATCCCGATGAGGACAAAACTGAGGGCGCTCGATGGGGCCATACGTCCAGCGGCCAGGCCGGCGCCTGGGTCCAGATCGCGAACGAAGATCTCGTCAATACCGGCGTTCCAGTGAAATGCATACTCGGCCAGAGTGGCCAGACCGATTGCGACTGACGCGGCCGCCGTTCCGTCGCTGAGCCACCCTATCCAGGGGCCGCCGCGCAGCGTCAGCAGAGAAACCGCGGCCAGAATTGCCGCCACCGAAACATTGACCTTCATGGTGGCGATATCGTTCGACCACGCAATCCATGCGTGGCTTCCTGTGTGCCACCCGTACAGTGCAAGGACACTGATTGCGATGGCAATCAAGGCGCAGATCGCCGATACATTGTCAGCAAAACGTAACCGATGCATTTATCGGACGGCCATTCCCCCGCCCGGACGGAATATTCCGGCTATTTGGCGCATATTTGCACCCATCATACTCCGAAGTCGTGAATTTAGCTACGGTTGACGCCGGATAGATGTAAGACTTATTCCTACAGCCGGAAAGAGACGAATTCTGACGATAGATTGGTCCCCTTGCCGATAGTGCAAATCCTGCCAGGCTGGCATTCTGGGACCGGATAGAGTTCTTCGAAAGAAAGGAAACAGCATGACCAGCACCAGCAACACCACCAATGAACCCCGCCACGCGTCGCACCGGCAGGCGATCTGCGATTATCTGGCGGATCTCCCCCTGCTCGACCGCCGTGTCCTCTTTCATGTGTACGCGAAGAAGGAGGGCGTCCGGAAAATCGCGACCGACCTGCGGATCACGTCCACGCACGTGGAGCACATCGTTCGGCGCACCGAAGATTTCCGGCGGAATCTGACGAATCGCCGCCATCGGGCCATGGCAGCCTGATCACGGTTTGTGAAACCCGTCTTATTTCTTTTTGTGGCCGAAGATGCCGTCGAGCAGGCTCTTCGCCGCGGGGTTCTTTTCCAGGATCTTCGCCGCTCTCCCGGCGGCTATTGCGCCCACGTCCGGCGAGAATTTCGGATCCTGTGCCGTGCCCGTCACCGTAAATGGCACGCTGCCGACGCTGCCGAGCACAGGGATCAGGGCACCGGCGCTCTGGCTCCCTTTAGCGAGAGTCAGGCTCATTTTGAAATCGAGCGCGTGTGACGCGCCGATTACTCCCGATCCCGTGAGTTCCCCGATGGACGGCACCACAATGCGAATGCTATCCAGCTTCGTCATTTCCGGTGTGGCGGTCAGATTCGTCCGCAGCGTCTGGATCTCGGTTTTGGACGAAGGCGACAGGCCGGCGAGCGCCTGCAGGGTCCGGAGCTTCGACGCGAGATCGAAATTAGCGAGGCTGACGTTGTCCAGCCCGACTGTGCCGGTAGTGGTGAGCTGATCCAGGGCGCCATTCGCCTTGAGATTCGCGGTCAGGGTTCCGCCGCTCAGCGACGTACCGGCGGGGAGCACTATATCGAGAGCCGGAAGGACTGGCGCCAGGTCGGAACCGGAAAGACCTGGGGCGGAGAGCGTCATGTCAATTGCGGGTGAATCGCCATGCAGATCGTAGCTGCCGGTGAGTGCCGCCACCGCTTTACCGATGTGGATATCGCCCTTCGTGAGATTGCCGGCCTGGCGCGTGCGATCGTGATCGACGGCGAAATCGAACTCCACCGGCTCTTTGACAGGAGTTCCGGCAGTGGCGACCTTCCAGTCGTTCAGGCTGGCCTTTCCATCGAGATGAACGGCGTTGCCTTTCTGAGAGGCGGTTGCGGTGAGGTCCGCAATACCGGCGATCCCGTCAGAAGGCTGGAGAAGGCCGGAGGCCAGAAGATCCAGGTGAGTGATCTTCAGGGTGGCGTCGAACGGAGTGGCCGCGGTATCTGCCGGATTCAGCGGTCCTTCGTTGCCGTTGAGGCCGAATTTGCCTCCTCCCGCAAGATCTGCGCTCAATGAAAAGGGTGTGACGGCGCCGGGGCCCACATTCTTCATCTCGAGATCGACATTATTCAGCACCAAAGGGTGTTTGTCGCCCTGAGTGACGGAGAATTGACCGCCGGAAATCCGGATGCGGCCGATATGCGTTTCTTCGCCCGCAGGGGTGGCCGGGGCGGACGAAGGTGCCGGCGTTGCCGCGCTCGGCGGTGCGGCGCCGTTGCTCCCGAGCGACGAATAATTCCATCGTCCGGCGGGGGACTGGATCAGAACGATCCGCGGATCCTGAATCGTGACCCCCTGGACGTCGAGCCGGTGCGAGAAAATCAGCGGCAACAGACTGACGCTCACCTTGACGGCTTTCGCCTGAATGAATGGCGCAGGGCCGAAGGCGGGGTCGTCCGAAACGGTGAGACCGTCGGCCGAGACGCCACCGGAAAAGAGGGAGAGGTGCAGATCGGCAACCTGGACCTTACGGCCCAGCGCCGCCGAGAGCTTCGACTCCAGCACGGGGCGCAGAGTACCGGCGTTCACAAATAAGGGCAGCGCGAGCAGACCCACTACGATGAGGACCAGAACAATGAGCGCGATCTTCGCAGCCGGCCTGGTCAGTATTCCCTTATCCATGGAGAGCGCCACGACGAACTCATATCACGAAATGGGCCACGGCTAACCACCGAGGCTCACCGAAATGCCATAGGTGGAAGTCTGGGGCTGAACGATCGGCCGGACGGTGCCGTGGTGATGCAGGGCATGGGCTTCGTGCGTCCCAACGACAAAGCGGCCAGTGAAGAAGCCGATGGCGCCCCCCGCGATCACGTCCGAAGTGTAGTGTCTCTGGGCGGCAATACGGGCGGCAGCAACGGTACTCGCCAGTCCATAGGCGACCCAGGGTACCCACTTCCGGTTGCCATACTCGTGCGCGATAACGGAAGCGAGCGCCCAGGTTTCGCCGGAATGACCGGACGGGAAGCTGGATCCTC
>DASZVV010000087.1:0-11907 GCA_035546955.1 Bryobacteraceae bacterium
GGCGTGGGAAGAAGACAAATACATCGTGGCGCAGGCCAACGTTGAGCTGGATGAGACGGGACGCATCGTTCCGGATCTTGCCAACGCCCGTCAGTCCGGCAACTTCGTTCTGAAATCGCGCGACGAAATCGAGTACATGGACGTGAGTCCGAAGCAGCTGGTCTCGGTGGCCGCTTCGCTCATCCCGTTCCTTGAAAACGACGACGCCAACCGCGCGCTCATGGGATCGAACATGCAGCGCCAGGCTGTTCCGCTGCTGCGTGGCGACGCTCCTTATGTCGGCACCGGCATGGAATATGTGACGGCGCGCGACTCGGGCGCGGTGGTTCTCTGCCGCCGCACCGGCGTGGTGGATTCGGTCGACTCCGAACGCATCATCGTGCGCGTGGAAGGCACGGCGCATGAAGGTCAGATGTCGCGCGAAGTCGGCGCCGATATCTACCAGATGACGAAGTTCAAGCGCTCGAACCAGAACACCTGCATCAATCAGAAGCCGATTGTGAACCAGGGGCAGCGCGTGGTCAAAGGCCAGGTTCTGGCCGACGGACCCTGCACCGATATGGGCGAGCTGGCTCTCGGCCGGAACGTGCTCGTGGCGTTCATGCCGTGGCGCGGTTACAACTTCGAAGACGCGATCCTGGTCAGCGAAAAGCTGATCAAGGAAGACTACTACACTTCGATCCACATCGAAGAGTTCGAAATCGAAGCCCGCGATACCAAGCTGGGGCCCGAAGAAATCACGCGCGACATTCCGAACATCGCCGATGCGTTCCTGCGCAATCTCGATGAATCGGGCGTGATCCGGATCGGCGCCACGGTGAAGCCGGGCGACATCCTCGTCGGCAAGGTGACGCCGAAAGGCGAAACGCAGCTGACGCCGGAAGAAAAACTCCTTCGCGCGATCTTCGGCGAAAAGGCCGGCGACGTGAAGGACGCCTCGCTCTACTGCCCGCCGGGCATCGAAGGCACGGTGGTCGATTGCAAGATCTTCTCCCGCAAAGGCCAGGAGAAGGACGAACGCTCGCGCCGCATCGAAGAATCGCAGATTGCCCGCCTGCGGCGCAATCTCGATGACGAAATCCGCATCCTGACCGATGAGCGCGCCAAGCGTCTGGTGACGCTGCTCGAAGGTAAGGAAGTGCAGGCCGATCTGCACGACGAAAAAACGAACAAGAAGCTGCTCACGAAGGGTGAGATTCTCGATCGTGAAATCATTGAGCGGACCAAGTCGCGCGATCTGAAGCGCGCCCGCCTCGCCAACCGCGACCCGCGCGTCAACGAGCAGATCGATGAGATCGAGGAGATGACATCCCGTCAGATCCAGGTGCTCGAAAAGATCACCGAAGAGAAGACGGCCAAGCTCAAGAAGGGCGATGAGCTTCCTCCCGGCGTCATCAAGCTGGTCAAGGTCTACATCGCGATGAAGCGCAAGCTGTCGGTCGGGGACAAGATGGCCGGCCGCCATGGTAACAAGGGCGTCATCGCGCGCATTCTGCCGGAAGAAGACATGCCGTACCTGCCGGACGGCACGCCGGTCGAAATCGTGCTGAATCCGCTCGGCGTTCCGAGCCGTATGAACGTCGGTCAGATTCTCGAAACCCACCTCGGGTGGGCCGCCAAGGCACTGGGCGTCCAGTTTGCAACGCCTGTCTTTGATGGCGCGACCGAGCGGGAAATCAAGAAGCAGCTGACGGCCGCGGGTCTGCCGACCTCCGGCAAGACGAAGCTCTATGACGGCATGACCGGCTCGCAATTCGAGCAGCCGGTAACCGTGGGCTACATCTACATGCTGAAGCTTTCGCACCTGGTGGACGACAAGATTCACGCGCGCTCCATCGGGCCCTATTCGCTGATCACGCAGCAGCCGCTCGGCGGCAAGGCGCAGTTCGGCGGACAGCGCTTCGGCGAAATGGAAGTCTGGGCGCTCGAAGCTTACGGCGCCGCTTACATCCTGCAGGAATTGCTGACCGCGAAGTCAGACGACGTGTATGGCCGCGCCAAGATTTACGAGGCCATTGTGAAAGGCGAAGCGGCGATCGAACCCGGCGTGCCGGAATCGTTCAACGTGCTCATTCGTGAGCTGCAGTCGCTCTGCCTCGACGTCGAGTTACAGAAGAAACAGGGCGAGATACCGGAAGACACGGCTCTCGCGGCTGATTAAGAAGACGAATGGTGAGTGGACAGGAAAGCGGAGATAAAGAATAATGAGATCCTCTCCTTACGAACGGGCTAATCTGGCCCCCGACTTTGACTCCATCCGAATCTCTCTGGCGAGCCCGGAGAAGATTCGGAGCTGGAGTTTCGGCGAAGTCACCAAACCGGAAACCATCAATTACCGCACGTTCAAGCCGGAGCGTGACGGTCTGTTCTGCGCGCGCATTTTCGGCCCCGTGACGGACTGGGAATGCCTCTGCGGCAAGTACAAGCGGATGAAGCACCGCGGCGTGATCTGCGACAAGTGCGGCGTCGAAGTGACGCTGGCGCGTGTCCGCCGCGAACGCCTCGGCCACATTGAGCTCGCGAGCCCCTGCTCGCACGTGTGGTTCTTCAAGGGATTGCCCTCGCGCATCGGCCATCTGCTCGATATCACGCTCCGCGAGTTGGAGCGCGTGCTCTACTTCGAAGCCTTCGTCGTGGTCGATCCGGGCGAGGTTGCCGATCTGTCGCTCGGCGAAGTGATTTCCGATGAGCGCAAGCGCCAGCTCGAACAGGAGCACCATGGCAAGTACGTCGCCATGATGGGCGCGGAAGGCATCAAGGAACTTCTCAAGAAGATCGATGTGGAAGCCCTCAGCCTCGAGATTCGCGAGAGGATGAAGGTCGAAACTTCGCAGCAGAAGAAGCTGAAGTACGCCAAGCGCCTGCGCGTGGTCGAGAGCTTCCGTAAATCCGGTAACAAGCCGGAATGGATGATCCTCGATGTGCTGCCGGTGATTCCGCCGGAACTGCGTCCGCTGGTTCCGCTCGATGGCGGTCGTTTCGCCACGTCGGATCTCAACGATCTCTATCGCCGCGTCATCAACCGCAACAACCGCCTGAAGAAGCTGATGGAGCTGCATGCTCCGGACGTGATCGTGCGCAACGAAAAGCGCATGCTGCAGGAAGCGGTGGATGCGCTGTTTGATAACGGCCGCCGCGGCCGTGTGCTGCGCGGCGCCAACAACCGCCCGCTGAAGTCGCTCTCTGACACCCTGAAGGGCAAGCAGGGCCGCTTCCGCCAGAATCTGCTCGGTAAGCGCGTCGACTACTCCGGCCGTTCGGTCATCGTGGTCGGCCCCGAACTGAAGCTGCACCAGTGCGGTCTGCCGAAGAAGATGGCGCTCGAGCTCTTCAAGCCGTTCATCTATCACCGGCTGGAACAGCGCGGCCACTGCACCACGATCAAGCAGGCGAAGGAATTGGTGGAACAGCAGGATCCCGTGGTTTGGGACATCCTCGAAGAAGTCATCAAAGACCATCCGATTCTGCTCAACCGCGCCCCCACGCTGCACCGCCTCGGCATTCAGGCTTTCGAGCCTGTGCTGGTGGAAGGCAAGGCGCTCAAGATTCACCCGCTCGTCTGCACCGCGTTCAATGCGGACTTCGACGGCGACCAGATGGCGGTTCACATTCCGCTCTCGCCCGAAGCGCAGATCGAAGCTGCCACGCTCATGCTGGCGGCCAACAACATCCTTTCGCCCGCGCATGGCGGACCGGTTGCCGTTCCTACTCAGGACATGGTGCTCGGCTGCTATTACCTGACCAAGGCGCGCCCGGGTTCGAAGGGCGAAGGCCGCACGTTCGCATCCACCGATGACGTTCTGATCGCTCTCGAAATGGGCGAAATCGAAACGCTGACGCCGATCAAGCTCCGCTACACCGGCAAGGTCATCGACCTGACCAAGGCGTTCGACAACCAGAACATCATGCACACCGAGCCGATCGAGTTCGTGAAGCAGTACATGGACACGACCGTCGGCCGCGTGATCCTGAATGACCACTTGCCCGAGCAAATGCCGTTCATTAACGGTCTTCTGAAGAAGAAGGGCCTCGGCATTCTGGTGCACTACTGCTACCTGAAGTTCGGCCTGAAGACTACGGTCGACATGCTGGACGAGGTCAAGAACCTTGGCTTCCTCTATGCGACGCGCGCCGGCATCTCGATCGGCGTCGACGACATGGTGGTGCCGGGTGTGAAGGCCAATCTGGTGCACGACGCCGAGAAGGAAGTGGTGGCGGTCGAAAGCCAGTATCAGGACGGCGCCATTACCCACGGCGAGCGCTACAACAAGATCATCGAAATCTGGTCCCGCGTTACGGAAAAGGTTTCGGACGAAATGTTCAGCGCGATGGAAGAGGACGACCGTACAGGCCGCATCCTCAACCCGATTTACATCATGGCTGACTCCGGCGCCCGCGGATCGAAACAGCAGATCCGCCAGCTCTCCGGTATGCGCGGTCTGATGGCGAAGCCGTCGGGCGAAATCATCGAAACGCCGATCACCGCGAACTTCCGCGAAGGCCTCAACGTGCTGCAGTACTTCATCTCGACGCACGGCGCGCGCAAAGGTCTGGCGGATACGGCGCTCAAGACAGCCGACTCGGGTTATCTCACCCGCCGTCTGGTCGACGTGGCGCAGGACGTCATCATCACCGAACACGATTGCGGCACCACGGAAGGCATCATCGTGGAGCCGATTATCGAATCGGGCGAAATCATCGAAGCGCTGCGTGACCGCATCGTCGGCCGCGTGGCTCTGGAAGATCAGCGCGATTACGAAAACAACCTGATCGTGGGCGTGAATCAGGAAATCACGGAAGACCTGGCCGGACAGATTCAGGCGGCCGGTATCGAGCGCGTCAAGATCCGCTCGGTGCTGACCTGCGAATCGAAGCGCGGCGTCTGCGTGATGTGCTACGGCCGTAACCTGGCGACGGGCCGGCTGGTGGAGCGCGGCGAAGCAGTGGGCGTCATTGCCGCTCAGTCGATCGGCGAACCTGGCACTCAGCTCACGATGCGTACATTCCACATCGGCGGTACGGCGTCGCGAATCTCCGAACAGTCCAAGCAGGATTCGAAGTCGGACGGTTTCGCGAAGTACATCAACGTCCAGTGGGTGCATAACGAGAAGGGCGAAATTATCTCGATGAATCGCAGCGGTATTCTGGCGATTGTCGACGATAAGGGCCGCGAAAAAGAACGCTATCCGGTTGTGTACGGCGCCCGCATCACGGTCGCCGATGGCGAGCCGGTGAAGCAGAATATGGATCTGCTCGAATGGGATCCGTATACGTTCTCGATCCTCACCGAAGTCTCCGGTACGATCCACTTCAAGGACCTGCAGGAAGGCATCACGCTCGCCGAGCAGGTCGACGAAGTGACCGGTATGTCGCAGCTCGTGGTTACGGATTCGCCCGACGAAAAGCGGCAGCCGATGGTGCAGGTGAAGGGGCCGGATGGGCAGCGCAAGTACCTCATGCCGACTCACGCTCACCTGATGGTTCGCGATGGCGACGAAGTCCACGCCGGCGATGTGCTGGCGAAGATCCCGCGCGAAACCACCAAGACCAAGGACATCACGGGCGGTCTGCCGCGCGTGGTGGAATTGTTCGAAGCGCGCAAGCCGCGCGAATCGGCCATCATGGCGGAGATCAACGGCGTCGTCAAATACGGCGAGCTGGCGAAGGGTATGCGTAAGATCTACATCGTCGGCGACGACGGTGGGGAGCGCGAATACTCGCTGCCGCGCGGCGTGCATATCAATGTGCAGGAAGGCGAGCGCGTGGTGGCCGGCGATCCGCTGATGGATGGCCCGCGCAACCCGCATGACATTCTGGATGTTCGCGGCGAGAAGGAACTGCAGAAGTATCTCGTCAATGAAATTCAGGAAGTCTACCGCCTGCAGGGCGTGAACATCAACGACAAGCACCTCGAAGTCATCTCGCGTCAGATGATGCGCTGGGTGCGCGTGGAGGATATCGGCGATACCGAATTCCTGCCTGAGGAAGTGGTTGATAAGTTCAAGTTCCGCCTCGAAAATCAGCGCGTGGAAGAGGCGGGCGGCGTGCCGGCGCAGGGCAAAGCGGTACTGCTTGGCATCACAAAAGCTTCGCTTTCGACCGATTCGTTCATCTCCGCGGCATCCTTCCAGGAAACCACGAGGGTTCTCACCGAAGCCGCCATCAACGGCAAGGTGGATTACCTGCGCGGCCTGAAGGAAAACGTGATCATGGGACGTCTGGTCCCCGCCGGTACGGGCATGCAGTTCTACCGTCAGGTGAAGATCGCGGGCGAGGACATCGTGGAGGAGCCCGTGCCCGAGCCAACGCTCGACGCGCTGGCCGGCTACGAAGACGAAGCCCGGCTGACCTACACCGGCGGTCTCAACGAGACTGGACCGGGAGAAGAAAACCTGGCCGAATAAGCCGGATCATAGCTGGAATGAAAGAGCCGGGCAGCCCTATGGGTTGCCCGGTTTTTTTGTTGGGTCGCTCGCAGGTGTGTCGGATGGCTCCTGAATTCCGGGCCAAAAATCTGGTGGGTTTTAAGTTAAACTGTGTTTTCCTATGTTCCCCCAAAATGCGAGAGTTCAGGCGATGGTAATCCTGGGACTGACTCTTTTCGCGATTGCGGGCGCGCAGACCACCAATGGAAGCACGGGTACCACGCTGCGGACAGTGAAGCCTCCAGCGCCGCCGAAGGCCGAATGCGCGAAAGGGGCCATATGTTTTTCAGGTACGGTCTCCCGGGAATCGGGATTCGCGTGGCAAATCAGCCCAGAACTGGATTTCATCCTGAAACCCGGATGGACTATTACCGTGGTTCCACATCTGACGACCGCGGGCTGCACCGATGATCTTTCGTGGCCTCTTACCTGGCCTGTTCAGGAACACAACGGACGCTATATTGACGAAACGTATGGTTGGACAGCGGAGCAGGAAGTCGATACCACACCCCGTGAATTCCTCTTTCTGACCAACTGCAGCGACTACAAGACTGCATACGACCTTTACATTAAAGGCGATGTCGGCAGGTTGGCTGCTCTTCACCATGGAAGCGGGCGGCTTTGGATCACAAACTCCAAAATCAGCCACGTTCACGACACGAACGACAACAAGTCCGGCGAGATTGAATCGATGGAATTCAGCGTGGAGATTCTGCTTCCAGTTGCGAAATAATTCAGTTTTCTGTTACGAGGAATGACTGGCCAGAGTGTGGCACGATGGGGTATCTAGGCGTTTCAATTTCGGACACTTCAAACCCGCGCGGCTGCACTCCGAATGATCGCCGCGGCGATCTCGGGCGTAATATCGCGCTGGGGCGTCGCGAGCATTTCATATCCGACCATGAATTTCCGGACCGTAGCCGACCGCAGCAGCGGCGGATAGTAATGGGCGTGGAAGTGCAACCCTTGGTGGAACCCCATCGTATAGGGAAAAGGGACCGAAAAGATTGCGTCGTAGTTCGCCGCGATACGCGTCAGCATCGATGCCAGATCGCCGCGCTCGTTCTCCGTCAGATCGCTGATGGAGGCAAGGTGCCGCTTCGGCAGAAGCAGGGTTTCAAACGGCCACACAGCCCAGAACGGAACGACCGTCACGAACGATTCGTTCTCAAGCACAACCCGTTCCGGCTCGCGCTGCTCCCGTCCAAGGTACTCGCAAAGCAGGCAGCTTCCGTGGGCTTCGTGCCAGGCCTGAAATGAACCCTGCTCCGTCACGATCTCATTCGGAATCGATTCACTCGCCCAGATCTGGGAATGCGGATGCGGATTGCTGCATCCCATCATCTCGCCGCGATTCTCGAAAATCTGTACGTAGCGGATAAACGGCAAGCGCATGAGCTCGTCGTACTGTCCGATCCAGGTATCCACTACGGCGCGCGCCTGATCCGCGTCCATCGTGCCCATCGTCAGACTGTGGTCGGGCGAGAAGCAGACGACGCGGCACACGCCGCGCTCCGCTTCGGCCAGCAGCAGACTGTCGTGCGCCGGAGTGAAATCCACCACATCGCTCCGCAAGGCAGGAAAATCATTATCGAAGACGTAGGTCGAAGTATAGGCCGGGTTTCGCATTCCACCTGCTCGCGAATTTCCGGGACACAGGTAGCAGTTCGGATCGTAAGCAGGCCGCGCCGCGGGGCTCACGGACTCCGATTGTCCCTGCCACGGCCGCTGTGTCCTGTGCGGCGACACAAGCACCCATTCGCGCCGAAGCGGATTGTACCGCCGATGAACGATCTGCTGGAGGTCTATCATTGCAGATCTTCGTGCACGCCGGCGGCGGCTCCGGTAACGTAAATTTCCGGAACCACGCCCGTGTCTTTCGAGTATTTCGCGGACACGGCGCAGATGAAAGATGCGACAGCCTCTTCTTCCACCAGATTGATCGTGCATCCGCCAAATCCGCCGCCTGTCATGCGGGCGCCGCGGATTCCCGGAGTCGACACAGCCAGGCCGACGAGCAGATCCAGTTCCGGACAACTAACTTCGAAGTCATCGCGCAGGCTCTGGTGCGATTCCGCCATCAGGCCACCCAGAGTTTCGAGGTCGCCATCCAGCATGGCTTCGCCGGCGCGCTGAACGCGGAGGTTCTCCGCGATCACGTGGCGGCACCGCCGGTACACACGCTCCGGCATCGTACTCGCGGCGCGGTCGAGATCGGCAAGAGTCGCGTCCCGCAGCGCTCGCACAGGGCGGCCGCTGAGAGCGAGAGCGCGGACGCCGGCCTCGCAATCCTCGCGCCTTTGGTTATATTCGCCTCCGGCGAGGGCGTGGCGCACCATGGAATTACAAATTACGAGCTGGATGCCGGGTGGTACGGGAAACTGCCGGTATTCCAGAGAACGGCAATCGAGCATGATCGCATAGCCAGCTTCACCGTGGCACGAAATAAACTGATCCATGATCCCGCAGCGCATCCCGACAAAGTTGTTTTCCGCGCGCTGGCACAACAGTGCAAGCTCCCGATGTCCGAGAGAGATTTCGGATATCGCGCAGAGCGCCGCCGCCGTAGCAACCTCCACGGCCGCCGATGAACTCAGCCCCGCGCCGATCGGTACAGTGCTTCGGATGGAGAGGTTCGCACCATTTAACCGGTAGCCTGCTCGCTGGAGTTCCACTGCAACGCCGCGAGGATAATCGCTCCAATGCCCGGCCGCCTGAGGCTCGGGATCGTCGAGATCGAAATCCGCTGTATCCTCGAAGCCCTCAGATCGAATATGCAGCCTGCGGTCGTGGCGCGAGGTGACGGTAGCCTGAACCGAGCGTTCAATCGCGGCCGGCAGGACAAAGCCCTCATTGAAATCGGTGAATTCACCGATGAGATTCACCCGGCCGGGCGCCTCAAAAACGCGTTGCGCGCCTTGCTCGCTGGCTGTGTTCATCTCCTGTCTTTCTCTCTCGCCCGCCTGAGCGCGGCGGCCGCCATGACGATGCCGAACAGCAGCAGTATTGCGCCCCACATCAGGTTCACATTGAGGCCCAGAGACCGGGCGTACACCGACGAGTCGCCCAGCGATCCGTACAGCAGCAGCAGCACTCCCAATCCGCCGAACAAGCCCCCGAGGAGCAGCCGAATGTCGAGTTGCAGGGTCAGCCTCCTTCTTTCGTTACCAGAACAGAATGTTCAAAACCACCACTCCGGCGATGACAATGCAGGCGAGCACCTCCGGACGCTGATGCCAGGGAACGCCTTCCTCACGCGCGCGCGGCGTCAGTGAGTAAACCAGGCCCGTCAACTCTTTTTCCGGACGGGCGGCGGTTACCAGACTCACGAAGAGCGTCGTGGCGAAGCAGATCGACCACGATGCAATCGCCGTGCCGAAATTCTGCGCCATCTCGCTTGGATAGACGTGCAGCACCGCGAGCCAGCCACCCTTGATGCCCGATGTCGCGCCCGCGGGAAGCGTCAAACCGTGGTGAACTGCCGCCGCCACGGTTCCGGCGAGCAAACCAGTGAACGCGCCGTGACCGGTCGTCCGCTTCCAAAACATGCCGAGCAGGAAAGTCGCGAACAGCGGCGCATTTACGAACGCAAATACGAGTTGCAGAACGTCCATGATGTTGTTGAATCGCGAGGCGAAGTATGCGGCAGCGATGGAAAGCAGCACCCCAAAGACCGTGGCGATGCGGCCGACCTGCAGGTAGTGGCGGTCGCTCTCCCGCGGCCGCAGGTATGCCTGATAGATATCGTAAGTCCACACGGTGTTGAATGCCGTTGTGTTTCCTGCCATTCCGGACATGAATGACGCCATCAACGCGGCCAGACCGATGCCGAGCATCCCCGGCGGGAAATAGTGAACCAGAAGCAGGGGAGTGGCCAGATCGTAGTTTGGCGTGCCATCCGGTTTCGCGGGCAATGCAAAGCCGTGGCCCGGCGTCTGCGCGAGCGCCAGTGCGATCATTCCCGGCAGAATCACCAGAAAAGGAAAAAACATTTTGGGCAGCGCGGCAATGAGAGGCGTCCGCCGCGCGGCGAGCATGGAATCGGACGCCATGGCCCGCTGGATCACCAGAAAGTCCGTACACCAGTAACCGAAGGAGAGCACAAATCCAAGGCCAAGAACCATCGTGAACCATTGCACGCCCATCGGGTTCGATGAAGCGCTTCCGGTGTAAGCCCACACACGCGAATAGGCGTCCGCCGGGAAGCCATGCGCGGTGGAAACGATCGCCAGTTTATGGCGAAGACCGTCCCAGCCGCCGACGTCCTTCAGGCCGAGTATCGCCAGCGGAAAGAAGCCGGCAACAATCAGGAAGAACTGAATTACTTCGTTGTAGATCGCGGAAGTGAGGCCGCCCAGCAGCGTGTAGATCAGGACAACCGCCGCGAAAACGAATACGCTGACGTCGAAGCGCCAGCCGAGCAGCGTCTGCAGCAGAAGCCCCATCGCATAGAGGGAAATTCCCGATGAGAATACGGTCATCACGGAAAAGAAAATGGCATTGAGCCCGCGCGTCTTCTCATCGAAACGAAGCTTCAGATATTCCGGGACAGAACGCGCGCGAGACCCGTAATAGAACGGCATCATGAAGATGCCGACGAAGACCATCGCGGGAATGGCGCCGACCCAGTAGAAGTGGCTCGTGGCGATTCCGTACTTGGCGCCGGATGCGCCCATCCCAATCACTTCCTGCGCGCCGAGATTTGCCGAGATAAAGGCGAGGCCAGTGATCCATGCGGGAATGGATCGCCCCGAGAGGAAAAAGTCCGAGCTTGTGCGAACGCGCCGCCGCAACAGCCAGCCGGTTCCGAGCACAAAAACGAAATAGAAGACAAGAATCGCGTAGTCGATCGGCTGGATCTGGGCTTGGGGCATGTCTCCTGCGAATTCTATCTTATTGAGATATTCTGAGCAGCACGACCCCGTGCGACGGCACGTCGGCCCAGAGCGATCCTTCACCCGTTCCGCGGTCGGCGTGAGCCCAGAGGTCGCGCACTTTTCTCGTGCCGCTGATGCCGAGTTCGCTCCATTTTACGGTGGCGCGCGTCTGTTCGGCGCCGCGATTGAAAAGCCCCACCGCAAGACTGCCGTCGGCAAGCGGCCTTGACCAAACCTCGGTATCACCGTTCTTCGAAACGCGCGTCGCCTCTTTGCCGAGCGGGTCCTGATCGATGGCGATGACCTCTTTGTTGGTCAGGATGTCAAGGATATCCGGGCTCATGCTCCGCAAATCGTTCCCGGCCAGCAGCGGAGCCGCCAGCAGGCTCCAGAGACTCATGTGAGTCCTGTATTCGGTATCCGTCATCCCGCCGTTGCCGATTTCGAGCATGTCTGGGTCGTTCCAGTGCCCGGGGCCGGCGAATTTCGCCCGCCCGATCTGCTGATCGAAGCCGATGTTCGACATCGATGCCCAGTTATCGCGAATGTCGCCGGTCGTGCGCCAAAGATTTCCGCCAGCCGACGCGCCCCACTCTCCAACATTC
>DASZVV010000088.1:0-11702 GCA_035546955.1 Bryobacteraceae bacterium
AAGCACTTTGCGGTGGCAGAGTGCGAGCGAAATCGCCAGGTTCGCGGTGATGGTGGTTTTACCGTCGCCCGGATTCGGACTGGTGAAGAGCAGGACCCGGCAGCCGCGGTCGCAGCTCGTCATGATGGAGGCAAGCGCGTCGTGGATCGACTCGATCAGCAAGGTCGGCGTACCGTTCCAGGCCGCCAGTTCGAGACGGTCGTCGAGACGCCCGCCGGAGGGTGGCGGCAGCAGATACTGCGCGTCGCGGCGGCGGTCGATCGACGGGACAGCGGCCAGTTCGGGGAGCTGAAGGAGCGTGGAAGCATCGCCCGGCGCGCGCAGTCTGGGGCGCACCTGCTCACGCGACACAGCAGCAATTACGCCCGCGAACAGACCGGCGAAGAGGCCGAGCGCGAGATTCAACGGATAGTTTGGTGTATAGGGCCGAACAGGCGGCGTTGCGGCGGCGACGATCTTGAGGTCGGTATTGGGCGCGGCCGACGCGAGTGCCAGGTCCTGCGCCTTCTCCAGCAGTTCGGCGTGCATCGCCCGATCGGTATCGAGCTGTTTCGCCAGCGTGCTGTAATGGATAAATTTCGCTTCCTGCGCGGAGACATGCTGCGATTCGGAGTCGAATTTCTGCTGCAGCATGTTCTGCCTCGCAACCGCAGCTTTGTACTCGTTCTGCGCCTGGCTTTTGACTGAGGCTGTCTCTTTGGCGATCGCAGCCTTCACAACCGCAATCTGGTTTTCGATGTCTTTGACTTTGTAGCTGTCGGGTTGATACAGCGATTGCAGCGACTGTGATTTCTGTTCAAGCGCGGTCAGCTGCGTCTGGTAATTCTTCAGGACCGGATCATCGATCAGTTGCGTCATCACGTCGGAGTTTGCGTTGGACGCTACAGAGTTCCGCGATTCTTTCAGCATGCGGTCGGCTTCGGCTTGCCCCAACTGCTCACTCAGAAGACGAAGCTGCTGCTGGGTAACAGTATCCTGGCTATCGGTCTGAACGATGCCGCTGTTCTGCGCGTAGCGCTGCATTTCGGCTTCAGACGCCGCCATCTTGCCGTTCAAATCATTAGTTTCGCGGTCAAGCCATTCGCGCAGTTGCTTCGCAGTCTGCTCATCGGACTGAGAGGCGCGCGTCAGGTGCTCCGCCGCCAGGGTGTTGACGAAATCGGCGGCAAGCTTCGGGTCGTCCGAGTTGTAGGAAACATCGATGATGCGGGCCTGGTGCCGGATGGAAAGATTGTGGTCCGCCACCGCGACCGCCTTTTCAAGGGGCGTCATGGCGGGAAGATTCTCGCGGCGCAGCGTATGCCAGAGCAACTGCGCCGAATCCCGTCCGGAAGTGTATTTCGCCTGCTGATCCAGCCCCAGTTTCTGAACGACATCGCGAAGCAGAGGCTCGCTGTGCAGCAGCGTGACCTCAGTAACGATTTCGGAGTCGGTTTCTCCGTCCGATGCGGCGCGGGCCGGCGCGAACGGCGAAATCGTTTTGCCCGGATCGCGCAACTCGAGGATGGTGGTCGCCTGATACATCGGCGTCTGCATGCCGCTGATCACGACGGCGAGCAGCACGGCTCCGGCGGCGCAGGCGAGAATCAGCCACTTTCCACGCTGGATGGCGTGCCAGGCGGTGGAAACCGTATCCGGCTCCGGGCCAGACTGAGGCGTCGCCGCAAACACGTTACGAGCCGGCGGCTGGCGGCGAGCGGGGAGTGCGAGTGACGGCGGATATGTGACTGGATATTTGGAATCGTTCATATGTTCAACCTCAGGGGACACGCCAGATCGCTACGCCCGTGCCGATCGAGAGAGCAGCCTCGGCGGCTTTGAGGGCGACATTCTTTGTGCGGCTGTCGGGGACATACAGGACGTCACCGGGCTGCAATCGGACATCGGAATTCTTGTTCGCAATAATCTTGTCGAGATCGAGCGGCATATCGGCGCGCGTACCGTCGCCCTTCTCGCGCAGGATTCGCGCCTTGCTCAGCTTCGCGGTCGGGAGCGGACCCTCCGCAAGAGACAAGGCGGTGAGAGCTGAGATCTGTTCGCGCTGGCCAAGCGCGAATTCGCCCTGCTTGTGCACGTCACCCATCACGTAGACCGTCTGGCCGGGCTCGACCTCGATCACGTCGTGCGGACGAATAATGAGTGCGCTGATCGGGCTCTTGCTGTCCAGCGCATCGCGCAATCCGGCCTCAGCAACATAGAACTTCCCGGAAGCGTCCGGCGCCGCCCCGGCTACGGGCAACGGTCCTTCCTCCATCTGGCGCGAAATCCGGACCTTATTACCGGCATCGGCTTTTACGCTGCCCGCGAGCGAAAGAACTTCGAGCAGCGTCTTCTCGCCATCCAGTTGATAGGAGCCTGGCTTGTTGACCTCGCCCATCACGGAAACCGGCTGACTGCGAAGCTCCGTCACACTCACGGTCACCTGCGGGTCTTTCAGTTGTGAACGAAATTGTTTTACGAGTTCTTCATGAAGCTGATCGACCGTCAGGCCGGCTGCGTGAATACGTCCGGCCATCGGCACATCGAGGTTGCCATTGAGATCGATGCGGAATGGATGCGTCCCCACTTCATCGAGCCCGAGCGCCCAGATAGTGACCTCGTCACCGGCGCCGAGCTTATATGAAGGAGGCGGGTCAACGGCGGCCCAGGCGAAGACCGCAATTGAGCAGCATGCGGCCGCCCAGCGCAAAATTGTTTTGAATGCCATGGCGGAATTTCTCCTCGGAGCCTTGAAAGAGGCGGCGACCGTTGTTGGAAGAGAGACGGAAGACCCCTGCTTCAGGCCTGCACGCTGAGTTTCCACACAGATCCCCACTCGCCGTATACACTGCAATGCTTGTGCCAGGTAACGATTGCCGCCCCGCGGCGGTAAATAAGTGATCTCGAAGACACCTGACGGAGGCGTGCGCCGCGCCACCGGGCATTGAGTGGCACCTGGAAGCCATTGAGTGGCTTCTCCGGCGCACCGATGCCACTTTGCGGAATCGCAGTAACGCCGTCGCAATCAAGTGGAAGGTCCGTTGCATGTAATCGCACTCGGCAGAGGAGCGCAGGATCTGATCGAATCGCACGGCCAGGAGCGGAGCAGCGCCCGAACTTTCACTTCGGTGAAGAAACCGTTCGCCACGGCCATAGAGGCGCTGTCGAAACATGAGAAGAAATTACTGGCTGAGTGGAAGCGGCAATTGCACCGTTTGCCGGAATCGCAGGGAGCCCGCAGTGCGCATGCCGAGAGCGCGCTGTGGAACGCCGCACGGCAAATAGCCGGAACAGGCTTCCCGGAGTTTTCATCCCGGCTTTCGGAACTGGGAGACGATCTGGCGCGGCGCGAGGTGGCGCCCCAGGAACTGGCAGCCGCGATCACGGGTCTTCAGAACGCTGCACTGGCGTGCCTGGCGCGTGACCGGCAGGCGGACGCAATCGCACTTCTGCGCATGAGTTCACTGGCAACGAACATCCTTTTTGCCGCTTACGCCCGGCATTGGCAGAATCGGGCAGCGGGCGTGGAGGAGAGGCTGCGCGACGCCGAGCAGCGGATGCTCGGTTCATCCTCTTATGTGACCGGCGTCTATGAGCGCGAGCGCCGCCGGCTCTCGCATGATCTGCATGATGAAATCGGCCACGAGCTGGTGGTGCTGAAACTGCGGCTGGAACTGATCGCGGCAGATGTGAGCCAGAACAAATTTGCGCTGCTCACGCCGCGGCTGAACGATGCGCTCGAGCTGGTGGGGCGCGCAATCGACTCCGTGCGGCGGCTGGTTATGGATCTGGGCCCCGCCGTTTTCGACGATCTCGGCTTTCTTCCGGCGATCCGGCTCTATGGCAGACAGTTCAGCGCAAGCACCGGTATCGAAGTGGCGATTCGCGAAGTGGACATGCCGCCGGAGATTCCGCTCTCGCACCAGACAGCTTTATACCGCGTGATGCAGGGCGCGCTTTCGAACACCCTGCGTCATGCGAAGGCCAGGCACGTGACCGTAGCGTTCGCCTGCCTGAAGAACTCGCAATTAATCATGACTATTGAAGATGACGGCGTGGGATTCGACACAACGGCAGTGCGCGCCAAGCAGCGCTTCGGCCTGACAGCCATGCGGGAACGGATCGCAGTGCTGGGGGGAAAAGTCCATGTGCAGTCCTGGCCGGCGAGCCCGCTGGGCGGGCGTCGCGGAACACGGGTCGAGGTGGATTTGCCGCTGGTAGGAGGGGGCACACGATGAACAACAAGCTGCGTGTACTCGTTTGCGACGATCACTCGCTGTTCCGCGAAGGTGTGAAGTCGATTCTGACGGCCCAGCCGGATATTGAGGTAATCGGCGAAGCTTTCGACGGTCTCCAGGCTGTCGAGATGGCGAAGACGCTGCGGCCCGACGTGGTGCTGATGGATATCTCCATGCCGCTGCTCAAGGGTTTCGATGCGACGCGCCGCATTCATCGCATGCTTCCGGATATACGGATTCTGGTGCTGACGATTCACGATGACGAGGATCTGGTGGCGCGCTGTCTCATGGAGGGCGCTTCCGGCTACATCCTGAAGGATGCACCGCCTTCACAACTTGTATATGCGACGCAGGCGGTGGGGCGCGGCGAGCGCTATCTGAGCCCGCGTGTTCTGGGCAGCGTGGTTAACGCCTATAAAGGACACACCACCGGGCCCGGGCAAACGAAATACGATCTGCTGAGCGATCGCGAGCGCGAGATTTTAGTACTGCTCGCAGGTGGTGACGCGCTTAAGGAAATTGCCCGCCGCCTGAACCTCAGTGTGAAGACGGTGGACGCCCACAAAGCCAATCTCATGCGCAAGCTTGAGCTGCATGACCGCTCGGAACTGATTCGCTACGCGATTCGAAACAAGCTGGTGGAACCGTAGCGGCTGGGAAACCGGGGGCCAGGTCAAAGCCCGCCCCCGGGAAGCCTCGCGCGCCGCCGCCGAGATTAGCCCGCGGCGCTGCTCGCGCCTGCGCCGATCTGCCACCGCTTGATCTTGTTCAGCAGCGCTTTATAGCTGATGGACAGTTTCTTCGCAGCGAGTTTCCGGTTCCAGTTCACTTCATTGAGAGTACGGAGCACGACCTCGCGCTCCACGCGCTCGGCGGCAAGGGACGAAAGCTTCTTGAGCGACGCGTGATCCCTCGGCATCTCAATCGGCGCGCTGTCCACCGCGGAGGCCGCTGCTACCGCCCGCACAGCCGGCACTTCCGCCGGGGCTTCGGGCTCGACGAGATCTCCGAGAACGAGCTTCGCATCCGGCAGAATGACGAAGCGCTTGATGATGTTCTCGAGCTGGCGAACGTTACCCGGCCACGAGTAAGTCTCAATGGCGTGCATGAGATCGGGCGGAACTTCACGGACAGGCCGCTTGTAGCGATTCGAGTAAAGATTAATCAAAAACGTGCACAGGGGTGCAATATCTTCGCGCCGGTCACGGAGAGGAGGAATCTCCAGCCGAATCACGTTCAGGCGGTAATAAAGATCTTCGCGGAAGGTGCCTTCGGCCACGCATTCTTCCAGGCGTTGATTCGTCGCCGCGAGCACGCGGGCGGATGAGCATTGGGGCTTGGTCCCGCCCAAGCGTGTAAACTCCCCATCCTGAAGAACATGCAGGAGTTTCGCCTGCAGCAGCGGACTCATTTCTCCAATTTCGTCGAGGAAAATGGTGCCGCGGCCGGCCAGCTCAAACTTGCCTGGCTTGTCGCGAAGGGCTCCCGTGAAAGCTCCGCGCTCATAGCCAAATAATTCAGATTCAAGGAGTTCGGACGGCAGCGCCGCGCAATTCACTTTCAGCATCTGCTCGTTGCGGCGAGATGAAGAGTAGTGAATATGCCGGGCCATTACTTCTTTTCCGACGCCCGACTCACCGAGAATCAGGACCGGGACGTCAGTATCGGCTACCTGAGCCGCCAGTTCCCGCATCTGCAGCATCTGGGCATTGCAGGAAACGACTTCGCGCGCGGGTGAACCCGCGGGAGCGGGAGTACCCGCCTGGCTCTCATCGAGCGCGCTTTGAACAGCTCGCTCCAAGTCTTCGTCAGCAAAGGGTTTAACAAGATAATCGCTGGCGCCAAGGCGCATCGCCTTGACTACCATGTTGACCTGCCCCATGCCGGAGAGAACAATTGTTGGAACAGTGCGGCGCGAGCGCGCCATTTCTTCCAGGACTTCGATGCCGCCCACCCGGGGCATCATGAGATCAAGTATGAGGACGTTTGGTTGGTTTGCTGCCCTTAACCGCGCAATCGCACGCTCGCCGGAAACCGCGGTTTCCACGTCGTAGCCGCGCTGCGTGAGGAACGCGCCGAGGTACGAACGAAATGACTCGTCGTCATCGACTACAAGTACACTGGGTTTGGTCACGCCTCTGTACCAGCATGCTGCAGACCAACTGCGAGCTCCCCTAAACGATTGATGTTCCGCAAGGCAGCGGAAAGATATTCCGGGCTTCCTACGCAGGTGGCACGCGCATCGTCGAGCGCCATGCGCGTAAAACCGCGAGCGGCTGTGAGGGCATGGGTGAGTTCGCTCGAAATGGTGACGATCGTCTCCATCGCCTCATTCCTCTCCCGAAGACCGGCCAGGACGGCGGCCGCGGGCTCGCAGATTTCACGGATGGCAAACCGCGTGGAATCATCGATCGGCCGGAAGGCATTGAGGGAGAGAACTCCTTCCAGTCTGGCGGTGGAGTTGATGGGGATCAGCACGCGCCCGGCGAAGGAGATGTCTTCCCCGCGCTCCAGAGCAGCGAGAAGCTCTGGACGCAGCCCGATCCAGTGATCGAAATCCCCTTCCCAGAGGCGGCGCTCACCATCCGAGCCACATGCGAGACCGAAGCGCCGGGCGGCCGCATCCCAATGAAACGCGACGGCATCGCCGGCATCGAGGATCGGCCGGGCGGAAGCACACAAAAGCGTCAGAAGGGCGCGAATGGAAGACGATTGTTCGCGGCCCGGTCCTTTTTCCTGTGTACTTCCGATGGCTGACCTCCGTGGTACTACGGACCCCTGTGATCATCGCGCACGGGTGAGTCAAAATTACCCAGTGCCGATGAGGGCCTTTTGAGCACATCGTAACTAACCGCACGGTTCCGGAGCATTGAGAAAACACCTAAACTCCACAGATAAAATCCCCAGGAGAAAAGTGGCAAAACTTCAGCAGGGTGGTATCCCATTTGCAGCAGAACAACAAGCCTTGCGGCAATGCGAGTACCGATTCTCAAACAGGGCGATTATCTGATCGCCTCCATACAATCCGCGCTTTCCGATGAGGATCTGATTCAGCTTCGCGACGACCTTGCGGCTCGTGTCGGAAAGTACCGTTCGAAGGGTGTAATTGTCGATGTCACCGTGCTTGATGTGATGGATTCATTCGCCACCCGTACGCTGCGCGATCTTGCGCAATCCGTGCGGCTGCGCGGCGCGCAGACGGTGATTGTCGGGATACAGCCCGAAGTAGCGTTCGCGATGGTGCAGCTCGGGCTTGAGCTCGGCAATGTACACACCGCGCTTGACCTCGAAGAAGGCCTGGAATTGATGACGGCGGGCCAGCCAGCCTGAGGATCGCACCGGTGGCGGTGGAAACCAGGCATCTGCCAATTCGGTCGGATACTGACGTCGTGGAAGCGCGTATGGCCTCGCGTGCGCTCGCGGGCCGAATTGGGTTTTCGGGCACCGATCAGGTGCTGATTGCGACGGCGGTCTCCGAGATCGCGCGCAACATTGTTGAATATGCGCGCGGCGGCGAAGTTCTGATTTCCGCGCTGGACGGCCGGCGAAAGGGTTTGGAAATCATTTTTCTCGACGAAGGTCCGGGCATCGCGGATTTAACGAGAGCCATGGAAACGGGCTTTACGACCGCGCGCGGACTGGGGATGGGACTGCCCGGAGCCAGACGCCTGATGGATGAATTCGATATTGCTTCTCGTGTGGGGCGCGGCACCGCGATCAAGATGAGGAAATGGCTCGCATGATTGATTCTTTCCAGCGCGGGCGGCGCTCACTGATCGAGTGGAGTTTGTCGGCGGTGCAGCCGCCGGGCGAGTCGGAATCCGGTGACATGGCGCTCGTCAGGCCGGTGACAAACGGCGTGCTGGTCGCCGCGGTGGATGGCTCGGGGCATGGACGCGAAGCCGCGAATGCAGCGCGCATCGCGATCACGACTTTGAAGGAACACGCCGGAGAAGGAATCGCCGCGCTGCTGCGGCGGTGCCATCTGAAACTCAAAGGAACGCGGGGCGCGGTGATGAGTCTGGCTTCGTTCGATGGCGAGCGCAACGAGATGAAGTGGCTCGGAGTCGGTAATGTTTCCGGGCTGCTCGTCCGCCGGCGCGATCGTCCTGGCATCCCGAGGAAAGGGATTCTGCTGAAAGGCGGCGTTCTCGGCTACCGTCTGCCGGCGCTCGAACCGCAGACAATTCCCGTTTTCCGCGGAGACACCGTGGCGCTTGCCACCGACGGGATCTGTCCGGATTTCGCGGAAGAGCTGGATACCGACACGCCGCCCGAAACCCTCGCCGCGCGGCTCTGCGCAAGGTACGCTACCGGCCGTGATGACGGCATGATGCTGGTGGCACGTTATCTCGGGTGGAACACATGAGAGTGAGGACGAAAAAGCACCTGATGGACCGTCGCGTGCATTCGGCAGCTACAGGGAGGGAGTGCGCGCGGGTGGAGGAACCAAGCCGATGGCGATGAAAGATCGACTCCGCAAAGAAACCGTAATGAAGCTGCCTGTGGCGGAATCCACGAAGGACCTGCTGACCGAGCTCGTGGCGCATCTTCGCCAGAATCGCACGCAGTTGCGCGAAGAGTGGGCACGCCGCATCACCGAATCACGTCTGCTCACCGCCATGACGCGCGAAGAGATTTTCGTGGAAGCGACCGCGGTCTATGACAACTACGTCGCGGTGCTCGAAACCGGCAGTGTGGAAGCATTGCAGGAGTACGCGCGGGATCTTTCGGAGCGCATCATTCCACGCGGCGTGGAGACCCACGAAGTCCTCGGAATCGTACTGCTCCTGCGCGACGTGCTTGCGCGGTCCTTATTCAAAAAATATCAGGCGAATTTCGCGATGCTGAACCGGGTGCTGGACGCCTATGAACCGGCCGCCAACCGCATCGCGAATACCGTGGGCGTCAGCTTTGTCCAGGAACGCGAACGTATCATCCGCGAGCAGCAGGAAGCAATCCGGGAACTATCGACTCCCGTTCTTCAGGTGCGCGAGCGTCTGTTGATTCTACCGATTATCGGAGTGATCGACCCCCAGCGGGCGCGACAACTTACTGAGCAGTTACTGCGGGGAATCCGGGGTAACCGCGCCAAAGTGGTGGTGATCGATATCACGGGCGTCCCCTCGGTAGATTCCGGGGTGGCGAACCACCTGGTGCAGACGGTAGATGCCTCCCGACTTATGGGGGCGACCGTAATTGTCACCGGCCTGTCATCGGAAATTGCTCAAACTCTTGTTACCATCGGCGTGGATCTGACAAAAATGAAGACGGTTGGCGATCTGCAGGGTGGAATCGAAGAGGCGGAGCGGCTGCTCGGATATCAGATAGTAAGCCCGGCTTCCCGCGCACAGTTACCCGGCGAGTTATAACTTCCTTACTGGGTTATCGTTCACAAAATCGACCCTCCCTGTAAATAATCCCGGTTGATCGATCGTACTTTTCATTTAACATAGAGACATTGAAACGCGGCACGCGGCAGAGCGATGACGCGCTTCACCATCCGTCAGCAATCCCGGGAGGTTTTTTGATGTCGCGACTCGACGAAGTGACAATGAGCAGGAGTTCGCTTTCCGACGATTTGCGGAAACTGGATGCCAGCCTCCGGCCCGCCAGCGAGATAGTGTCTCGATTTGCTGATGGAGCGAGCCAGGGGAAACGCTGGGCAATCGTACTCGCGGGCGGCGACGGAAAACGTCTGCTGCCGATGACACGCGTTGTTGCCGGAGATGACCGCCCCAAGCAGTTCTGCGCGTTAGTGGACGCCGACACACTTCTGGAACGCACGCGCAAACGCGCGGAGCGGAGTGTGCCTCCGGAGCGCACGCTGTTCGCTTTAACGCGCGACCACAGCCGCTTCTACCTGAAGGAATCCGGTATCCGCGCCTCACAGCGCATTGTTCAGCCTTCGAATAAGGGCACCGCGGCTCCGATCGTTTACGGTCTGCTGAGCATCGAAAAGCACGACCCCGACGCACTCGTAGCCGTGCTGCCGAGCGATCATCATTACTCCGACGAAGCGGCATTCACGCGAACACTGAATATGGCGTTCGACGCGTCCGCGCACCACAGCGGCTCGGTCATCATCATGGGCAGCCCCGCGCGGGCGGCCGAAACGGAGTACGGCTGGATTGAACTCGGTCATACGGTCGAAGGCGGGCCCAAGGCGGCTTATCGTGTACGCGGGTTTCGTGAGAAGCCGCCGGCGCCGGTCGCGCAGCGCTTGTTTGAGGAAGGCGCGCTCTGGAATACCTTCGTGATGGTGGGGCGCGTTCGGGATTTTCTGGAGATGGTGGCGGCGGCGCGTACCGGACTGCTGAAGGCGTTTCCGCAGGATCATCTGTGGAACGGCTCCGAAGTCCATCTCGAAGAGTGGCTCTACAGCCGCATTTACAACATCGACTTTTCGCGTGAGGTTCTTTCCACTCAGGCGGATAAGCTTCTGACTTTGCCGCTCGACGTAGAGTGGAACGATCTGGGTCATCCGGAACGCGTTCTGGACGTTCTGCAGTCCTCCGGACAGGCGCCTTGGTGGATCAAGGAATGGCACGGCACGCGCCGGCCTCCGGCCCATGCAGCGGCAGCGGGCGCAGCTGAAGCAGCCGTTGCCTGATTCTGTTTCGCGGATCTTCTACATTACGTTCGCCGTCGCTCGCGCGACTTCCGAATCGTCTGCGCACTGCGCCTCGCGAAGCTTTCCTACCAGCGCGGCGATTGAATGCACGGAACGCAGATCGTCGATTTCCAGATCCGCCAGCTCCACCCGAATGTCGAAGGTCTGCTCCATGTGCATGATCAATTGCACCAGCGTGACTGAATCGAGCACGCCTTCTGTCAGTAAATCCGTATCGTCACTCGCGATCTCTACGGCGAGCTTTTCCGTTATCAATTGCCGGACGCTTCCGGCGAGATTCAACACCGCGCTCACTGACACGCCTCCTGGGTGGCCGCCGCGCCACGCACACTCCGAAGGAGCGGCGCGGGCGATTCCTTAACCGCGGCGAGTTCAACGAATTTTTCTTTCAGGCACCGCCGGTCTGTTTTTCCGTTACCATTGAGCGGCATGCGATCGAGCGGCATCCACTGCGCCGGAATCATGTAACCGGGAAGCAGTCTGGAAAGACTGCGGCGCAGAGCCGCGGGAGTATCTTCCCCGCCCGGCGCCGGCACCCAGGCGCAACAAATTGTTGTGCCTTCGAATGCAGCGGATTCGATCGCGACCACGGCCGCCGTCTGAATGCCCGGCAGTGAATGCAGCGCAGCTTCGATCTCGCCGAGCTCGATCCGGTAACCACGGCTCTTGATCTGCGAATCGGAACGGCCGAGCAGACAGAGATCTCCATTCTTTGTCCAGCGCGCGAGATCGCCGGTGCGATAGATACGCCCACCGGGGCCCGGCGTAGCCGGATCCTGCACAAACACCTCGGCGGTGCGGGCGGGATCCCGCCAGTAGCCGGGACTTAGACCCGCGCCGCCGATATAGAG
>DASZVV010000089.1:0-2574 GCA_035546955.1 Bryobacteraceae bacterium
TGTTGCGTCCATGGAGGTCGCCGGCAACGGATACATTAACCTTCGCCTCGACCGGGGTGCACTCGCAGCCGGCCTGCTGCAGGCCGCCCCATCCGCCTCCGCGCCTGAAGCAAGGCAGGGGAAGACGATTGTCGAGCACACCAACATCAATCCGAACAAGGCCGCTCATATCGGTCACCTTCGGAACTCGGTTCTCGGCGACACCTTTGTCCGGATGCTGCGCGCATCCGGGCACCGCGTCGAAGTGCAGAACTATATCGATAACACTGGCGTGCAGGTGGCGGATGTCGTCGCGGGCTTTCACTTTCTCGAAAAGAAGAGCATTGAGGATGTCGCGGGCCTGATCGCCGCGCCGCGCTTCGACTACGTTTGTTGGGATCTTTACGCCCGCGTATCGCAGCATTATAAGGATCATCCGGAATCGCTGGCCTGGCGTACCGAAGTACTGCATGGAGTGGAAGCCGGCAAGGGCGAACTGTCGGAACTCGGGCATCTGGTAGCCGATGCGATCGTCAATCTCCATCTGGCGACCATGCTCCGGCTGAACATTGTGTACGATGTTCTGCCGCGCGAAAGCGAGATTCTCCATCTGAAGTTCTGGGCCTCCGCTTTCGAGCTGCTCAAAGAACGCAAGGCCATTTACTTTGAGGAAGAGGGCAAGAACAAAGGCTGCTGGGTAATGCCGTCTTCCGCTTTCCGTGGCGCCGATGAAGCAAATGAAGACAGCAAAGTCATCGTTCGTTCAAACGGCACCGTCACCTACGTCGGAAAAGATATTGCCTATCAGCTCTGGAAATTCGGACTGCTCGGCAAGGATTTTCATTACCGCGTTCTGACCGAATACACGGACGGGAAGAAAGTCTGGGTTTCCACGGAGCGGGCGGAAGCCGGAGAAAAGGCTCCCGATTTCGGCCACGCGACTACGGTCTATAACGTTATCGACGTGCGCCAGTCGTATCTGCAGGATGTGGTGGTCGCCGGCCTCCGTGCATTGGGCTTCAGCGAACAGGCGGAGCGATCGATTCACTTCTCCTACGAGATGGTGGCACTTTCGCCCCGCTGCTGTGTGGAACTCGGTATCGAACTCTCCGTGGAAGATGCGAAGCGGCCCTATATCGAGGTGTCGGGCCGCAAAGGTCTCGGGGTGAAGGCGGACGATCTGATGGACAAGCTCGTCGAAAATGCGCTGAAGGAAGTCGCCTCGCGTCATCCCGAGGACAACGAGGCGGCGCAACTGGCGGTCGCGACGGAGATCGCCATGGGCGCTCTGCGCTACTTCCTGCTCAAGTTCACACGCAACACCGTGATCGCTTTCGATTTTCAGGAAGCCCTGAGTTTCGAAGGGGAAACCGGTCCTTACGCCCAATACGCCGCCGTGCGTTCACGCAATATCTTCCGCAAGCTGGAAGAACGCGGCGAGACGATTCCGGACTTCCGCGCGATCCTCACCCATGAGGCAATGGCGCGGCACCTGGCCGTCGATGAAATCTGGCAGATTCTGGTCTCGGCTGCGAAGGCGGATGCCGTGGTGGAGCGTGCCGTTGGGGCGGGCGAACCGGCCCACGTCGCGAAATATGTCTTCCAGCTCGCGCAGACCTTCAATCTCTTCTATCATCAGTACCCTGTGCTGGCTGAGCCCGATCCGGAACGCAAGGCATTCCTGCTGTGGCTGAACGGTTATCTGGCGGACCAACTGGAACGCACTCTGGCGGTGCTCGGCATTGCGGTTCCGGCCTACATGTGATCTATGCTGCTTGCGCTCGATGCCGGAAATACCAACATCACGGTCGGAATCTTTGAGAATGGAGCGCTGCGCGACCATCGCCGTCTGCGCACGGTTCGCGAACAGACTTCCGATGAGTGGGGCATCCTTCTGCTCAATCTCCTTCGCTATGCCGGAATCGAAGCCGGCGCAATTGACGGAATCATCATTTCGTCGGTCGTGCCGCCGCTGAACTCCGCGCTGGCGGAGATGTCGAAACGTTATTTCGAAACTGAGGCGATGTTCGTGACCGCCCAGACCGATACCGGCCTCGCCATCCGTTATGAGAACCCGTCTGAAGTGGGCGCGGACCGGCTCGTGAATGGAGTCGCGGCGTTCCACAAGTACGGAGGTCCGTGCGTGGTGGTGGATCTCGGAACCGCCATCACGTTCGATGCGATTTCCGGCAAAGCCGAATATCTCGGCGGGATCATCGCGGCGGGCATTGGCATTTCGGCGGACGCCCTGTTCAGCCGCACCGCGAGGCTGCCGCTGGTCGATTTCCGCCGCCCGAAGGATCTCATCGGATCGAACACCGTCGCGAGCATGCAGGCGGGACTCTACTTTGGCGCCCTCGGAGCAATCGACGGAATTATAGAGCGGCTGATGGCCGAGCTGGGAGAAGGCACGAAGACCGTGGCGACGGGCGGTCAGGCGAGCCTGATCGCCGGCGAATCGCGCTTCATTCGCAATGTGGATGAAAATCTGACGCTTGAAGGACTTCGCCTGATCTGGGAACGGAGTCATTGAGCGAACCTGACGTGAGCGACTCTCAATGAGCGAACCCACCGAACAGGGTCCGCGGCCCTGGT
>DASZVV010000090.1:0-3753 GCA_035546955.1 Bryobacteraceae bacterium
GTTGCACTTTTTGTTGCGATTCGAAGCGCTCACAAAAGGAGTAGTCAATGGCTGCGAAACAGTTTCAGTTTCATGCGGACGCTCGCCAAAGTATTTTGCGCGGAGCCAGTGTCCTCGCCGATGCGGTGCGGGTCACCCTGGGCCCCAAGTCGAAATGCGTTCTAATCGAAAAGAAGTTTGGCCGGCCGCTGGTTTGTGACGACGGCGTCACTATCGCCAAAGAGGTTGAGTTGAAAGACCCGGAGGAGAATCTTGGGGCTCAGATGGTCCGGGAGGCCGCAGAACGCACGGGAGATGTAGTTGGAGATGGCACCACTACATCGACACTGCTTGCGCACGCGCTCCTTATGGAAGGTGTTCGAAACGTCGCCGCCGGCGCCAGCGCGATCGATCTCAGGCGGGGCCTGATGCGCGGTCTGAAGTCCGCTGTGGAGACGCTCAAAACACTGTCGCGCCCGGTGACCACCAGGCGTGAAAAGGCGCAGGTTGCCGCGATCTCAGCGCATAATAACGCAACCGTTGGCGAGATGGTCGCCGAAGCCGTTGAGAAGGTCGGGGCCGAAGGCGCCATCACGGTTGAGGATTCGAAGAGCACAGAGACCGTGTTGGATGTCGTCGAAGGCATGCAGTTCGACCGCGGCTACATCTCGCCCTACTTCGTTACCGATCCCGAGGCGATGGAAGCCGCCCTTGATGAACCCCTCATTCTGCTGCACGAAAAAAAGATCAGCAACGTTAAGGATCTGCTGCCGTTGCTTGAGGAAGTCGTCCGGATTGGCAAGCCGCTGCTGATCGTTTCAGAGGATGTGGAAGCGGAGGCGCTCGCGACTCTGGTCCTGAACCGGATTCGGGGCGCGCTCCCCTGCGCTGCGGTCAAGGCGCCCGGTTTTGGGGACCGGCGCAAGGCGATGCTGCAGGATATCGCCATACTCACCGGTGGACAACTGATCGCGGAAGAAATTGGAATAGAACTGAAGAACGTCAGCATCGACCAGCTCGGCAAAGCGAAAAGGGTGGTTATGGATAAAGACACCACGACGATCGTTGGAGGTGCCGGAGCAAAGGATGCGATTGACGGCCGCTGCCGCGAACTGCGCAGGCAGATCGAAGATACAACTTCTGATTATGACAAGGAGAAGCTCCGCGAGCGGCTGGCGAAGCTTACTGGCGGAGTTGCGGTCATTCGGGTTGGCGCTCCATCCGAAGCGGAGGCAAAGAGACTCAGGGAATCGTTCGAAGATGCCATTAGCGCCACCCGGGCAGCTATTGCCGAAGGCGTGTTGCCGGGCGCCGGGTTGGCACTGCTTCGTGCGATCGATGCAGTCGACGCCGAGGCGGCCAAAGCCCCCGAAGACGAGAAAACCGGATTGCGCATTCTCAAACGGGCTCTGGAAGCCCCAACCCGGCAGATCGCCGAAAACTCTTCGCTCGATGGCGGTGTCGTCATTGACCGGATGCGTTCGGGCAGCGGGAACATTGGCCTGGACGCTTCAAGCGGCCAGTTCGTGGATCTGGTAGAGGCGGGAATCATCGATGCCACCAAAGTCGTGCGGGTGGCGCTCGAAAATGCAGTGTCCGTTGCGAGCACCCTGCTTTTGACCGAGGCGACACTCACAGAGGAGCGGGAGAAGAAGGCGGAGCGGCCTGCTCCCGCGCCCGAATTCGCCGATTAGCCATTCGCGCATCGTTTCCGGCCGTGGCTGACTCTCGTCACGAAACTGGTGCGCTATCGCCCCAGAAAACTCAGCGCGAAAAAGGCCCCCGCGGCGATCACAATCAGCGGCCCGGTCTCACGATGGAGTGAGCTCGCGAGCCAGGTGCCGATTACGCTCGACGCGACTGCGATCGTGACAGCGGTCAGCAGCATACTGGTCAGGTTGTTGGCCAGGCGTTTCGCCGTGGCAGCGGGAATAATGACCAGCGCGCCCATGAGCAGTACCCCCAGATATCGCAGTCCCAGTGCGATTGTCAGTGCGAATGTTTCGAGAAAAAGGAGATTGAGGCGCCGCACAGGGATGCCGGCAGTTCGAGCCACGTCCGGCGAAACCAGCATCACCACCAGCCTGCTGCGGTGCGTGACGATGAAGACGATCACGGCGGCAGACGCAATCAGTCCGAAAGCAACCTCAGCCGGCGTCATGGTCCCCGCGCCGCCGAAGAGGGCCTCGATCAGATCCTCACCAGACGTTGTCATGCTGCCGGCGGCGAGCGCCAGAGAGAAAAGAACGCCTATGATCGCTTCCGTGCCAATTCGCGCTTTGCCCTCTGCTGCCCATACCAGAAGCGCGCCGCAGAACAGCATGGCAGCCGCACCGAAAACCGGGCTGATGTGCAGAGCGAGCGCGATCCCGATTCCGGGCAATGCCACGTGCGAAAGTGCGTCGGCGGCAAGCGCCATACGCCTCATTACGGCGAAGCAGCCAATCAGGCCGGCTGCGATGGCCATCGTTATGGAGAGCGCCAGGGTTTCAATGGTCATGTATGTGGTAATCGACGCGTGTGCCGTAGACTTCCTCCAGCAATTCCGGCGTCAGGATGGTGCGCGGTGGCCCGAAGCAGATGCGCTTACGGCCGAGACACAATACCTCCGTGGCGTAGCGATAGACCACAGACAATTCATGCGAGATGAACAGGACCGTCAAGCCCTGCTCGGCCTGAAGACGCCGGACGACTTCGTTCATCTGCCGTTGTCCGGGCTCATCGATACCCGCGGTCGGCTCATCCAGCATCAGAACATCAGGCTGGCCCAGCAGCGCAAACCCCAGGAGCAGCCGCTGAAACTGACCTCCGGAAAATGTTCCGATCATTTTCCTGCTGACGTCACCGGAAATTCCCACCAAATCGAGCACGCGCAGGATATCCGAATTCGGCGCACGTGCAACACTCGCGCGCGCCCTCAGGAAATCGAGTCCGGTAATCGGTATGTCACGTTCGAGATCAAGCTTCTGCGGAACATACCCGATCTTCACTCCCGGCGCCCACCGGACAATCCCTTCATACGGGAGCGACCCGATCAGCGCCTGGAACAGAACCGTCTTCCCGGCTCCATTCGGTCCGATCACCGCCAGCGAATCGCATTTGCGCACGGCGAAGCAGAGATCCTTCAGGACTTCGAATCCACCGAAAGACACGCACAGATTTTCCACTTGCAGCATGCTGCTTGACCCGTCCAGCCGCTGCAGTCTGCGCGCCAAAAGCAGGGATTTCCGTTTGCCTGCGTGATTCCACCCCGCTGAGCGGAATAGCAGATTGGCCCGAAACGAGCACTGGGAGGAAAATTCAGGAACAGAATGGAGGGCAAAGCAATGAGAGTTCTCCTGACGACGGATGGGTCGCTCGGAGCTAGCGCAGCGGCCAGGACAGCGTGCCGCGTTTTTCGGGCGGAAGACCGGCAAATCGAATTGCTGTACGTCGAGCCTGAATACCCTCCCCGTCCGGCGGGCTTCGATAACGGCAGTCCGGGCAGATTCCGAGTACCCAGCGGGCTCGCCGACGCGTGGCATATTCTCGGCGCGGCCGGAAGTGAACTGTCCGCTCTGGGAATCCACGCGGCCAGGCGTGCCGAAATTGGCTGGCCCCCGGCCGTGATTGCAAATGCGTCGGCAGACTTTGATGTGACAGTCGTGGGATCGCAAGGTCAGGGCCTGCATTCAGCAGCCGGCCTCGGCCCCGTCGCGAACCATGTCCTCCATCACTCAACAGGGTCCGTGTTGATTGGGCGGGAATTGCGCCGCTCGGGAGGCATTCGCGTCT
>DASZVV010000091.1:0-3826 GCA_035546955.1 Bryobacteraceae bacterium
ATCAACCACCCCGATTTCTACCCGATTGTTCCGGATGCATCCACGCTCGCAGCCAATGAGCTGCCGCAAACAATTCGCGGAAACAGATGCACACTGGCGCACCCCCACGCTCATTCAGTTCGCCAGCGGATACGAACGGCAGTTACCCCGCCGCATCATGGTCGCGACAAACTCTATCCACTCGATTGGGGTCCACCAGCTTCGGTCACGCGACATTAACGCCCCGCTTCCCGGCTCAGGCGTACGCCCCCATGGAGGCTCCAATGCGATCTACCTGTACGAGACGAGCGGCGTCTACCGGCAGAATCAGCTCATCAACAGTATCACCGCGCGGGTGAATTCGAAGCTCACCTTCAATGGCTCGTACACCTATGCATACGCAATGAGCAATACCGATGGCGCCACCTCATTCCCGGCGAATTCGTACGATCTCACTTCCGAATACGGGCGCGCGGGCTTCGATATTCGTCATCGAGTGCAATTCAATGGATCGTGGACAACCCGATGGGGCATGCGATTCAGCCCCTTCATCACAATCACCTCGGGGCGCCCCTACAACATCACCACCGGCTCCGATCTCAATGGCGACGGCCTGTTTTTAGACCGCCCATCGTTCGCCACGGATCCCTCTGAGCCCGGCGTGGTTTTGACGCCTTATGCTCTGCTCAATCCCTTCCCGCGGCCTGGCGAGCAAATCATCCCGCGCAACCTGGGCGAAGGGGCGGGTCTGATCGCAGCAAACATGCGTTTCTCGAAGATCTTCAACCTGACCGAGACGAAACCCGGCGGCGGCGATCCACGCCAGCTCGTGTTCTCCGTTAACGCGCGCAATATCCTGAACCACCCGAATTTCGCACCGCCGGACGGGAATCTCAGCTCTCCTCTCTTCGGCCAGTCCACCTCGCTGGTCGGCAGCAACGGAACAACCGGCAACCGCCGTATTGACTTACAGTTAGCGTTCAACTTTTAGCCCCCTTCAGCAAATTTCCATATTCAGGCGCTAATCTGAAGCGCACGTGTGGATTCTGATTGCCGAAGACGAGCTTCCAATGGCCAATGCTCTTCGAAGAGGCCTCGAAGAGCAGAACCACACCGTAACCGTCGCGAACGATGGTACAGAGGCCATCGCCGCGGCAAACGCTTCCGCCTTTGATGCGATCGTGCTCGACGTCATGATGCCAGGCGCCGATGGCTTAACCGTCGCGCGCCGGCTGCGTCAGTCCGGCAATCAGGCGCCGATCCTGCTTCTCACGGCCCGCGATACCGCGGACGATATCGTGAAGGGCCTTGACGCTGGCGCGGACGATTATCTCGTCAAGCCTTTCGCATTAAAAGTGCTGCTCGCCCGCCTCCGTGCGCTTTCCCGCCGCGCAAGTGCCCCCGCCGCTCCGGTGCTCCAGGTGGATGACCTCATCCTGGATCCAACGACTCACCAGGTGACTCGCGCCGGCCGCGCCGTCAACCTCACCGCGACCGAGTTCCGTTTTCTGGAACATCTCATGCGGCGGGCCGGCCGCGTCGCCTCGCGAACCTCCATTATTGACGCCGTATGGGGCTTCGATCACGATATAGAGTTGGGCACCGTTGACACGTACATTAAGCTTCTGCGCGATAAAGTCGATACTGATCCCGCCGCCAGACTGATCCACACGGTTCGCGGCTATGGTTATGTGCTTCGTGACCGGACGTGAATGTGCCCTTCGCGAGATGGCGTTCGATTCGCTTCCGGCTCACTGCCTGGTATACAGGCATTCTGGTCGTCACATTTGCGATCGCTGGTGTGTTCGTACTCTTCGTTGTGCGAGACGCAGCGGAGGACACCATCGACAATGATCTCCGCGCCCGCCTCGCAGCAGTTCGCGATGACCTTCCCGCGGTAGTCGCCGGTCAGCGTCCCGCACATCGGGAAGACGCACTCGAAGATCGCTTCTCGGCCGCCCCTGGCGGCGTCTGGCTGCAGGTCGCCGATTCCGCTGGCCACTGGGTTTTCCAATCTGACCCGAAATACCCCGGCACACTGCCGGTTCCTGCCGCTTCAGGACTGAGGCGCAGAGGAAGCGCCCGAACAATCCGGATTCAGGGAAGTCCCACCCGCGTCTTGACTATCGCGGTACCCGGCGGAGTGGCGGAAATCGGCGCGCCGATGGATGAGTTTGAGGAAATGTTCGAGCAACTGCGCTGGGCACTCGGATTGACCAGCCCCCTGCTCCTGATTCTCGCCTGCGTGGGCGGCTACTGGATGAGCGGCCGGGCGCTGCGGCCAGTAGATGAAATCGACAGGACCGTTCGCCGCATCGGCTCGCGCACGCTCGCGGAACGCCTCGCCCTGCGCAATACCGACGATGAGCTCGATCGCCTTTCCGTAACCATCAACCAGATGCTCGAGCGTCTCGAATCCGCTTTCAAACTGGTGGTCCAGTTCACAGCTGACGCATCGCACGAGCTCAGAACGCCCGTCGCCATCATCCGGACGACTGCCGAAGTAACCCGCGAAGCCACGCGGTCCGCCGAAGAACACGAAGAAGCCTGGGATCAGGTGGTGCTGCAGTCGGAACGCATGTCACGGCTTGTCGATGATTTGCTGCTGCTCGCCCGGGCTGACGCAGGGCACTCGGACGTCACTTTCGAGGTCATCGACCTGGCGGACATCGTCGCCGGAGCGACTGCGGAAGTGAAAGTACTGGCGGACGCCTCCGGTCTTGAGCTAAGGACCTCCGCCCCTCAGTCTTGTCCGGCATCTGGAGATCCGGATGCCATCCGCCGCCTGCTGCTGGTTCTTCTCGATAACGCAATCAAGTACACGCCGGCGGGCGGAAACATCACGGTCCGACTCGACATCGAGGAATCGCCGGAAGCGCTCCGTGCCGTGATCGAAGTCCACGATACCGGTATTGGCATCGGCCCCGACGATCTGCAGCACGTTTTCGATCGCTTCTATCGCGTCTCGACGGACCGGTCGCGAAAAACGGGCGGCTCGGGTCTCGGCCTCGCCATCGCAAAATGGCTGGCTTCCCTTCACGGCGGAGAGATCGTGGTCGAAAGCGAACCGGGGAAAGGTTCCCTGTTCCGGGTGCTGCTGCCGCTTATCTCCCGCTAAGAGCCGCGTTCAACAACAAGAAGGGAAAAGGTCCCCGGCAGCACCGGCGCGCGTCGCCCTCCTGCGGGTGCCTGCCCGAATTTCGCGGATGGGAGGAAGATCCGGTGAGTCACCGTATCCAGCCCCATATTGCGTGAACCCGTTGCCGTTTCGAGTTTCTGAATGACGTGATACTGGTCCGGGGAATCCTGGTGAATCACTGTAAGTGTGCCGTCAGCAGCGGAGGCGAATGCATTCGCAGTGCTCGGATCGTAGCCGGCCCCGTCAACACCGGTGCCGATCGGAATCGTCGCCACGACCTTGCCGTTTTGATAATCCGAGATCGCCATTACGCCGCTGCGGCAGCCGCTGAACAGCCGGTGGTGCGCCGTGTCGATCGCCATCGAAACCGGCTGCTTGCAGCCTTCAGTCGCCCAATGGCGCAGGACTTTTGCATTTCCCGCGTCGATCTCCACCACCTCGCTGATATCCGTCAGATTCGCGTAGACCTTCCCGTCTCCCGCCGAAGCGCCATATTCGGGCTTGCCGCCAAGCGGCAGGTTGGTGATTCGTGTGCCGGTCTTCGGATCAATGACTGTGGAAGAGTGCGCGTCGCCGTTGAACGTAAACACTCGATTGGACGCCGGGTCGAAGATGACCGCATCCGCATCTTCCGCCGCCGGAATCCGGCTGAGCGTCTTGTAAGTCTTCAGGTCGAACATCACGACGGATTGATCGTCGCCGGACGTC
>DASZVV010000092.1:0-2249 GCA_035546955.1 Bryobacteraceae bacterium
GATCCACGACATCGTCACGGTGAACACCGGCGACTGCATCGTGATGGAGTTCGTGCGCGGGCAAACGCTGGCCGATCTGCTGGAAGCGATGCGCATCCCGGTGGTCGACGCATTGAAGTACGCCATGCAGATCTCCGATGCGCTGAACGCGGCGCATGGGATCGGGATTGTCCATCGCGACCTGAAACCCGCCAACGTGATGGTCACTCCGGAGGGTCTGGCGAAGGTGCTCGACTTCGGACTGGCGAAGCTGGCGGGCAGCGAATCGCCGGTGAATCTCGGGGAGAGCGACGCCACCGTTTCGATTTCCGGCGGACTGGCGGTTTCGCCGAAGACGACCGAAGGGGCGATCATTGGCACGCTGTCCTATATGTCGCCCGAGCAGGCCCAGGGCGGCAAGGTCGATCACCGCTCCGACATTTTTTCCTTCGGTTCGGTTTTCCATGAAATGCTCACACAGCAGAAGGCGTTTCACGGCAAGACCGGGCTGGAGACGCTGACAGCGATTCTGCGCGATGAGCCGCGGGCGTTTCCGGCGGATCTTGAAATTCCCGATGACGTCCGGGATGTGATTTCGCGGTGCCTCCGCAAAGATCCCGACCAGCGGTTTCAGTCGATGGGAGACGTGAAGGCCGCGCTCGAGCAACTCTACTTCGCCAGCCGGTCCGGGATCATGCAGGCGCAGTCCGGCATCTGGAAAAAGCAGGCTGTGCGCGCCGTTCCGACGATCGCGGTACTGCCGTTCCTCAATCTCAGCTCGGACAAAGAGAACGAATACTTCAGCGACGGGCTCGCGGAGGAAATCATCAACGCGCTGACGCGGCTGCCGAATCTGCGGGTGACGGCGCGCACGTCGGCGTTCGCGTTCAAAGGCGCGCAGGAAGATGTGCGGCGCATCGGACAGACGCTGAACGTGGCGAGCGTCCTCGAAGGCAGCGTGCGAAAGGCAGGGAACCGGGTGCGGATCAGCGTGCAACTGATCGGCGTGACCGAGGGCAACAATATCTGGTCCGAGCGCTTCGACCGCGAGATGACGGACGTGTTCGAGATTCAGGACGAGATCTCGCACGCGATTGTGGAAAATCTGAAGGTCCGGCTCGCGGCGGAATCGACCGACAACGCGGCCGCCGCGGCGGCTCCCATCGTGAAGCGCTATACGGACAATCTCGAAGCTTATGATCTCTACCTGCGCGGCCGCTACGAACTCTACAAGATGACGCGCGAGGGGCTGGACGCGAGCAAGCGCCTGTTCGAGGAAGCGATCCGGCTCGATCCGAAGTATGCGCCGGCGCATGATGGTCTGGCGTACGTCTGGTATTCGGAGGGATTCCTTGGCTTTGTGGCGCCCCGGGAGGCGATGCCGAAGGCGAAGGCCGCCGTGCGGCGGGCTATCGAACTCGACGACAGTCTGGCGGAAGCGCACGGAACCCTGGGCGTGATTCTCGCGCTCTACGACTGGGACTGGGCGGGCGCGGAGCGCGAGATGATGCGATCGATCGAGCTCAACAACGCGTCGCCGGGGACGCGCGATGTGTATGCGTTCTTCTATCTGCGGCCGGTGGGACGGATTGCGGAGGCGATCGTGGAAGTGCAGAACGCGCTGGCTCTCGACCCACTTTCGATTTTGTTCCGTGTGCATCTCGGGTTCCTCTATTACGTGGAGCGGAGTTATGACCACTCGATTGCGCAGTTCCGCAAGGTGGTGGAGATGAATCCGCAGTATTATCTGGCGCACGCCATGATGGCGTTCGTCTATATTCAGCGCGGCGAGTTCGAAGAGGCGGAGGCCTGCTACACACGGGCGCGCGCCGCTGACACCAGCAGCAAGTTCATCGATTCGATTGAGGCAATGGCGCTGGCTGCCTCCGGGCAGAAGGACCGGGCGCGGGTGATGCTGGCGGCTATTTCACAGCGATCGTCGCAGGAGTATATTTCGCCGGTCAGTATTGCTTATGTGCATACGGCGCTCGGCGAGTACGATGCGGCGTTTGCGCATCTGGACCGGGCGGTGCAGGATCGCGACCCGAATATTCTGGGTTTGAAATCGAATCCGATTTTCGATCCGATCCGCGAGGACGGGAGATATCAGGCGCTGCTGGAGAAGATGCAACTGGGGTAGCTCATCGGATTGTCAGCGGGGTGGTGCGAACTACCGGGGCACCGGTTTCGCGCATCACGGATACTTCCACGTCATAGCTGCCGCGCGGGAGGGCCGGGAGTGCGGTCAGCACGGGCACGACGGGGTTGCC
>DASZVV010000093.1:0-4060 GCA_035546955.1 Bryobacteraceae bacterium
CGGAGGCGGCAGCCGATGGAACTCAGTTCAACTTCGTCATTCATAGACGTAAATTCCCGCATCAGCCACGTACCATCCGGCTGGCGGGTATACTGTTCCACCCGAACCTCATCCTGTGAGAACAGCAAATACTCGCGGAGAGACGGCACAGATCGGTAAAACAGAAATTTCTCGCCACGGTCGTAGTTTTTCGTCGAAGGCGACAAGACTTCCACGATTAGGCTCGCGTCCGTCAGCGTATCTCTACGGTTGTCGAGAAACTGGTCCGGTCCACACGTCACGAAGACATCAGGATATGTAATCAGGTTATACTTGCCGACTGACAATCGAAGATCCGTACTCGCGACAGCACAATCACGGCCACGGAGCGCCGTGTAAAGCTCACCCGAAATCGCCGTAACAATATGCATGTGGTTCCGGGAGCCGCCCGACATCGCGTACATTGCCCCCGCGAGGTACTCGCTCCGGGATTCAGCCGCCCGTTCGATCTCCAGATATTGCTCCGGTGTGAGATATGGAACAGCCTGCGACGACATTCTCCCCTTATAATAACGGCTGGGCGGAGGGTAACGCAGGGCGGATTGACACTTCCGCAACCCCTTGTGTTATATTAAAAAAGTTTGGCTGTAGCTTTTTAAGCTTCTGGCTACCATCTCCGGCGTCGGAGATCCGGCCAGGGCTAGGTCCCGCTATCGTAGGCGAACGTGCTTCGCCGGGACAAGGACCTGTCCAATAGCCTGAGCGGCAAGCAGTTCACGAAAGCCGCCAATCGGAAAGACGCAGTGATCTGAAGAACAGCAGGCCGGGCGCCTTTGTGTGTGGCTGCGTTTCTTCATCGCGAAAAGAAGGATAGTACGTGCCGACATTTAATCAACTTGTGCGCAAAGGGCGGAAAGCGCCCGCCTGGAAGACCGCGAGCCCTGCTCTGCAGAGCTGCCCGCAGAAGCGCGGTGTTTGCACCCGCGTTTATACGTCGACCCCCAAGAAGCCGAATTCCGCGCTGCGGAAAGTCGCCCGCGTACGCCTCACCAACGGCGTCGAAGTCACGACTTATATCCCCGGCGTCGGCCACAACCTGCAGGAGCACTCGATCGTGCTGATCCGCGGCGGCCGCGTAAAGGACCTCCCGGGCGTTCGTTATCACGTGGTGCGCGGCGCGCTCGATACAGCCGGCGTCGCCAACCGCAAGCAGAGCCGTTCGAAGTATGGCGCCAAGCGGCCCAAAGCCGCGGCGAAGTAATTAAGGGAACGAGAGAGATATGCCAAGACGCAGAGGCGCAGAGAATCGGGAAGTGGCGGCGGACGCCATCTACGGATCGACGCTCGTCGAAAAGTTTGTCTGCTCGATGATGTGGGACGGCAAGAAGTCCACCGCGCAGAAAATCTTCTATACATCGATGAAGAAGCTCGAAGAGCGCGGCGGCGGCGAAGAGGCGATCAAGCTCTTCAAAAAGGCCGTCGAGAACGCGAAGCCGATGCTCGAAGTCAAAACCCGCCGCGTCGGCGGCGCCAACTATCAGGTGCCGATCGAAGTCCCGGCGAATCGCCGCACCAGCCTCGCTATCCGCTGGATTCTTTCGAATGCCCGCGGGCGCGCCGAAAAAGGTATGGCGGAGAAGCTGGCCAACGAGCTGAACGATGCGGCCAATCTGCGCGGCGGCGCGATCAAGAAGCGCGACGACGTCCATCGCATGGCGGAAGCGAACAAGGCGTTCGCCCACTACCGCTGGTAATTAAAGAACGAGATTTCCGGAAGACATTTTTTAACTGAATGCCACGCACTGTACCACTCGAGAAGATGAGAAATATCGGCATCGCTGCGCATATCGATGCCGGTAAGACCACCACGACCGAGCGCATCCTGTATTACACCGGCCGCTCCCACAAGATCGGCGAAGTCCACGAAGGCACCGCCACCATGGACTGGATGGAGCAGGAACAGGAGCGCGGTATCACCATTACCTCCGCCGCCACCACCGCTTCCTGGCGCGACATGCAGATCAACATCATCGACACGCCGGGTCACGTCGACTTCACGGCGGAAGTCGAGCGTTCGCTGCGTGTGCTCGATGGCGCGGTTGCGGTGTTCGATGCCGTGGCCGGCGTCCAGCCCCAGTCGGAAACCGTCTGGCGGCAGGCCGATAAGTATCGCGTTCCCCGTCTTTGCTTCATCAATAAGATGGACCGCACCGGTGCCGATTTCTACCGCGCCGTCACGACCATCGTTGATCGCCTCAAAGCCCGTCCCGTGCCGATTCAGATTCCGGTGGGTGCGGAAGACCAGTTCAAGGGTGTGGTTGACCTCGTCAAAATGAAGGCCGTGCTCTGGCGCGATGAAACGCTGGGCGCGAAGTTCGACGTGGTGGACATCCCCGCCGATCTGGCCGACAAAGCGAAGGAATACCGCGAACAGATGATCGAAGCGGTTTCCGAGCACGACGATCATCTGCTTGAAAAGTTCCTCAATGGCGAAGAGCTGACCGTCGAAGAGATTCAGGCCGGCATCCGCAAGGCCACGATCGCGATGCACATCTTCCCCGTGATCTGCGGTTCGGCGTTCAAGAACAAAGGTGTCCAGACGATGCTGGACGCCGTCGTTGATTACCTTCCCTCCCCTCTCGACATCCCCTCTGTTACCGGCACCGATATCGACGACACGGAAAAGAAGCTGGTTCGCCATGCTTCCGATACCGAGCCTTTCTCCGCGCTGGTCTTCAAGATCATGACGGAT
Source organism: Bryobacteraceae bacterium (assembly GCA_035546955.1). Taxonomy (GTDB): domain Bacteria; phylum Acidobacteriota; class Terriglobia; order Bryobacterales; family Bryobacteraceae; genus BOG-234. Next base: position 2,732 of record DASZVV010000093.1, read on the forward strand.
CCGTACTCGGGGCAGCTCGCGTTCTTCCGTGTTTACTCGGGCAAGATGGCGGCTGGCGAATCCATCTATAACGTTGCGAAGGGCCGCAAGGAGCGCGTCGGGCGGCTGATGCGCATGCATGCTAACAAGCGCGAAGATATTCAGGAGATCATGGCCGGCGATATCTGCGCGGCCGTCGGTCTCAAGACCATCTCCACCGGCGACACGATCTGCGACGAAAACAACCCGATCATTCTCGAAAAGATCGACTTCCCCGTCCCTGTGATTCAGCTCGCCGTTGAGCCGAAGACCAAGGGCGATCAGGAAAAGATGGGCATGGCGATCAACAAGCTGGCCCAGGAAGATCCTACCTTCCGCGTCGCGACCGATCCCGAAACCGGGCAGACAATTCTCTCCGGCATGGGCGAGCTGCACCTCGAAATCATTGTCGACCGCATGAAGCGCGAATTCGGCGTGGAAGCCAATGTCGGCAAGCCGCAGGTGGCGTATCGCGAAACTATCCGCACCACCGCGGAATACGATTACACGCATAAGAAGCAGACCGGCGGTTCGGGCCAGTATGCGCGCACGCAGCTTCGCGTGGAGCCGAACAAGGACAAGGGCTTCGAGTTCGCCAACGAAATCAAGGGCGGTAACATCCCGAAGGAATTCATCCCCGCCATCAACAAGGGCGTGATCGAAGCGCTCGAAGGCGGCATCCTCGCCAACTTCCCGATGGTGGACGTGAAAGTGACCGTTTTCGACGGCGCGTATCACGATGTCGACTCCTCGGAAATGGCGTTCAAGATCTGCTCTTCGATCTGCGTCAAGGAAGCGGCGAAGAAAGCGAAGCCGGTGCTGCTCGAACCGATCATGTCGGTCGAAGTGGTGGTGCCGGACGAATACATGGGTTCCATCAACGGCGACCTGATTTCCCGCCGCGGCCAGCTCGAAGGCACGGAAATTCAGGGCACTACGCAGATCATCAAAGCCAGCGTTCCGCTGAGCGAGATGTTCGGCTACGCAACGGAAATGCGTTCCCGCACGCAGGGACGCGGCAGTTTCACCATGCACTTCTCGCGTTACGAGGAAGTGCCAAAGAACGTCGCCGAGGAAATCATCGGCAAAGCGCAGGGCAAAGGTTAGGAATTTCAATCAGGCTCCGAGAGGACGATCATGGCGAAAGAAAAATTTGACCGCAGCAAACCGCACGTAAATATTGGAACGATCGGACACATCGATCACGGCAAGACGACGTTGACGGCGGCGATCACGAAGGTGCTGGCGAAGCACAATCCGAAAGTCTCGTTCCGGTCGTTCGACTCGATCGACAACGCGCCGGAAGAAAAG
>DASZVV010000094.1:0-9356 GCA_035546955.1 Bryobacteraceae bacterium
TCGCCGCTGAGAATACCGGTTTCCCGCGCCTTTTCGTTATCTGCGATCACGCCCGCCGCGTAGAAGCCGGCAAAAACCGGCAGCACGGAATAAGCAGCGCCAATGTTCGAGATGTGCGCGCCCCATCTCACCTGACCCGGGCTGTTTTCAAAAACGTGCGCGGTGCGGCGGTCTGTAAGAACCGCGCCGGTGATGAGGGCGGTGAACCCGATCCACTTGCCGGCGTCCGCCTTGTGCATGTGGAAGGGCGTAGTCCAGATAGTGCGCTGATCCAGCCAGATATTGGCGGCAAGCTTGTGGGCGAGTGGAACGATATGTTCGGTATCGCCGGGATAGTAGACAAGATCCCGGCGGTCCATCTGATCGACGGTCCCGGTCAACGGGGGTTGAGCGTAAGCCCCGCCGACGGTGAACAGGAGAGGAGCCAGGAGAGAGACGAAGCGTAGCGGAAAAGTCATCCGGCTCCCGTATTGCAATTTACAATCCTGCGTTAACACAATCGCAGGGCGGAAACGGCGCCGGCGGAGTTTTCAGGATTTCTTCATAATGGCCGGCTAAAATGTTCTTCTCACGCGTTGCGAAGCGCCTCGACGGGGTCGAGAGAGCCTGCGCGGCGCGCCGGCAGATAACTTGCGAGCAGTCCGATCGCCGCGAGGACGAGCACGGCTCCGAGCAAAGATACGGCGTCATTCGGCTGGAGGCCGAACAGCAGCGCGGACGCCGATTTACCCGCCCACCAGGCAAATCCGAGCCCCACGGCCAGCCCCGCGGCCAGAAGTAATAAGGCTTCGCGCAGGATCAGCCGAACCACCCTTGCGCGATCGGCACCGAGCGCGATACGAACGCCGATTTCATTCGCCCGCCGCGCAATCATGCAGGCAATGACGCCGTAGAGACCGAGCGCGGCCAACGCGACAGCCAGGAAGCCAAAACCGCTGGAGAGCATGGCCATAAGGGTTTCGCGCAGCAGCGAGTCGTGAACCTGTTGGGAGAATGGGCGAAATTCAATTCCAATCAGCGGATTGACTGAGGCTATCGCCGATTTTGCGCCTGCGGTAAAGCGGCCGGGAGCGCCGGATATACGAATCAGGTAACCCATCTGGGAATCCGGGTTCTCGTCCTGATCGATGGCGAAATATGCCTCCGGCACGAAATCTTCGCGCATGTCACGATATTTCGCGTTCTCCACGAGACCGACGATTTGAAATGACGGTTCAGCCTGTCCGGCATCGGCGGCGACATGAAAAGTGTGCCCGATGGGGCTCTTTGCGCCGAACAGTTTGCGGGCGAACGCTTCATTGACGATGGCGACTTTGGGGGAGCCGGCGCGGTCATGCTCGCCGAAATCGTGGCCCGCGATGATTCTGGTGTTCATAGTGCGGAAAAAGCCCGGCGAGACGCTGTTGAGGTTCACCAGATTGCCGCTGTTATCGGCGACCGCATCATCGGCAGCGACCATGTTGTTCCAGCCGGAACCGCTGATCGGCGTGTAGGACGCGCGGGCCACCAGAACAGCGCCGGGAAGTGCCGCCAGTCTCTCCCGCAAATCGTCATAGACCGCCGTCCGGCGCGCCTGCGGATACTGCGTTTTCGCAAGGTCCAGGCTCGCCACCATCAGGCCGTCGGTTTCGAAACCAGGATCGGCGGCCAGCAGGTTATGCAATGTTCTGACAAAAAGGAGCGCGCCGAAAAGTAACACCAGGGAGAGCGCCACTTGTGTCACGACGAGCGCGCGGCGCATGGTGAAACGCTCGCGGCCGCTCGTGATACTCCTTCCGCCGCCCCGCATCGCTTCCGCGGGGGACAGGTAGCTGGCGCGCAGCGCCGGGGCGAGTCCGAAGAGAATGCAGGTGAGAACTGCCAGGGCTGCGGAGTAAAGAAGTACATGGAGGCCAGAATTGACGTCGATGTAGAACGGATCGCCGGCTGGGCTGATAAACGTTACGAGTCCACGGCTCATCAGGCGGGCAAGTACCGATCCCGCGAGAGTGCCGGCCACCGCGAGCAGCAGGCTTTCGACGAGCAACTGGCGAATCAGCCGGGCGCGCGAGGCGCCGAGCGACAGCCGGACGGCGATTTCGGTTTCGCGCACGGTGGCGCGCGCCAGCAACAGGTTGGCCAGATTCGCGCAGGCAATCAGCACAATGAGACCGGTGGCGGCCATCAGCAGCCAGAGTGGCCCCCCGTAATCGCCTCGCAGTCTGGAAAGACCGGTGGAGGCATCGGTAGCGGTCATGCGGTTCGCCAGATAGCCCTTCGCTACGTCAGGCGTATAGGAAGAGGGCAGCGTTGCCTGCATGAAGGCTGGTGAGATTGCGTGCAGATGCGCGATTGCGCGCTGGAGTGTCCAGTCCGGCTTCAGGCGGCCGATCACAGAGAGCCAGAATGCCGTTGGCGATTTCAGCCGGCCCGCATGATCGGACGAAAGAAGCGCATCCATGCAGAGCGGAACCGCGACATCGAAACGCTGGCCGACCTCAATTCCGAAAAAGGACGCGGGAGTAACGCCCACGATGGGAATGGAGAGTCCGTTGAGTGAGATGGAACGCGTGAGGACATCCGGCGAGCCGGCGAAGCTGCGCTGCCACCACGCATCGCTGATGACGGCAGCGGGGCTGCAGGATTCGCTGTCATCCTGCCGGTTCAGAGGACGGCCAATGACGGTGTTGACGCCGAGTACTTTGAAGAAGTCGCCGCTGACGTAAATGCTGTTGACGAAATTCGGTTCGCCGCCGGTCGATAAATTGAAGCGGCCGGGAGCCCACGCGAAAATGCCGGAAAATGCCTGCTGCTGCTCCTGTAACTGCTTCCATTCCGCTCCGCTGGCGACAGCCACACGGGTCGACCAGTTGCCTGGCCGCGTATCGGGCTTTTCAAAATCAAGCGCGGCCAGTTCGCGGGGATTTTTCACCGGAAGCGTCTGGAGGCGAATGGCGTTGACGAGCTGGAATATCGCGGTGTTCGCGCCGATGCCGAGAGCGAGTGAAAGAATCGCGACGGCGGCGAAACCGGGGCTGGCTTTCCATTGCCGCAAACCGTAAACAAGATCGGCGCGGACGGAATCGAGCCACGCGGCAACGTCCATATCGCGGGTCCTTTCTTTCTGCAGCGAATAGTTACCCAGCCTGCGGCGAGCGGCGCGCACGGCTTCGGCCTGAGGAACGCCGGAGGCGACGAGGTCATCGACGGCCTGCGCGAGGTGGTGCTGCAGTTCGTCATCGATCTCATTGCTGAGTTGCTCCGAGCGGAAGACGTTGCGCCAGCGGGAACACCAGGACATGGCTATGTGTACCGCAGGACGCGCGAGACGCCGCGCGTGAGGCGTTCCCAGTTTTCCTGTTCTTCGACGAGCTGCTTTTTGCCGCGCGCGGTGATGGAGTAAACGCGAGCCTTGCGGCCCCGGTCCGTGATCTCCCATTTCGAGGAGATCCAGCCGTCCTGGTCCATGCGATGGAGCGCGGGATAGAGCGAGCCTTCTTCCACCTGAAGGAGATCGTCCGAGACGGAGTGAATGTGCTCGCAGAGGGCGTAGCCGTGAAGAGGTCCGCGGGATTCGAGAGTGCGGAGAACGAGCAGGGAGAGGGTCCCCTGGAGCTTATCGTTTTTTGACCGTGGCATATCTAGCTATGCATAGACATCTATGCATAGACTGCCAGAGTCGCCGGGCGATGTCAACCCGCTTTGCCAATCATCAGTGCGGGCATGGGATGGATTTCGTACTGAAAGCCGATGTTGGCTTTCATGGCGGGATCGTTATCGGTCAGAGGTTTGGGATCGACGCCTTCGGGCAACTGCCAGAAGCCGGCGCCAAATCCGCCGGAAGGCGCAGCAACCGGACCATAGGCGACAGCCCAGCCTTTCTCCGCAAACCCGCGCCAGTATTCGGAGTGCTGCATCATCACGGCACGTTCGGCGTCGGTCATTGTGAACATGAAATCGGGGCGCGGCGAGATCAGTTTTAAGAAGAAATATTTCATGGAGCGAGTGTAGCGTGCTGGTGGAATGCCGGAACGGTGTTCGGCTGGCCGGAAACTATGGGTGCCGGGGCAGGATAAGAACGCCTGATTTTCGGGATAAAATCGGACGGTGGTGGCGGATCAGTCGTGATAACAGGATTCGGAGTCCGGACAACGCTTGTGGGCCTTCTCGCTTACATGCTGGCCGCGAGTTGCGCAGTAGCTCAGAGTGGCAAACTTTCAGCCGATAAGCAAGCCAGAATTGAAAGTGCCGTTTCTAACTTCATGACGACCAGCAAAGCGCCGGGCATTTCTGCAGCGGTTGTAGAGGATGGCGAGTTCGTGTGGTCAGCAGGATTTGGCATGGCTGATCTGGAGAACTCTGTTCCTGCAACCTCACAAACCCTGTACCGCCTCGCGTCGATTTCGAAAGCAATCACGGCCACGGCAGCGATGGCGCTTTGGGAGCGCGGCAATCTGGATCTGGATGCTCCCGTTCAGAAGTACTGCGCAGCGTTCCCACAGAAGCCATGGCCAGTCACCACTCGGCAACTTCTGGCACATCTTGGCGGGATCCGCTACTATAACGTGCCGGAGCTTCCTTATTCCGAATCGCAGACCGATCCCGAGGTCGGCAACACACGTCACTTCGAAAATGGAATCGAAGGCGGCTTGAAGTTTTTCGCGAATGATCCCCTGTTGGCACAGCCTGGAACACACTTCAACTATTCCACGCAGGGTTATACCCTTGCAGGATGCGCCATTGAAGGCGCTTCGGGCAAGAAGTATGCGGATTATGTGCGCGAGAGTGTACTGGTTCCCGCGGGCATGCTGCACACTCGTCCCGACGATCGCCTTTCGGTTATTCCGCTCCGCACGCGCTTTTATTCGAAAGACAATTCCGGCGCCGTTGTGAATGCAGAGTTTCTGGATTCCAGCTATAAGGTACCGGGCGGAGGGTGGCTTTCTTCCGCGCCAGACATGGCGCTATTTGAAGTGGCGATCCTTCATGATCGGCTGATCCGGAGCGCCACGCGAGAAGTGATGTGGACGCAGGCGATGCCCTCGGATGGGCTGGGAAGGATGGCGTACGGCCTTGGGTGGCAATTTGGAGTCATAGACGGCGTGAAGGATGCAGGGCACGGTGGCTCGCAGCAAGGAACCAGTACGATGATTCTGATTGCACCGGATGCACGGGCCGGTGTGGTGGTGCTGATCAATTCCGATGCCGTTGGAGCAGGGGATCTGGCAACCCGCCTCCTCCGGATTATTCTGGGACTTCCTGAGCCCGAACACAAAGAGGTCGCTATGGATCCGACCTTGTACAGCAGCTACGCCGGAACGTATCAGATGGGTGATTTCAGCATGAACATTGCGCGGGAAGACGGCCGTCTGGTTGCGCAAATAAGAAACCAAAAATTTCCGCTGGTGCCGGAGAGCCCCCGCGATTATGTCTTCAGGGACACTGATACCCATATCATCTTTGAAACCGATGACAATGGCCAAATCAGGGAACTGATCCTGCGTGAGAACGGGACGGATGCGTATCTGAATCGGACTAAATGACGATTGACGAGCGACTATGCGCACCTTGCGCTCATTCGCGATGAGAAGAATGAATATGCGCGTCAGAATATTCGCATCGGCATTCAGCCTGTTTGTTGCCGTGGCGATCCCATCTCCCGCTTCAGCTCAGGGAACAACGAACGAACGGCCTCGCTTTGACGTGGCCACGCTGAAGGCGGATACCGGCCCTGTGGTGTTCGGTGTTACCGGGGTAATGAAGGGCGGCCCCGGCTCTTCCGATCCCGGACGGGTCGTCATTACCGGACGCATTCTGAAACAACTGATATCGGACGCTTATGGCGTTGGCCTCGATCGGATTTATGGACCTGCCTGGATCGGTGATTCCGACGTCAGGTTCTCCATCGATGCGACTATGCCTCCGGCGACGACCCGCGAAGCCTTTCAGCAAATGCTGCAGAGTCTCCTCGAGGAACACCTCCACCTCGCCATCCATCACGAAGGCAGGGATTTTCCGGGCTATGACCTGACAGTCAGTCCGTCAGGCTTAAAGATCAAAGAATGGGCGGCCGATCCGAACGCTCCCCCCGTTAAAGGGTTCCGCGATGCGCAGGGTTTTCGTACCCTGAGAGGGCCCTCGGGCTACGCCATGGTTTCTCCAGGCACAGCGAACGAACTGGGCGTCTTTCGCATTTCGAGCCGGCTCACAATGAAGGATTTCGCCAGGCACCTGGGCACCCTGATCAACTTTTCCACAGCGCTTCCGGCTGGCGTCGAGACTCCGCAAGTCAGCGACAAGACCGGATTGACCGGGGTATACGATTTCAAGTTTGCGTTTGCGGGGACTGCTGTCCTTCGAGGAGCGGCGCCATCCAGTGTCGATTCCGATGCTCCGATTGACGCACCGAATCTGTTCATCGCGCTGGAGAAGACAGCCGGATTGCGTCTGGTGAAGGCAAAGGCTGTTCCGGTCGATGTCCTGGTGGTGGATCACGCGGATAAGATCCCATCCGGCAATTAAGAGCCCTACAGCTGCAACTGATAAATATTCAGCCCGGTCGTCGTTGGGGCGAACAGATATCCGTTGGTCGTTGTCACCATCCCGCTGAAACCGAACTGCGTCTGGAATGGAACGAGCGTCATACTTGCCGGGTTGCGGGCATTGACGATCATCATCGATGAGGGGCCGAAATTGTCGCTGGCCGGCGGTTTGTTTACTATCGCGAAAATGCCGTTGTTGAACGCGCTCGTGTAGAAGGTCCCGTTCACCTGCAACTGCGTGGTCAGCGTCGAAATGACCGATGGGGCAATCGGATTCGTGACATCCATCGAGGTCAGCGTCAGGTAACCCACGAAATCGAAGTCGGGAACTCCGGGATTGCGCTGACCGGCTGTATTTCCCGCGGCGAGCAGCGTGGTGCCGGAAACATCGAAGCTCAGCAGAATCGCGGCCTGCGGTACGCTGATCTGAATCAGCGGAGTGGGCGCGCTGGGAATGGTGAGATCCGCGATGCTCAGGGCCGCCGCCCCCTGCGTGCTGGTTCCCGTCGCTGTAGTGGTGGCGACGTAGGCGTATGCATTATCGATGATCTCCGCCCAGGGCTTGAGGAATTGACTTCCCATCCCCGCGCCCGAACCGGGCGGCAGTGAAGTCACAAAAATGGGATTCGCGGGATTGAGAAAGCTGAACACGAGAAAATCGCCTTGCTGCGAGACGATCTGGGCGTTCGTGTTGGAGTACGTAATGTAGCTCGTGGTGACGACGGCGTAAATGCTCGTGAAACTGATGTCTTCCATGTGGCCGTAGGGAGTGGTCGCGAGCGTGAGAAGTCCGGGTGAAACCGGATTGCTGAGGTTGAACACGGCGAGTGACTGCGCGAGGCCGGTATCGCTGCCCACAATATCCACCAGCAATGGCGTTGTGCCGAGGGTACTGAGAGCGCAGCGGTTGCCGGCGCCGTTCAGAACGTTATCCCCGAACGAGCCAGTGACCACAGGATCGTCAAAGCGCGTCACATCGACGATCACGATGCGGTCGGAACCGCAAACATAAGCCAGATTGCCGAGGAGCACAACGTTGTACGGATGGGGGTTGAGGAAGGGCGTGGAACTGGTCAGGGTAAGAGGAGTTTTGTAGGCAGTTCCACTCCCGCTGACGGAGACGATGGCTGATGCACCGATGTAGTTGCCGGCGGTGATGACCAGGGGATAATCGCCGGTCGGCAGACTATTCGGCACCTGAATATTGGCCTGCGCGAGGCCAGCAAAATCGGGTGTCAGACCGAGGAACTGCACGGTAGCGGTGGCAGGCCCGATCGTGGCGGTAGCTTTCGCTGTCGCGGTAGCAATGGGAGACAAAGGCGTGGCGGCGCCATCCGGCACGGGGTTATCCACCGAGCCCTGCCCGGTGAGATAGACAGTGATCCACGAGCCCGCGCTCGCGGGCGATTGGGCGCTGTTCAGAACTCCGTCTGAATTCTGCGCGAGGGCGTGATTCGAACCGTATTGAAAAAGGGAAGGCGCCTGGGCGGTGACGGTGAAGCTGAAAGCGGCACTGGCTCCGCCGGGGCCGTTGACCACAATCTTCACGCTGCCCACCGCGGTTCCGGAAGGCACCTGAAAGTTGATTTGGGTCGGGCTTACATAAAGGAGAGGCGCGAGCGTGCCGGCGACAGAAACCGTTGTTCCCGCGAGGATCGTGGAGATCGGGAAATCCGTTGCGGTATCGGTGTCGCCCGAAAGATCGGAACCGAATATCGTGGCCAGGGAGCCGGGGGCGATGCGCGGCCCGTAGCTGGCGGAATCGGATACATATTGAATGGAGGGAACGGCTGCGGTGGCGGCGAAAGGGATCAGGAGCAGCGCGATCTTCAGCATCATCTTCTGCATCAAAGAGACTTGACGTGTAAACCGGCGGATGTGACGAGGAAATTGGAACATCCGGCTTCATTTTAATAGGACGAAGCGTTACGGTTTTAATTTGGAGGAGCAAGCCCGGATCAATCTCAGAATCGAGACCGTCTCCGTCAGCGCCAGACTCTCGCGGGCGGTGCGGTGCCCAGAAGAATCGTGCGCCCCTGACCTGCTGAGCCCGAAGGAAGTCTGCCAGCCTGCTGTATTCGCGCGGGCGCCGATCCCCCGCCATGTACCACCCCGCGGGTATCGCTGCAGTGAACCATCAGCCCGCGTTTGGCGAAACTTTTTTAATTGCCGTACGCTCGTTTCCGTTGCAGGCATCATTTATGGATCGCTCAGCCTGAAGTGGGCGGCGGACCCTCTCAATCGCCTGATAGTGGGGAAATGCGGCCGGAAATCAGAATTCGTTATTGATCACGCAGGACCGGTTGATCCGCCGCCATTGTTCGAACGCCGTTTGGCAGCTGATGTGCTTTGTTTTCTGACCATTGGGATGAAACTCGCCATCAGGCCACCGGAGACTTGTTCTACATTCATCGCGACATGATAAGCTGAAGATTCCTCGGCAATTTTTGCTTCACGGACAGGTGGCCGAGCGGCTAATGGCAACAGACTGTAAATCTGTCGCTCCTTGCGAGCTACGGAGGTTCGAATCCTCCCCTGTCCACCAGAGTTTTTAAACAAGCCGTTGTAGCTCAGTCGGTAGAGCGCGTCCTTGGTAAGGACGAGGTCACCAGTTCAATCCTGGTCAACGGCTCCAGATTTTTTGAAGGATGGCATCCTCACATGGCGAAAGAAAAATTTGACCGCAGCAAACCTCACGTAAATATTGGAACGATCGGACACATCGATCACGGCAAGACGACGTTGACGGCGGCGATCACGAAGGTGCTGGCGAAGCACAATCCGAAAGTCTCGTTCCGGTCGTTCGACTCGATCGACAACGCGCCGGAAGAAAAG
>DASZVV010000095.1:0-5809 GCA_035546955.1 Bryobacteraceae bacterium
CACTCACATGCTCGACTGCCGGAACCCGGATGTCATCTATGCGGCCGAAATCGAATCGTGGCGCGTCATGAAGCTGGTCTTAAAACCGCAGGGTACGGCTGCTGCCGCGGCCAGTAAATAGGAGAACCCGAATGAGACACATCCTCAGGACTTCACTCGCGCTTTCCCTTCTGACCGCCGCGCTTCTCACCGCGCAAAGCTCCGCTCCCGAAATTCCGTTCACCTCGGTGGACGCATTGAAGTATCCCGCCAGCGTCCCGATCGGCGAAGTCGCGGGCGTCGCCACGGATTCGCACGGCAACATCTTCGTCTATACGCGCACCGGCCACCCGACCATCACGATCGGCACTTCGCGCCCGTTCGCCCATGGCGGCTCACGCCTCTTCGAGTTCGACCGCCTCGGCAATTACCTCCGCGAGATCGGCCAGAATTCCTACGGCTTCCTCGAAGCCCAGCAGGTGCGCGTCGATCCGCAGGACAACATCTGGGTCGTCGACCAGTTCTCCACCATGGTGATCAAGTTCAACCCGCAGGGACGCGTGGCGCTGCTGCTCGGCCGCAAGGCCGAATCGGAGCGTGTCCCCGCGGCGCCGCTTGCTCCAGCGGGTGGTGGACGCGGAGGACGCGGCGGTGGAGCACCCGGCGCCGGCCAGCCGAGCGATCTCTTCAACCGCCCCACCGACGTCGCCTGGGATTCCGCCGGCAACATCTACGTCGCCGACGGTTTCGGCAACGCCCGCATCGCCAAGTTCGATAAGAACGGAAAGTTCATCAAGTCCTGGGGCTCGCGCGGTTCCGCCAACGGTCAGTTTGAAACCGTCGCCGGCATCGCGATCGACGCCCAGGGCAACGTCTACGCCGCAGATCCCGGCAACAAGCGCATTCAGGTGTTCGATGGCGATGGCACGTGGAAGAGCAACATTACGAATATCGGCGCGCCTGCCGCGGTCTGTATTTCGCCCGGCGCGCACCAGTATCTGTACGCTTCAAACTCGAACCCGATCGACGATATCGATTCCGGCGGCGAAATCTACCGGCTCGAACTCGATGCGCGCGTGCTCGGCCAGTTTGGCAAAGCCGGCAAGCCGCTGAAGGAATTCGGCACCACGAACGCCATCGATTGCCGCGGCAACACCACGCTCTACATCGGTGAACTGGGCAACTGGCGCGCGCAGAAAGTGACGCTCAACGCGAAATAATCCGTGACCGGAACCTCGTCCCGACGCTGGCTCATGATCGGTCTCGCGTTTTGGGCGACCGTCATCAACTATCTAGACCGTCAGACGCTCTCCGTCGCCGCGCCGGTGCTGCGCGAGCAATTTCACATGAGCAATGTGGATTACTCGCGCGTCGTCTTCGCATTTCTGCTGGCGTACACGATCATGAACGGCGTCTCCGGGCCGTTGATCGATCGCCTCGGCACGCGGCTCGGCTATGCGCTCTGCATCGGTTGGTGGAGCGTCTCGTCCATTCTTCACGCCTTCGCGCAGGGCGCGCTGAGTCTCGGCGCATTTCGATTTCTGCTCGGCGTGGGTGAAGCCGGCAACTGGCCCGCGGCTGTCAAGGTCGTCTCCGAGTGGTTTCCCACCCGCGAGCGCGCCATGGCGTGCGGCGTCTTCAACAGCGGATCGTCCGTAGGCGCCATCCTCGCCCCGCCCATCGTCGCCTGGATTCTGCTCACCTGGGGATGGCGCGCCGCATTCCTGGCCATCGGTATCACCGGCCTGATCTGGCTGATGTTCTGGTGGCCGATCTATCGCACACCGGAAACACCGCCGGCAGAGGAGGAAATCCCGGCGCCCTCAGCCGCGCCGCTCAGCGTCTGGCAACTACTCCGTGTCCGCTTCGTCTGGTCCTTCCTCCTGTCGAAAATTTTCATGGACCCCGTCTGGTATTTCTACATTTTCTGGTTCCCTGAATACCTGAAGAACGCGCGGCATTTCGACATGGCGGCCATCGGCAAATTCGCGTGGATCCCGTTCGTCATCTCCGGCATCGGCAATTTCGCGGGCGGCTGGATTTCCGGCTGGCTGCTGCGGCGCGGCGTCTCGACGACCGCCGCCCGCAAAGGCTCGGCCACATTCTTCGCGATCCTGATGACGTCCGCGATTCCGGCGGTGCTGGTGAACAGCCCGTGGTTTTCCATCGGCTTCGTTTCGCTCGCAATGGCGGGCTACACCGGCTGCCTCGCCAACATGCTCGCCATGCCCGGCGATGTTTTTCCGCAAAGCGCCGTCGCCTCCGTCTACGGCCTTGCCAGTATGGGCTCGGGTTTCGGCGGCATGGTCTTCACTCTGATCACGGGCTGGGTAGTCGACCACTACTCCTACACGCCGGTCTTCATCGGCTTCGGCTTCGTGCCGCTTATTTGCGCGCTGGTGATGTGGACGCTGATGGGCCAGCTGCATCGCCAGCCTTCACCCAGTCTTCCGACAACTGCACGTGCCTGATCGTCTGGCCGGCCGGCGTGTAATAGCTGTAGGTCATGTGAATCGTGCCGTCCTTCGCCTGAATCACGGACGGATAGTGATACTCGTTCGTCGATACTTTTGACGGATCGCCATCCAGGTGACGCCGCCACTTCCAGGTCTTCCCTTCATCATCCGAAATCGCCGCCACCAGCGAATAGCGCTTCGCCTCGAGATCGTTGTAAACCATGATCCAGTCCCCATTGCGCAGGGCGATTACTTCAAGACTCGTGCCGGGATTGAGAATATCCGTATCGGCCGCGAGCGTCCAGGAGACGCCGTTATCTTCGGAATGGCTGATCTGCGCCCGTTTCGGTGCTGGGCCGTTATCGCGCTCGTATGCCACCAGCGTTCCGTCCTTTTTCCGCACTACGGAAGGCTGCACGCCACCGAAACCGACAATCGGCTCACTGCCGGTCCAGGTAATTCCGTGATCGTCGCTGATCGCCATGATCCCGTAGGAATAGCCGTCGGAATAGAGGGGCAGCAGAATCCGGCCGGAAGGCAATTCCAGAGGATGCGTCCGCGTGAACCAACCCATGCGCGAGAAATACATGTCGTCTGCATGCTCAATTTGCTTTTTCGCACGATCCGCCGCCGGACCCGTGCCTTCCGCCAGTTTTCCGAACACTTCACGCGTCTTCTCGCCGATATTTTTCGGGATGATGATCACGTTGTCCTGAAACTCCCATTTCGGCGGGCCATCCTGCTGTTCGTAATCCGTCGAGATCCGGTACTTCATCAGCGCGGTCTCCCACTGGTGCGCGATGATGGTGGGCCAGAAAAGAAACAGGCGCTGCTTCGAATCGATAAACACGACCGGATTCGAATCGGGGAAGCCAGGCGTGTCGGCGATAACGAACGGTTTGGTCCACTGCCCGCTCTTGCGGTCGTAGCGCGAGGCCTCGATCAGTACATCGTCCGCTTCACGTTCACCCGATCCGTGATACCAGACCACCAGCAGATTCCCGTTCGGCAGCTCGACGATCGACGACGAATGATTGTGAATCTTCTCCGGCGGAAAAATCAGCTCACTCCTGTACAGCGGCTGAGCGGCAGCACCCGCCGCCGCAAGAAGAACCGCAGCCAGAATCCGGAAATGACGCATGTCCAATAGTAGCCCCGGCGATCGCTGTTAGTCTCTCGCTTTTCTGGATCCTCTGCCCTTGTTCACTATCCGGCCCTGCATGCCGGGGAGTTAGCCAAAGCCAGGGTACTCCTCGCCGGATTTCGGGACCAGAAACTCACCCCTGGCTGATGCGCACGGCGTGGCCAACATGAACAACGGGCGAACCACCGGGTGCTCGTCAACAAATCGTCATTTGAACGCTCACCGGCGCTGTCCTCCCCGCGAGACCGTGACCGGGTGCTGCATGCAAAACGTTGCAAACAGATTTATCTGTGAATCTCTGTGAATCTGTGGCCCAACAGGGCTTCTCCCCCGTCGCTCACTCTTCTGAAACCCGATAGCTTGCATCATCGCAACGGCTCTGATATCCTTCCGTGGTACCGGTTCCACGTTTTGGTCCGGGTCATGAAAAATCAGGTGGTCCCTATGAAGAAATCGCTGATTTTCGCGGCCATCGCGGGGGCGTGTCTGTTTCTCCCGCTCACAGCCCCGGCGGCTGGCCCCATCAAGGTTATGCTCCTCGACGGAGAGAGTGGCGGCCCCTACCACGCCTGGCAGCTCACCACTCCCGTCCTCAAAAAGGAGCTTGAGGAAACCAATCTTTTCACAGTGGATGTCGTCACGGCTCCCCCAAAAGACGGCGATTTTTCCACCTTCAGGCCGGAATGGAGCAAATATCAGGTCATCGTCTGGAATTACGACGCTCCCAATGAGCGCTGGCCTCAGGCACTCAAAGATTCTTTTGACCAGTACGTCAAAAACGGCGGTGGCGTGGTCCTCGTCCACGCGGCGGACAACGCATTCGGCTCCTGGGGCGATTTCAACGAAATGGAAGGCGTCGGCGGGTGGCGCGGCCGAAACGAGGAGACCGGCGCGCATTGGATATATAAAGATGGAAAAGCCGAGGGCGATACCACGCCCGGCAATGCCGGCCGGCACGGCTTACGCGTTCCATATCAGGTAGTTGTGCGCGCTCCTGAGCACGCCATCATGAAGGGTCTGCCGAAGATGTGGATGCACCAGGGCGACGAGCTCTACAACAGCCTCCGAGGCCCCGGCAAGAACATGACGATCCTCGCCACGGCGTATTCCGACCCTGCCAACTCCGGCACCGGCGCCGATGAGCCCCAGCTCATGGCCATCACCTACGGCAAAGGCCGGATCTTCCACACCACACAGGGGCACGACGTCAACGCACTCGCCTCGGTGGATTTTATCGTGACTTATCAGCGCGGTGCCGAGTGGGCTGCCACCGGCAAAGTAACCCAGAAAGTCCCGGCTAATTTCCCGACAGCCGATACCGTAAGCTATCGCTCGGATATCGCCGCCATGGATCCCCACTTTAAGAATGGATTGAACGCCCTCACGGCCGCCCCTCCGGCCGCGGGACGCGGAGCGCGAGGCGGGCGGGGAGCGAGCGGTGCAGCAGGGCCCGCACGATAATCAGGGATACGAAACTATGAAGATCGATTTCAGGCAATCTCTCAGCTTTCGCTGCATAACGCTGGCCTGCATGGCCTTCGCCTGCATGGCGCCCGGCTTCGCTCAGGGACGCGGCGGGCGGGGCGGACGCGGCGGCACTGGCCCCGGTGGCGCTCCCGCCGGACCCATGCTCGTCGGTGGACGTTTCAAAGCGTACCCGGCCGAAGCCGTCACCGCTGGGACCACCGCCTACAACACCAAATGCGGCTATTGCCACGGCGATCGCGCGAAGGGCGGCAACGGCGGGCCCGACCTCATCGCATCCGACGTTTCTCTCCACGATGATGACGGCGTTGGAATCGGCGAATACCTGAATGGCGCCGCGCATATGAAGGTCTTCAAGAACGATCTCGATAAGCAAACGATTTACAACATCGCGGCCTACATCCACTCGCGAATCATCTACTCCGCCACCACCCGCGGAGACGTTCTGCCGGAAGCTATCCTGAAAGCCGGCGACGCGAAAGCCGGCGAAGCTTACTTCAACGGCGCCGGCGGCTGCAACAAGTGCCACTCGGTGACCGGCGATCTGAAAGGCATCGGTGACAAGTACGATGCGGTCGCTCTTCAGGACAAATGGGTGAATCCGCGCGGCGGCGGTGGACGCGGCGGACGCGGTGGCCGCGGCGGATTCGGTGCTCCCGCGCCTCCCGATCCGAATGCCGTCACCGCGACGGTCATGCTGCCTGGCGGCAAGTCGGTCACCGGCATTCCTCTGCGCATGACGGAT
>DASZVV010000096.1:0-1874 GCA_035546955.1 Bryobacteraceae bacterium
CTTCGCGCGGCCGTGACGGCCGTATTTCTGGGCAGTGTCCTCGCGTACGGCCAGTCGTTCGATGTGGCTACGGTGCGGCCCAGCCAGTTGGGAACGGGCGGCAACCGGATTGGCGCCACGAGCGACACGCTGACGATGTCAAACGTAACGCTCCGTATCGCGCTTAAGCTCGGTTACGATCTCCAGGACAGTCAAATCGCCGGGACGAACGCTCTTGACGGCGAACGTTTCGACATTGTGGGGAAAGCCGGCGCGCCCTTTGCGAGCCAGTTGCAGATGAAGCAGATGCTTCAGGCGTTGCTGACGGAGCGATTCCATCTGCAATCACACCGGGAAACGCGCGACATCACGTCATATGCGCTGGTGGTGGGGAAGGGCGGTCCGAAGTTTCAGCATTCGAGCGGGGAAGGACGGCCTTCGATGAATGGAAAGGGAGCGCTGGCCGCGCAATTCGCCACGATGAAGATGCTGGCGGATTTTTTGTCCGGACCGATGGGGCGCCCTGTTCAGGATGCAACTGGCCTCGAGGGCCAGTACGATTTCAAATTCGATCTGATGCAGTATCTTCCGCCCAATCTGGCTCCGGGGCAGGAGCCGGACGTGGCGGGAATGGTGCTGAATGGGCTTGAAGAACAGCTCGGCCTGAAGCTGGAGGCGCGAAAGACTCCGATGGAAGTGCTGGTGGTCGATCATGCGGAGCGTCCAGATGAAAATTAGAAACGTTGCGGTTGCGATAGCTGTGCTGGCCGGCGCGACGGCCGCATGGGGGCAGACGTTCGCGGCAGCGTCCATTCTTCCGAGCGCGCAGGACGTGAAGTTCGAACATGACGGCGATATACAGGCAAGGCCCGGGAATGTCGTCATGCGCGACGTGCTGCTGACGTCGTGCATGGAGTGGGCGTGGGGGATTCAGGAGAGCCAGATTTCGGGGCCGGGCTGGATTCACGAAGACCGATACGACATTGTGGCGCGGGCGGACACTCCGGCGCCGGTTGACCAGCTGAAGGTGATGATGCAGGCGCTGCTGAAAGAGCGGTTCGGGCTGGCGTTTCATCTGGAACAGAAGGAGCTGCGCGCTTACGAAATGACGGTGGCGAAGGGCGGCAGCAAGATGAAGGACGCGCCGGCGGACGAGAAGATGTCGAGAGAAAAGACCGCCATCAGCACGATCGCGAAGGCGATCACGATGGGGCAGTTTGCGGATTTCATTTCGCAGCCGCTGCGGATGCCGGTGGTCGATCATACCGGGCTGACGGGCCGCTACGACTTCGTTCTCAATTTCACCGCGTATCTGCCGGCGGGGGAGAAGGTGATGACGCCGGATTACGACAACAACAACGGCATCATCATCGCGGCGATCGAAGGGGAACTGGGGCTCAAGCTGGAATCGCGTAAGTTGTCCGTGGAGACTTATGCAATCGACCATGTGACCAAGCCGACGGCGAACTGAGAATCGAAGCGTCCATCGAGCACGCCCGTTCTTTCAGAAGCATTCGCATAGAATGTATCGCATCATGTGGAGAAGCGGAACGGAGATGACGCGGCGTGGGCTGCTGGCGATGGGCGGTGTGGCCGCGGCGCAGGGGTTATTCGGGGCACCGGCGCAGCCCCGCACGGCGGTGGATTTCGAAGTCCCGCCGGATGCGTGCGATTGTCACACGCATATCTTTGGAAATCCGAAGCAGTTTCCCTGGTTTTCGGGGCGGACTTATACGCCGGAGATCGCGCTGCCGGAGGAGATGCGAAGGCTGCACGAAGCGCTGCATATCAGGCGGGTCGTGATCGTGACGCCGAGTGTCTACGGTACGGACAATTCCGCGACCTTGTACGGGATGAAGGCACGCGGGGCGGATGCGCGGGGCATTGCGGTAATC
>DASZVV010000097.1:0-59177 GCA_035546955.1 Bryobacteraceae bacterium
GTGAAGCTTGCCGTAAAAGAAGGTCTGATGAAGGGGAAATCGGTCCGGATTCTCTCGGCCGATACGCAGCGCATCGCGGCTTCCGAGCAGCTTCGGATCTATGCGGCGATTCTCGGCGTGCCGTTCCAGAGCGCGGAAACGATTGCGGCGCTGTCTCACGCGATCGATGCGACGCCGGCGAACACGCTGCTGCTGATCGATACGCCGGGGCTGAGCCCTGCGGCGCTCGAAGGCCCGGCGGCCGATCTCGCGGGCTTCCTGCGTCGCCGTCAGGATATTGACACCCATGTGGTTTTGACGGCTCCCACGCGGCAAAAGGACCTTGCGGCGGCCAATGACCGCTTCGCGATTTTCAATCCGGCGGCGCTGATTTTCACGAAGCTGGATGAGACGGAAGCGCCAGGTGGCCTGTTTTCAGAGTCCGCGCGCACCGATACGCCGGTTTCGTTCTTCGCGAACGGGCAGGGCGTGCCGGAGAACCTGGTGCCGGCTTCGACCAGTTTCGTGACTGAGCCTTTGGTACGCGACTTGCCCTTACTCCTGCAGTCCGCCGCTTAAGTAAGACGAACGAATGGCTACAGGTACGCTCAGCTATGGTCCGCAGCTCGCCGCCGGCGAACAGGCGGCTCTGCGCCGTGAACAACTGGTGATGGAGCATCTCGCCCAGGTGCGGATCATCGCCGGCCGGATTCACGACCGGCTACCGGATCATATCTCGCTCGAAGATCTGGTGTCGACCGGGATTGTAGGGCTGCTGAACGCGATCGATAACTTCGATCCTTCGTTCAACGTGCAGCTCAAAACCTATGCGGAACACCGGATTCACGGGGCGATCATGGACAGCCTGCGGGATCTCGACTGGGCGCCGCGCGAAACGCGCAAACGCTCGCGGCAGATCGAGCAGGCGATCCACACGGCGAAGCAGCGGCTGGGGCGCGAGCCGGCGGAAGAGGAAATCGCGGCGGAGCTGAAGATTTCGACCACCGAATACCAGCAGTGGCTGACGGATGCGAAGGCCGTTGAGATCCACCGGCTGGTAGCGGATGACGAACGCGGCGGCCTGAATCTGCTGGATGTGATTTCGGACGACGAGAACCAGTGGCCCTCGCAGATTGTGGAACGGTCGGAGCTGGAGCGCATTCTGGCGCTCGCCATCGACCGGATGCCGAAGGCCGAACGCACCGTGCTCAGCCTTTATTACTACGAAGAGTTAACGCTGCGCGAGATAGCGGAAGTAATGGGAATGCACCTTTCGCGAATCGGGCAGTTGCGCGTGCAGGCGATTTTACGTCTGCGCAGCCATCTGGAAAGAGTTTGGTCCACACGCCGCGGTTTGAAGCGGTAATAAGAGACGACAATGACGAACTATAAGAATAATGTCGCGATCGACGCGTGGGTGACACGTCTGGGACGCGTTCTGGCGGATGATGCCGGCAGCCAGCCGATTATCCGCCGGGGTGCGTACGAAACGCCAGACGCCGGCGCGGAGATACTTTGGTGGACCTCGACTGATGCCACACCGGTGACTGTGGGCATCAGCGCAGCCGACGCGGAAACGTTGCAGAAGCTGCGAAAGAATGCCGAGGGGGGCGCGTCAGGATTTGCCGATATCCTGACGCGCTCCCTCGGACGTGGTGAAGGTGTGGAGCAGCCGCCGGCCGATGCCACGTATCGCGAGATGTATCGCGTGGAGTTCGCGGGCGGCGAGAGCGTGAGCCTGATGGTGGCGTTGGCGGAAACGCCGCAGCAGGATACGTCGAATCTCGACATGCTGATGGATATCGAGCTGCCGATCATGCTGCGCTTCGGCAGCACGCGTATGGCTCTCCGGGACATTGCCGGGCTGAGCTCGGGCTCGATTATCGAATTCGACCGCGGCGTGGATGAGCCGGTGGAAGTGATGCTGAACGACCACGTGGTGGCGCGCGGGGAAGCGGTGATGGTGAAGGGCGCGTACGGTGTCCGGATTTCGGAAATCGCCAGCCGGCGCGAGCGGCTCATCTCAGCGGGAGAGCTGGCATGAACTGGCAGCAGCTGGCGAATATGCAGTGGCTGATGAATCCGGTGAATCAGATAGCGATTCTATGCGGCGTGCTGGGCGTCGGGATGCTCGGATCGCTGACGCTGTGGATTTCGCTGAAGATGGACGTTCGCGCGATGAAGAAGACGCTGGAGGCCGATCGCGAGACGACGAGTGGGGCGCTTGACGAACTGCGCAAGGCGCTGGAATCGGCGGCGGACGCGGTGAAGGCCGTGCCCGAAACCGCACCCGCGCCGGCGATTTCGAGTTCGCTCTCGGTGCAGGGACTCGATCTGACGAATCGCACGAAAGCCCTCCGGATGGCGCGCCGGGGTGAACCGGTGGGGAGCATCGCGGCGTCACTCGGGGTAGCGCAGGAAGAGATTGAGCTGCTTCTGAAACTGGAAAGGCTGCTGGAGATTCCAGCAGCCTGAGGTTCCAGCCTGAAAAAAAGCGGAGAAAAGAATTAGCTGGCCTTCTGGAGGTAACCCGCGTTTTCAAAGCTCCGCATCTTCATGATCAGAGTAGTGCGCTTGATGCCGAGGCGATTGGCTGCAACGGTTTTGTTGCCGCCGCTCTGCCGTAAAGCCTGATCGAGAATGGCCAGCTCAAACTGAGAAACCGCGGTATCGAAATGAATGGGTTCAGTCAGAGGAAGCGAATACTGCGGGACGGCGCCCGAGGGCATCGCCCGGGGACCGGCGTCGGAAAGACCGAAATCTTTCGGATAAAGAACGTCGCGGTCACCGCTGATGGCAACAGCCATTTCGACGGCATTTTCCAGCTGGCGGACGTTGCCGGGCCAGGGGCTGGCGCAGATGCGCGAAAGAGCTTCGGGCGAAAGACGCTTCAGCGGAATGTCTTCGAGGTTGCAGACTTTACGCACGAAGTGGCTCACCAGCATCGGAATATCGGTGGTACGGGTGCGCAGCGGCGGCATCTGCAGAGGAACGACGTTGAGGCGGTAGAAGAGATCAGCGCGGAAAGTACCCTGCCGGACCTTTTCCTGAAGGTCAACGTTGGTGGCCGCGATCACGCGGACATCGATCTTGATGGTTTCCGAACTGCCGAGGCGCTGCAGTTCGCGATCCTGAAGAACGCGGAGCAGTTTGGCCTGGAGTTCCATCGGCATGTCGCCGATTTCATCCAGGAATATGGTGCCCTGGTGTGCCTGCTCGAAGCGGCCGATGCGAAGACCGGCGGCTCCGGTGAAGGCGCCTTTGGTGTGGCCGAAGAGCTCGGCTTCGAGAAGATTTTCGGGGAGGGCGCTGCAGTTGATCGCCACCATGGCGTTACGCGCGCGTGGGCTGGCCGCGTGAAGAGCACGGGCCGCCATTTCCTTACCGGTGCCCGTTTCGCCGGTGATCAGCACCGTAGAGCGGCGCGGGCCGACGAGGCGGATCGTTTCCGCAATCGCCTCCATCGCGGGGCTTTCGCCGATCAGGAAGTTGCGCCAGGGTTCCGCGGTGCGGGAGGTTCCGAGGCGGACCTTATCCTGAATGCTCTTCTCCGTCACGGAAGAATCGATCGCTTCGCGCAGCTTCGAGAGATCGTCGCCCGTATCCATGCAGTTCGCGGCGCCGGCGTGAATCAACCGCACCGCCGTGAACGCGGTAATCTCCGTGCGGCGGAAAATCACTGGCACATGAGGGTTCACGGACTGGATGGTTTCGAGAATATCGACAGGCTGTTCGCCCAGCGCCGTATCGAGAACCAGGATGCAATCGGCCTGGCCGGCAGCGGCCAGACACTCTTCAAGAGAGGTGTGGAGGCTCGCCGTGTATCCCGAGAGAACGTCCTGCCACTCTTTTTCGGCAGAAAAATCGGCCTGATTTTTGGGGGCCCCGAGAATCAAAAGTGTTTTGCGCGACATATTCTTCGTGAGTTGTTAACCGTAGTACGAAGTAGTAGTATTTCAACATTTGCCAGAACATTCTATGCTCATTTTGGTTATCATTTCCGCGAGGTGCTGTGTCATGCATCCTTTACAAAACTATGGGATTACGCGCTTTGTTATCCGAAGTGAATGGGGTGGCTAATACCTTGGGTAATCTTGTCGGTGGTTGTATCGAATGCTACGATCAGGCTGGCAAGTAGTACTGAAGCATTATGAGTATTCGCATCCAGAATGACGGAATAGGCAGCGGCGTTGCACCCGAGGTTAACCGCGTCGGGGACGCCGGCCATGCAGCCGGAGCATCCGGTAAGGGTCGGGTTGGGACGACGACGGCCGGGGGCGATCAGGTCGAGATTTCGAGCGCCGCCCAGACGTTTTCCGATGGAGTGAGCGCATCGAGCGCGCAGCACAGCGCGCGAGTGAAGGAACTGAGCGCGCTCTACGCGAGTGGACGCTACCAGGTGGATTCGCATCAGGTGAGCCGCGCGCTGGTCAGCGGCAGTCTGTCCGCGGGATCGCCAGCAGGTAGGGCGTGACACCGCAGCACCAGGCGCGCGAGCAGGTGATCGCGGCCGGACGCCGGTTACAGGAAGCGGCGGCCCGGTGGGACGCGACCGATCCCGCGGCGATGGAGAGCTGCGCTTTTTCGCTCGAACAAACCGCGCTGGAACTGGGCGAGATGCTTCAGACCGTTCATCGGATTGCGCCGGAGAACAGGGCCGAACTTGCAACGGAACTTTTGCAGATTAAGAATGACGCCGCGCGGCTGAGCCATCTGACCGATGCCTCGGCGGCGTTTCTGCGTTGCGCGCCTGGCGCGGAGGGCGGCGTATCCGATTTTTATAGCGCGGCCGCGGCGCGTTATTCGATCCCCGAATCGGAGCCGCGCGGGACGGAGGCGTAACGAGCGATGTCGAGTATTGGCGCAGCCCTCAACAATTCCGCGAACGCCCTGAACGTTCTGCAGCGGGCGCTGAGCGTTATTCAGAACAACGTCAGCAACGCTTCCACGCCGGGGTATGCGAGCCAGACCCTGAACATCACGGCACAGCCGTTCGATCTCGCTTCGGGCGCAGCCGGCGGAATCGCCGCACAGGGGCTGATCAGCTCGCGGGATTCGTACGCCGATACCGAAGTGCAGCGGCAGCTCTCCACTCTGGGCGCTTTCACGGCGCAGGCGCAGGGCACTTCCGCACTGCAGAGTCTCTTCGACGTAACCGGATCGAGCGGTGTGACGGCAGCGCTGAACAACCTTTATACGGCATTTTCGGCCTGGAGCGCTTCGCCCGCCGACAGCACGGCTGAGCAGAACGTGATTTCCGCGGCGAGCGGATTTGCGAGCGCGGTATCGCAGCTTTCGCAATCGCTGCAGTCTCAGGCGCAGGGGCTCAATCAGCAGATCGGATCCACGGTGGATCAGATCAATACGCTCGCGGGGCAGGTCCAGCAATACAATCAGACGCGCCTGCAGAATCCCACCCCGAATCCGGGAGCGGATGCGAATCTCGAAAATACGCTCGAGCAGCTTTCGCAACTGACCAACTTCACGGCGCTTTCGCAGCCGGATGGCACCGTGACGGTGCTGGTAGGCGGGGGCTCGCCGCTGGTTATCGGAAATCAGCAATTCAAAATTTCGGCGCAGGCTGTGGTGGACAATAATCCGCCGGCGGCTAACCCGCAGTCGCAGCCGACTTCGCAGATTGTGGATGCGCAGGGAAACGACATCACGGCCTCGGTTACGGGCGGCCAACTCGGCGGGCTGCTCGATGTACGGAACCGTGTGCTCAGCTCGATCATCGGCGACTCGCAGCAGACAGGATCCCTCAATCAGTTCGCGCAATCGTTTGCCGATACGGTGAATAACATCCTGACCTCGGGGACAACATCGACCGGGACCGGGGCGCCGGCGGGCCTGCCGCTTTTCACTTACAGCAACACCGACGCGACGTTCGCGGCCGGAACGCTGGCAGTGAATCCGGCGATTACGCCCGCGCAATTGGCGCCGGTGGACTCTTCCGGCAATGCCAACGGCAACGCCAATCAACTGGCATCGCTCGCAACAAATACGACGGGAGAGATCAACGGGCAGAGCTTTGTTTCGTTCTTCGGCGGCATTGCGGCCGCCGCCGGACAGGAAAATGCGACGGCGACGAGCAATCAGACTCTGCAGCAGCAGGTAGTGAGCCAGACGCAATCGCAGCGGGATCAGATTTCCGGCGTATCGCTGGATGAGCAGGCCGCGGCCGTGCTCCAGTTCCAGCGGGCATACCAGGCGGTGGCGCAGGTGTTGACCGTGGTCAACACGCTGGCGGATTCCATTCTTGCGATCATCCCGGCGCAGTAAAGCAGAGGAAGTTTTATGGATCTGACGATTAACGGAGCCAATCAGCAATATCTGTCGGACCTGCAGCAAACGCAGGCGCAGATCGCACAGGCGCAGGCGCAGCTCAGCTCGGGCTACCGGCTGCAAAAGGCTTCGGACGATCCCACCGCCCTCAGCCAGATCTACGAGCTGCAGACAAAGATCGCATTCAACCAGCAGACGCAGAACAATCTCAGCGGCGCGCAATCCGAACTGAGCGCGGCCGATACCGCGCTGCAGAGCTCGATTACCGCGCTCACTTCGGCGGTGACGCTGGCGGCGCAGGGTGCGAATTCCAACTACACGGCGGATCAGCGGGCGAATCTCGCGATTCAGGTGCAGGGTATTCAGCAATCGCTGGTCAGTCTGAGCCAGACGCAGGTGAACGGGCAATATATTTTCAGCGGCGATCAGGATACGCAGCCGCTCTATCAACTCGATTCCACACAACCGAACGGGGTAAAGCAGCTCGCGACCGCCACCAACACCCGTACCATTCAGGATGTGAACGGCACCGCGATTGCGACGGCGCGGACGGCGACCACAATTTTCGATGCGCAGGATTCGTCGGGCGCGCCGGTTACCGGCAATGTGTTCGCGGCTGTGCAATCGCTGATCACGGCCCTGCAGAACAACGACACCGCCGGTATCGCGACAGCGAGCGACGCATTGAAATCCGCCGGCGATTATCTGAACGGCCAGCTTGCTTTTTACGGGACGGCGGAAAACCGCGTGGCGGATGCTACCCAGCTTGCTCAGAAATTTATGGTGCAGGACCAGACCGACCTCGGGAACGTGCAAAATGCGGACGTGCCGACAGCGGCTCTGCAATTGACGCAGGCGCAGACGCAGCAGGAGGCGGCGCTCTCGGTGGAAGCGAAGATCCAGCAGCAGCCGAATCTGTTCAGCATGCTCGGATAAAGGGAACCCACGATGCCGTCAGACGAACTTATTCTGGATGAACTGCGATACGAGCCGCTGCCCGCCGGTCAACTGGCGAGCAATGCGGTGGCGACGATCGAAGAGGTCCATCACGCGTTTCTGCGAGCAGCCCAGAGCGAAATGGCCGAACTGCTGCAGGAGCCGGTGGCGATGGATTTTCAGATCGCAAAGCAGATGCCGGTAGCGGCGTCCATGCGCGGAAGATCCACCGGCGACCGCGTGATCGAGCTTCATCTGGCGCCGCTGGCCGCATCGGCGTATCTGGTGTTTCCGCCCGCCCTCCTGTTTCGGGTGCTCGATATTCTGCTGGCCACTCCGCCCTCCGCGCCGGCGGACGAGGGAAGCGAAAAGCCGCGGGTTGTGACCGGCATTGAGCTTTTCATCCTGCGGGAATTTTTCGAAGTGTTCGCGAAGGCGCTGCGAGCGGCGTGGGAGCCGGTTTATCCGGCCGCGTTTACCCTGATGCACTCGTCGTTTGAAGAAGACGGTCCGATGATTCCGGAGGAAGGCGCGGAATCTGCGCTCGTACTGCGGTCAGGGATCGAACTGCCGATGCTGGCGGGCGACTTTGTGCTGGTACTGCCGACGTTCCTTGCCCGCATGGCGCATCTGAAATCCGCCGCGCCAGTGAGCCGGGAAGGCGATGGCGAACCGATCGGCGAAAGCATTCTGCGCAGTCTGGGCGCCGCGACTCTGAATCTCGACGCGGTGCTGCAGGGTGCGACGATCCGGATCCGCGATCTGCTGGCGATGTCACCCGGCCAGATTCTGACGGTGGGTAATTCGGAGGAGTCGTCCTTCGATTGTCTGGTGAATGGAAAGCCGCAGTTTGCGGGTTCCCTCGTTCCGAGCGGCGAGCGGTGCGCTCTGCGCATCGAGACGCTGGCCGGACCGCCCGATTCTCAGTTGATGAACGAAGTTTCCGCCGAAAGGTGATGAAGAAGATCGAACCAGATTCCGACGCGGGGACTTTCGGTGCGCGTTGCGAACAGATCGGGCGATTCCTTCATCCGTAGTGCGATCGATCGCAGGAGCTCGACGCGGTCGTCTTCCTCCTCGTCATCCGAAATCAGTGAAACGCTCGAAACACGGTCGAGTTCCTGGCGGAGCCGCATCTGATCTCCGGAGAGCCAGACATCGAGTAAGGACTTTGCGAGAAGAGCGGCGGGACAAGTGTAGAGGGAACTCACCATACAACAGTCTCTTCGGAAAGTTTCACGAAAACTCCAGCCCTTTTTTCGCTCTAAATCAGCCCCCCTTAACCGATGTGGGTAGCAGGCAGGATATCGGATGATTCATGTCACGCGACTAAACCGCACCTGTCTGGTCCTGAACAGCGACCTGATCGAATGTATTGAAAGCGCGCCGGATACGGTCATCACGCTCACGAATGACCGGAAACTGACGGTGCAGGAATCCGTGGAGGAGGTAGTCGAAAAGGTTCGAGCCTGGAGGCGATCGCTCGCGTCGCCTGATTTTCCCAACGGTATGACGAGGCGGCAGTAGGACGGATGAATGGCAGACGAACCACAGGAAGGTAAACCAAAGGGCGCCTCCTTCAAGCCGGACTTCGCGACGATCGGCGGCATTGTGCTGGCGTTCGGCAGCATTGTGGCCGGTCTGATTATGGAGAAGGGCAACATCCATGATGTCGCCCAGGTTACCTCTGCGCTGATTGTGCTGGGCGGGACTTTCGGAGCAGTCATGGTGACGACGCCGCTCGGCACCGTGCTGGGCGCCGCGAAGAAGTTCGGCAGCGTGTTCTTCGGCAAACAGGAGTCGCCGCAGGCCGCGATTGAGGAAATTATCGGCTATGCGGCTCAGGCGCGCAGGGATGGAATTGTTTCGCTCGAAACGCAGGCTGCGGCGATCGCGGATCCTTTTCTGAACAAGGCGCTGAGCCTGGCAGTGGACGGAGTGGAATCGGCGACTATACGCGACATTATGGAGCTCGAGATTTCGATTATGGAGGAGCACATCGAGGCGGAGGCCAAGGTCTTCGAGGCCGCCGGCGGCTATGCGCCCACCATCGGAATCATTGGCGCGGTGCTCGGGCTGATCCAGGTCATGAAAAATCTCGCGAATATCGATGAAGTGGGCCGCGGGATCGCGGTGGCGTTCGTGGCGACGATCTACGGCGTGGCGGCGGCGAATCTGATCTTTCTGCCAGCCGCCGGCAAGCTCAAGGCGCGGGGCAAAGAAGCGGTTCAGGTGCGTGAGTTGATGCTCGAAGGCGTGCTGGCGATCGCCAATGGCGTCAATCAGAAACTGATCCGGCTGAAGCTGGAGGGATATCTCGGACACAAGGCCAGTGCGAAGAAGGGCGAAGCCGCGGGTGAAGCCGTGGCGCAGGAGGCCTGACGCATGGCCCGGAAGAAGAAGCATCCGGCTCATGAGAATCATGAACGGTGGCTCATCTCTTATGCCGATTTCATCACGCTGCTGTTTGCATTTTTCGTGGTGATGTTCGCATCGTCTCAAACCGATAAGCACAAAGCGCAGCAGGTTTCCGATTCGGTGAAAGAGGCCATGCAGAACGGCGCGACGAAGGCGCTGGTGCATGAAATCCTCGGCGGTACGGTGGACAACACCGGCAAAGGCAGCGCGCAGATGAAGGGCCCCGGCGGATCGCAGAAGATCACGACGCCCCGGCAGGAGATTCCGCCCGATAAGGTTGCGGTGACGGAACTGACGCCTTCGATGGAGTTCCTCTCGAAATCGCTCGCGCAGGAGATTAAAGATCATAAGGTGGACGTGCGGCTGGAATCGCGCGGGCTGGTAATAAGCCTGCGGCAGGCGGCGTTCTTTCCTTCGGGCGATGCGGAAGTCGCGGGGGCGGGGTCAGCCACGGCTTTGAAGAAGATCGCGGATGTTCTGAAAGGAATGAGCAACCAGGTTGTGCTCGAAGGGCACACCGATTCAATTCCGATTCATAACGATCGTTTCCATAACAATATGGAACTATCGGCGGCGCGCAGCGTGGCCGTGATGAATCTGCTGACCGACAAATTCGGGGTTCCGGCGGGGCGGTTCCATATTGCGGGCTACGCCGACACGGTGCCGGTGGATTCGAACGATACGGCGGAAGGCCGCGCGCACAACAGGCGTGTCGACGTCGTTATCCAAAGTGCCGCGGTAGTGGTCAAGACGGACGTGAATAAGGAAAGCGCGCCTCAGGAAAATGCGAAGCCCGCAAAGCCCTCGCCGGCGCCCACGACTACGGCAAAGAAGTAGTGGCAGAAACGGCCACCAGATTGCTGTTTATCGTACAAATGCTCCGAATTGCCACGAAGTTTTTTGGCGATCGCGACTGCGACGCCGACTCGATCTATACCTTTCCGGTGGGCCTGCCGGGATTCGAAGACCAGCAATCGTTCTGTTTTTTGACGATCCCCGGGTCCGAGCCGCTCCTGTTCCTGCAAAGCACGACGTCGGCGAATCTGTGTTTCGTGCTGCTGCCGATTCTCGCGGTGGATCCGGATTACAGGATCGCGCTGACCGAAGAAGAACTGGCCATGCTGCAGCTTCCGGCCGGATCGAATCCGCGCATCGGCCGTGAAATTCTCTGCGCCGCGCTGGTCTGCTCGGAAGGCAGCGCGCGGCATACCGTCAATCTGATGTCGCCGATTGTAGTGAATTTAAAAGCGAAAACTGGCTTGCAGGTGATTCACAGTGAGTCCGATTACTCGCACCGTCATCCGCTGCGGCTTCAGGAAGAACTGGTCGCGTGCTGATCGTGTGGCGTCGCGCCGGCGAAAGTGTTCTGGTCGGCGATGGAGTGGAGATCGAAGTCCTCGAGGCGAAAGCGCACCGGGTGAAACTCGGGATCGTGGCGCCGGCGTCCGTCGCGATTGTGCGCAAGGAGGCTCGCATTACGAGAGATGAGAATATGGCGGCGGCGCTGAGCGCAGATCGCGGGATGATCGAAACTCTGCTGCGGCGGCTGCCTGCCTCCGCTCCCGCGGCTGACGGTGCGTTGACATCGTCAAATAGTTGACATTGGCGCGAATCGTAAAAATGGCTAGAACGTCCAATTCCGCCCCCGATATGGGCAATGAAAGGAACGATACCCTGGGCATCCAATAAGGAGGAGAACCCGGGACCGGACAGGATGTCCGGGGCGTATCGGAAAACAGGACGTTTACAATGTCAATCTCATTTCAGACGAACTACGCATCACTCGTTGCGCAGAACAACCTCAACACCAACACAACATTTCAGACCAACACCATCGAGCAGTTAACCTCCGGATACCGCATTAACCAGTCCGGCGACGACGCCGCGGGTCTCGCCGTGGCGAATCAATACCAGAGCACGATCGCCGAGCTGACGCAGGGCGTGCTCAACGGTAATCAGGGCGTGAACGCGCTCCAGATCGCCGACGGCGGCCTGAGCAACATCACGACGATTCTGCAGCGGCTCAAGACGCTGGCCACCGAATCGGCGAGCTCCACGTTCCAGGGCGACCGCTCGAACATTAACGTGGAATACCAGCAGCTCGTTTCGCAGGTGACGCAGCAGGCTTCGAACATCGGCCTCGCGGCCGGTGGATCGCTGAATGCGCTGAACAGCGTCTACATCGGCGGCGGCAACACGGCGGCGAACTCGCAGGTGACGATTGACCTGAGTGGCTCGCAGAACCAGGTGGACGCGACCGGTCTCGGTATTGGGACCACCTCCGTTCTCGGCGGCGGTACCGAACTGACCGGCAATTCGCAGCGTCTCGACGCTCCGGGTGCGGCGTTCCTCGCGGGCAGCGGTAACCAGACCTACACGTTCAACCTGATTCAGAACAACAACGCGACCTCCATCACGGCGACGCTCAGCGGCGGCTCAGCGGGCCTGTCGGAATCGGGCGTCGTGAATTCGCTGAACAGCCAGCTTTCGGCCTATGGAATTTCGGCGCAGGTGGGCAGCGATGGGCAGATCAGCTTCGGCGGCGGCACGGCGTTCACGGTGAGCGTTGGCGCAGCCTCGGCTGGTACCGCCACTGCGACCGCCAGCAGCACCGCGACCAACGGCGGCGTCTATAGCGTTGCCGGTGAGACCACCTACACGGCCGTAGCCGAAACGCTGACGTTCCAGAACGGCAACGGCACGGCAAGCGTCGCGTTGACGACTGGCGATACGGCTACCACTGCGCTCGCCAAGATCAACGCGCAGACCGCCTCACTCGGCATTTATGCGGTGAAGAACTCGTCGGGAAGCGGTATCTCGATTCAGAGTACCGGCAATTTCTCGGCGTCCACCACCGCTGCGGCCGGTACGTTTACCTCGACCGGCGCGCAGACCACCACCGCTCCTACAACCACGTCAACAGTGACCGGCAATGCGCTGGCCGCTCTGACCGCAATCAACTCCGCGATTTCCCAGCTCGGTCAGGTTCAGGCGCGTGTCGGCGCCGGCGAAAACAAGCTGGGCTATGCAATCAGCCTCGCCAACTCGCAGATCACCAACTTCAGCGCCGCTGAATCGGGTATCCGCGACGCCGATGTGGCAACGGCGGCGGCGAACCTCACCAAGGCGCAGGTTCTGCAGCAGGCGTCGGTGGCGGCTCTCGCGCAGGCGAACTCCGCTCCGCAGGCGCTGTTGAAGCTCCTCGGGTGATTGAAAGGTAGTTGGTAGTGAGTAGTCAGCAGTAACGGGAAGGGTCGGACTGGTCAAGGGGTTCGGCCCAAATTCCCAAAAACCGGACAAGATGTCCGGAAGTAAAAAAATAAAAAAACAGGACGTTAAAAAATGTCGATTTCTTTCCAGACGAACTATGCATCACTGGTGGCGCAGAACAATCTCAGCACGAATACGAATTTTCAAACCAAAACGATCGAACAGTTAACTTCCGGATACCGCATCAATCAGTCCGGAGACGATGCGGCCGGCCTCGCCGTGGCGAATGAGTACCAGAGCAGCATCGCGGAATTGACACAGGGCGTCCTCAACGGGAATCAGGGCGTGAATGCGCTGCAGATCGCCGACGGCGGTCTGAGCAACATCACCACAATTCTCAACCGTCTCAAGACCCTGGCCACCGAATCCGCCAGCACCACTTTCCAGGGCGACCGATCCAACATCAACGTGGAATATCAGCAGCTGGTTTCGCAGGTCACCCAGCAGGCTTCGAACATCGGACTCGCGGCGGGCGGACAACTGAACGCGCTGAACAGCGTTTATATCGGCGGCGGCAACACGGCGGCCAACTCGCAGGTCACGATTGACCTCAGCGGCTCGCAGAATCAGGTGGATGCGACTGGTCTCGGCATCGCCACGACTTCCGTCCTGGGCGGCGGCACCGAATTGACCGGTAACTCTCTGCGCCTCGATGCGCCGGGGGCGGCGTTCCTTGCGGGCAGCGGCGCTCAGACGTTCACGTTCAATCTCATCCAGAACAACAACGCGACCACCGTCACAGCAACTCTCAGCGGCGGCACGTCTGGTCTCTCGGAATCGGGCGTCGTGAATTCGCTGAACAGTCAGCTTTCGGCGTACGGGATTTCGGCGCAGGTGGGCAGCGATGGACAGATCAGCTTCGGCGGCGGCACGGCGTTCACGGTAACCGCCGGCGCGATTTCGGCGGGCACCGGCGTGGCCACGGCCACCAGCACCGCGACGAACGGTGGCGTTTACAGCGTCGCCGGCGAAGCGACCTACACCGGCGCGAACGAGACACTCACGTTCCAGAACGGCCAGGGCACTGTGAACGTCGCGCTCACATCCGGCGACACGGCCGCCACCGCTCTGGCGAAGATCAACGCGCAGACCGCTTCACTCGGGATTTACGCGGTGAAGAATGCGGCGGGAACCGGCATCTCGATTCAAAGCACGGGTAATTTCTCGGCTTCCACCACGGCAGCAAACGGAACGTTTACGGCGACCGGCTCCCAGACGACCACGGCGCCCAGCACAACGGCGACCGCGAATGGCAACGCGCTGGCCGCGCTCACGGCGATCAACTCCGCGATCACGCAGCTCGGTCAGGTGCAGGCGCGCATCGGCGCGGGCGAAAACCATCTCACGTACGCGATCAGCCTCGCCAACTCACAGATCACGAATCTGAGCGCGGCCGAATCCGGCATCCGCGACGCCGATGTGGCGACAGCGGCGGCGAATCTCACCAAGGCGCAGGTTCTGCAGCAGGCATCGGTGGCGGCTCTCGCGCAGGCGAACTCCGCACCTCAGGCGCTGCTGAAGCTCCTGCAGAGCTAGTTCTGAGAAAGGGAAAGTGGGCCGGCCGCATCCGGTTCGGCCCAAAACCCGGGAAACGTATCGCAGAGAAAGCCTTCACGAATGTCGATATCTTTTCAGACGAACTACGCATCGCTTGTCGCGCAGAATAATCTCAGCACGAACACCGATTTTCAGACGAAGACAATTGAGCAGCTCACCTCCGGCTACCGAATCAATCAGTCCGGAGACGATGCAGCAGGGCTCGCGGTGGCGAACCAGTATCAGAGCAGCGTCGCGGAACTGACGCAGGGCGTCCTCAACGGTAACCAGGGAGTGAATACGCTGCAGATCGCCGATGGCGGCCTCAGCAATATCACGACGATTCTGAACCGCCTGAAGACGCTGGCGACCGAATCGGCGAGCACTACCTTTCAGGGCGACCGTTCCAACATCAACGTGGAATACCAGCAACTGGTGTCTCAGGTCACGCAGCAGGCTTCGAACATCGGTCTGGCGGCGGGCGGGTCACTGAATGCACTGAACAGCGTTTATATCGGCGGCGGTAACACGGCGGCCAACTCACAGGTCGCCATTGATCTGAGCGGGGCGCAGAATCAGGTGGATGCGTCCGGTCTCGGCATTGCCAACACGAGCGTTCTTAGCGGCGGCACATCGCTTCCCGGAAATACGGTTCGCCTCGATGCCCCGGGCGCGGTATTCCTCGCGGGAAACGGGATCCAGAACTTCGACTTCAACCTGATCCAGAACAATAACGCGACCCACATCACGGTCAGCGTGAACGGTGGCACGGCGGGACTCTCGGAAACGGGCATTCTGAATGCGCTGAACGCCGGGCTCTCCGGCTACGGGATCACGGCGCAGGTGGGAAGCGACGGCAAACTCAATTTCGGCGGCGGCACGGCGTTTACGGTGGAAGTCGGCTCGACTACTTCCGGGCAGGCGGTGGCGGATGTCAGCAGCAATGCGGTCAACGGCGGTGTCTACAGCACGGCGGGCGCAACGACCTACACAGGCGTGAACGAAACACTTACGTTCCAGAACGCCCAGGGTACGGTGAACGTCGCTCTGACCACGTCCGATACGGTGGGTACGGCCCTCGCGAAGATCAATGCAGCGACTTCGTCCATCGGCATCTTTGCAGTCCAGAACTTTACCCACACGGGCGTCTCGATTCAAAGCACCGGCAATTTCAGCGTGTCCAGCACGGCGGCGAACGGAACGTTTACGGCGTCCGGCCCGCAGACCATCACGCCGCCGGGTTCGTCATCGACAGTGAACGGCAACGCGCTCGCGGCTCTGAACGCGATTAACTCAGCCATTACCCAACTCGGTCAGGTGCAGGCGCGCATCGGCGCGGGCGAGAACCACCTGACTTACGCGATCAATCTCGCCAACTCGCAGATCACGAATCTGAGCGCTGCTGAATCCGGAATCCGGGACGCCGATGTGGCGACGGCGGCGGCGAATCTAACGAAGGCGCAGGTTCTCCAGCAGGCGTCCGTGGCGGCTCTCGCGCAGGCGAATTCCGCTCCGCAGGCACTGCTGAAGCTCCTGCAGGGTTAAACAAATGTGGAGACAGGCCGGACGGTCAGGTTCGGCCCGCCTCTTGCAGGGAAATAATGTGAAGTCCTGAAAAAGTATGTCGACCACTCCCATTACCTTCAATGGTTCGAGTTCGTATGCCTCCTCCTTTCAACAGGTCATACAGCGCGCGGTGGGGATTGCATCGCTGCCGATGCAGATCCTCCAGGGGGATGTCACAACGTTGACGAACGAGCAGCAGGCTACCTCGACGCTGGGCAGCAGCTTTCAGACGCTGCAAACAGCATTGACGGCGCTGGCCTCAACCAGTTCGGGAACGCCGACTGCTTCGGTTTCCGGGGGTGGAGTGACTGCCAACGCGTCCAGCGGCGCGCTGCCGGGCACGTACTCTATCCAGGTGGATGACGTTGGATCCTCAACCGTCACGCTCAGCAGCGACACGCTCCCTACGGTGACCGATCCGTCGACAGACAATATCAGCTCGGCTTCGAGCTTCACTCTTACGGTAAACGGCGTCGATCACACGATCTCGCCCTCCGGTACTTCGCTTTCGTCCCTCGCGACCGCGATCAATGCGGCGGGAGACGGCGTGCAGGCCACAATCATCAATGTCGGCAGCAACAGCACGCCGGACTACCGGCTCTCTTTGACCAGCGCGAATCTGGGCGGAGATACGATCCAGCTCAACGACGGCACCAACAATCTTCTGGATACGCTCTCCACCGGCACACCTGCGCTCTACGAACTTAACGGCTCCTCGACGCAGCTTCAGAGCACGTCCCGGCAGATCACGCTCTCGCCAGGACTTACGGTGAATCTGGTATCGCAGACGAGTTCGCCCTCAACCGTCACGGTTTCCACCGATTTCAGCGGACTGCAGAACGCGATTTCGAATTTGGTGAGCGCGTTCAACTCCGCCGTCACGGCCGTGCAGAAGAACGAAGGGCAGAATGGCGGGGCGCTCGAGGGTGACAGCCTGATCTATACCCTGGTGAATGCCCTCAACAATCTGGCGGAGACCACGGGCGGATCCGGCGCGGTGACTTCGCTGGCCGATCTCGGCGTTACGCTGCAGCAAAATGGCCAGCTTGCGTTCGACCCCACCGTATTTTCGGCCGCGAATACGACGGATATCCAGCAGTTCCTCGGCTCGACCACGACGCAGGGAAGCTTCCTGCAACAGGCGAATGATGCGCTGAATTCGGTGACGGACGTGAATACCGGCCTGATCGCGAGCACTTTCAATGCATTTCAGACGCAGATCGACGATAAAAACTCACTGATCGCCGACGATCAGACCCGCATCGATCAGCTCCAGACGAATCTGCAGGCGCAGCTATCGCAGGCGGACGCCGCGATCGCTACGCTGGAATCGCAGAAGACCTACTTCCAGGAACTGTTCACCGCCACCTACGGCACGAGCGGAATACAGGGACAGAGCGGCTGATGATTCCGGCGCAGCTCAAAACCCGCGAGCGCAAGCTCCGCGCCGTAATCGCGCGGCGCGAATATGGCGAGATCGGACACCTCCTCGCCGGCCTTCAGCACGCCGCGGACGAGTATATTCAGGGAAGGACCGACCCGGCTACGCGGCGCGAGATCGCGGCGTGGATGCTCGGCACGATCGAGTGGGCCCGCCTCATGGTGACCGCACAGCGGCAGCGATGGGCGGAGGAACTGGAAACGCTGCCGCGCGTGGATCGATTCCTGGTGGGGACCGGGGAGCCCTCCTCCGACGTCTGTGTTGACCTCTGATAACACTGACTGTCAAAGTTGTGACACGTCACTTGATTGACGCCGATTTTCCTGCCTAAGTCTTGTATTTTCATAAACTAACGCTGGACCGGGACGTGCATTTTCCTGTTCGTCGTGATCAGCAACCTGACTAACAGCCTCCAGACATACATGGACATGCTCAGCATGCGGCAGAAGCTGGTTTCGTCCAACATCGCCAACGCCGACACGCCGGGCTACAAGACGCAGGACATCGATACGAAAACTTCGTTCTACTCGATGCTCACCGGCGGAGAGCCGCAACCGGCTGATGTAGAGGGCCTGACGGTGAAGAACGACGGGAACAACGTCGATCTCGACCGCGAAGCCCGTCTGCTCGCCGAAAACTCCATGAAGTTCAATATGGCTGCGACGCTGATGAAATCGCAGATCACTGAAATGAGAGAGGCGATCAAGGAAGGTCCGGCATGAGTCTCTTCGGCAGTCTATCGGTCAGCGCTTCGGGTATGTCGGCGCAGCGAATCCGCGCGGCGCTGCTCGTCGAAAACATTGCGAACTCGGAAACCACGCGAACCGCGGAAGGTGGCCCTTACCGGCGCAAGGACGCGGTCTTTTCGACCACGCCAGTGGGATCGGAATTCGCTTCCGAGCTCGAATCGCAGTTGCAGGAAGGCGTAAAAGTGAGCTCGATCTCGGTGGATCAGCGCGAACCCGATAAGACGTACGCACCGGGCAGCCCGGATGCGGACGCCGATGGTTACGTTTATTCGCCGCGGGTGAATCCGGCTGAGGACATGGTGGATCTGACGACGGCAAACCGCAGCTATCAGGCGAATGTGGCGGCGATGACCGCCGTGAAAGACATGATCTCGAAATCGATCGATCTGCTGCGCTAGAGGATATTCACTTGACCATTTCCGGAATCAATTCGATCCCCCTCCCGAGCTCGCTGCCATCGGCGGCGGGAAGCACGGGGTCCGACGCTTTTTCGAACATTCTCTCGAACACGATCGGCAACATGCAGGGCCTGCAGAACCAGGCAGCGGACGCCGCTCAGAAGTTCATGACGGGCGAGAATGACGAAATCCACGACATCGCGCTGGCCGGCCAGCAAGCCGAGCTCTCCTTCGAACTCGGGCTCCAGGTACGCAACAAAGTGGTGAACGCGTACCAGGAAATCATGAAGATGCAGCTGTAACGGACCCGGAGCGATGGAACAAGTCAAGAATCTGGTCAACGACCTGACGATCGTTCAGCGGGTCTCGGTAGCAATCGCTGTACTGCTGACAGCCGGCACCATTGCCGCGGTGGTTCACTTCCGTACCGAAAGCGATTTTCGCGCGCTCTACACGGGAATGGCTCCGGAAGACGCGGCGCCGGTGGTGCAGAAGCTGCGGGAATCGGGCGTCGATTACCGGCTGGCGGATAATGGCGCGTCGGTGCTCGTGCCGTCCGAACATCTTGCCGATTCACGGCTGACGCTGGCGGCGGCGGGTCTGCCGAAATCGGGCCGCATCGGATTCGAACTCTTCGACAAAACGAATTTCGGCGCGTCGGAGCTCGTGGAGCACGTCAACTATCAGCGCGCTCTCGAAGGCGAGCTGGAACGCTCGGTGATGAGCATGGAGGGCGTGGTGCAGGCGCGCGTCCACCTCACGTTTCCGCGCGAATCGGTATTCCTCGATCAGCAGGAAGCGGCGAAAGCCAGTGTGATGGTGCGGCTCCGGCCAGGCACCCATCTCTCCGCACAGAACGTAACCGCCCTCTGCAACCTCGCGGCAAGCGCGGTGGAGGGGCTCTCGCCCGATTCTGTGGCCGTGATCGACATGGACGGAAATCTGCTGAGTCATCCGAAGCGCACGGGCCAGACCGGAGATGCAGGCGTTACGTCTGAAGCGCTCGAAGTCCGGCAGTCCATCGAACGCGATCTGGTGGCGAAGATCAATGCAACTCTCGAACCGCTTCTCGGCGCCGATCAGTTCCGCGCG
The DNA here is from genome assembly GCA_035546955.1 of Bryobacteraceae bacterium. Taxonomy (GTDB): domain Bacteria; phylum Acidobacteriota; class Terriglobia; order Bryobacterales; family Bryobacteraceae; genus BOG-234. The sequence goes on from DASZVV010000097.1 coordinate 19,671, forward strand.
GGTGCGTCGGTCGATTGCGATCTGACGAGCGGTGAGCAGGAAGAAGAAACGTACAATCCGGACCAGTCGGTGATGGTCAGCTCGCAGAAGAGCGAGGATGACAACGAGCGCGGCGCGACCGCTGCGGGTGGTGTCCCCGGAACCGCGGCCAACCTTCCCCAGACGAAGACCGCGGGAAGCGGCGGCGGAAGCTCACATCGGACGGAGAACGTTACCTATCAGACCAGCAGGATCGTACGCCATACGCGGATTCCGCAGGGTGTGGTGCGTAAGATGTCGCTCTCGGTTCTGGTGGGGCAGCCCTTCAAATGGGAAGGGACCGGCAAATCGCGCCATCAGGTGGTGGTGCCGCCTTCGCAGGACACTCTGCAGAAGATCCACGATCTGGTCGCGGGCGTCACGGGACTCGATCCCAATCGCGGCGACCAGTTGATCGTCGAAACGCTTCCGTTCGAAACCAACGTCATGGCGGACACGATGCAGCAGGCGATGCCGATCGCGCCGACCGGCAAGAGCACTGAGAATCTGCCGCCCTGGCTGGAAAAAATCAATCAGTACCGCAATCTGGTGTTCATGGCCGTGGGCGGCCTGATCGCACTCTCCGTGCTGCTCAAGCTGATCGTCCGCTATATGCCGAAGCGCGGCAGCGCGCCGGTGGAGCGCCGCGCACCCTCGATCGAGCGCATGAATGAAGAGCTGGAAGAGCTCGCACAGCGGCACGCGATGAACCGCGAAGCGCCGCCGCCGGTCGCAGGCGCCGCGGGTGGCGATAAGGTCGTCGCCGGGGCAGGCACGCAGCCATTGCTCGCCGAAGTGAACGCCGAGACCGCCGAACGCATTCGCGTGCTGGCCCAGAAGGACCCGGCCGCGAGCGCGAACGTGATTCGCATGTGGCTCTCCAATCAGAAAGCCTGACGAACAGAATCTATGAGTACCGCCGCACTCGCACTCGATTTGTCCGGAGCCCGCAAGGCCGCCATGTTCCTGATGGGAATTGGCGATCAGTTGAGCGTAGACATCATCCGGCAGCTTGCGCCCGATGAAATTCGCCGCATCAACGGCGAGATCTCCGCGCTGGACGCCGTGCCGCCGGAACAGATGCTTTCCGTTTTCAGAGAGTTTGAATCCATGTCCGCTTCAAGCCGTTTTTTCGCGAAGGGCGGTCCGGAGAGCGCACGGCGTCTGATCGAACAGGCGGTCGGCGCGGAGAAGACAAAGCTGCTGCTCGACGGCGAGGGCCCGAAAGAAGAGAAAATCGAGCCGGTGGGTCCGGAAGGTCCTTTCGCGGATGTGGATCCGCAGGAGCTCGCCAAGGTGCTGCGCGAAGAGAATCCGCAGACGCTCGCGTTGATTCTGGCGAATCTGGCGCCCGCGCAGGCGGGGCCGCTGATGTCATCGCTGCAGCCGGAAGTACGGCCGCAGGTGGCGCTGCGAATCGCGATGATGGACCGGATCTCGCCCGATGTTTTCAATCGCATCGCGCAGGCGATTCGTGCGCGTCTGAAGGCCTCGCGGCAGATCACGCGGTCGAATGGAGACAAGGCGCTGGCCGCGATTCTGAATCACGTGGAAGGGGATCTCGCGGAAAACCTGCTGACAGCGATCGAAACCGAGAATCAATCGGCCGTTGCCGCCGTGCGCGGTTTCATGTTCGTTTTCGAAGACATTATCGATATCGACAAGGAAGGCATCAAGGTGCTGCTGGCGCGCGTGGACCGCAAGGCTCTCACGCTCGCGCTCAAGGGTACCAGCGACAAGATCAAACAGCATTTCACGCAGTGCATGTCGTCGCGCAGCGCGGAAATGCTGATGGAAGATATGGAGGCTCTGGGTCCGGTGCGCCTGCGGGATGTGGCGGGAGCGCAGCAGCAGATCGTCGGTACCATTCGCCAGCTCGAGAAGGAAGGCGCAATCGCTTCCTCGCGGGGCGGAGGTGGCGATGAATATGTTGTGTAAGGTCCTCGACTCCGAGGATCTGGAAGTATCGGCGGCGCCGTGGCGGAAGAAGACCGCCGGCTCGCCGGCACCCCCGAAGCTGCGGAATCTGAGTCCGGGCGCGCGCGGGGAAAACGCGCAACTGCGCGAACGCGTGGATGAGCTGACGCGCGAGCTCGAAATCAAGACCAAAGAAGCCTACGAACAGGGATTTCGCGCGGGCGACGGCGCGGCGCGCAATGCCATGGAAGCGCAGATGCGCTCGGCCATGCAGGGACTGGCGGCGACGGTCGCGGAAGTTTCGGCGACGCGGCCTGAAACCATCCGGCGCGCGGAAGCAGACACAGTACGGCTGGCGATTGAAATCGCGCGGCGCGTGCTGCACCGCGAGCTTTCGCTCGATCCTTCGGCGCTCGAGGCGCTGATCAAAGCGGCCATCACGAAACTTCAGAATCAGGAAATATACAAAGTGCGCGTGCATCCGGATCAGCAGCAACTGATGCGCAAGTGCCTGGAACAGTCGGGCCGCGGCTCGGCCGTGGAGATTCTCAGCGATCCCGGACAGCCGCGCGGCAGCGTGTCATTCGAAATCAACCGCGGTACGCTCGACGCGTCCGTGGATACGCAGCTCCGCGAGATTGAGAACGGGCTGGTGGATCAACTGGAGCGCAGGGTATGAGCGCGGCTGCCGCCGCATTTACTTTGGACCGCTACTTCGAACAACTCGACCGTTCGAGCCTGCTGCCGTGGACCGGCGAGATCGTGGAAGTGGTCGGGCTGCTGCTCGCCTCGCGCGGTCCGGCGGTGGCGGTGGGCGATTTCTGCGAAGTCATCACGTCTTCCGGCCGCCGTGTACGGACACAGGTCATCGGGTTCCGCAACGGTAACGTGCTATCGATGCCGCTGGAGGAAATCGACGGCATCCAGTTGCACGATCCGATCATTGCGCGTGAAGGAGAGTCGAGCGTACCGGTAGGCCCCGATCTGATCGGGCGCGTGATTGACGGCTTCGGAAGACCGATCGACCATAAGCCGGCGATTCGCCCGATGGCGCACTATCCGCTTTATCAGAGTCCGGGCAGCCCGATGGATCGCGAACACATCACGCAGCCGATTTCGACCGGCATTCGTGCGATCGACACATTGATGCCCTGCGGCAAGGGGCAGAGAATGGGGCTGTTCGGCGGCAGCGGTGTGGGTAAGAGCACGCTGCTTGGCGCCATGGCACGGCACAATTCAGCCGACGTTACGGTGATTGCGCTGATTGGCGAACGCAACCGCGAAGTGCGCGCGTTTCTCGAACATGAGCTCGGTCCGGACGGCAGCAAGCGCTCGGTGGTTGTGTGTGCGACATCCGATCGTCCCGCGCCGCTACGCGTGCGAGCGACGTTCGTGGCGCTTGCGGTGGCGGAATACTTCCGCGATCAGGGCGCGAATGTTCTGCTGATCATGGATTCGGTGACGCGTCTCGCGATGGCGCAGCGTGAGATCGGATTGGCGGCGGGAGAGCCGCCGAGCCAGAAGGGATACACGCCCTCGGTCTTCAATTTGCTGCCCAAGGTGCTGGAACGCGCCGGGAATTTCCGCGGTGGCTCGATCACCGGCTTCTTCACCGTGCTGGTGGAAGGCGACGATTTTAACGAACCGATCTGCGATTCCGTGCGATCGATTCTTGACGGCCACATCATTCTCTCGCGGCGGCTCGCGGCGGCGGGGCACTATCCGGCTATCGACGTTCTGAATTCCATCAGCCGTCTCGGATCGAAGCTGGCGGCGCCGGAACATTCTGCGGCCGCGCGTAAGGTTCGCGCCTCGCTCGCGGCATACGAGGAGTCACGCGATCTGATCGAACTGGGCGCCTACGTCAACGGAACCAATCCCGCGCTCGATTCCGCGATCCGGTCACGCGGCGAAATCACGAACTTTCTGCGGCAGGATACGACCAGCGGCTGCTCGCTCCAGGCGAGTGTCGACGGCCTGATTCAGGTAGCCGAAAAGCTCTGAGGCCATGGGTCCATTCCGTTTTCGTCTGGCAAAAGTGATGGACTGGTACGAAAAACAGTCGCATCTCGAAGCCGAGCGGCTGCGCATGTGCGCCGAACAGGTGGTCCGGACGCAGGTCCAGATTGAACAGCATAAAAAGGATGTGCTGGCTCACCAGATGGAACTGCTGGCGAAGCCAAATCCGGATCCGCACGAACTGGCGGCGCTCGGTCCATTCCAGGTGGGCGCCAGAAAACAGGAACACCGGCTAAGGCAGAAGCTGAAAAAGAGCGAAGATGCGACCGAAAAGCAGCGCCAGATCAGCCAGGCCGCACAGCGCCGGCTGCGGCTGATCGAAAAGCTGCGGGATCGCCGGCTGGCCGAGCACGAATACCTGTTTGACAGGGAACTTGAAGAACTTGCCTCCGAAGCGTACCTTGCGCGGTATGCGAGGGCACTTCAAGACCCGTAAAACCCACTATTCCGTAATATTCCGTACGTATGGACGCCGTCCTGGCACCCTGTACCATTACCACTTGACGTTCTCAAAGGTTAACGACTTGCAGTAACATTGTGGAGTGTTTCGGCGAGTCGCAGCCGCGGTGAACCAGATCGACCTCCGGTCTTCGGAACGCCACGATCTTACTCTCGAAGTACGCTTCTCATACCGGTTCGGGAGAATGACCTACGTGGGGACAGGCCGGACCCGCAATCTGGGCGGCGAAACGGTTTGTTTTGATGTGGATCAACAAATCCCGAAGAGGGGCGAGGTTGAAGTCAGGATCGCGTGGCCTTTCCGGCTGCACGATATTTGCCCGCTGGAACTGGTAGTGAATGGCACGATCATCCGCACGGACGATAACGTTGCTGTTATCCGAATCCGCCGCTACGAATTCCAGACACTCGGCGAAAGGTCGTTCAGCCCGCTCGTGAGCAGCGGCGTCACGTGTGACCTGGCTGCGTAAGGCAGCGCGGCGCGCATCGGAATCCTGTCCATCCACGGCCTTCCCGCCTCTTGTGTGCTTACCGTGCAGCGGTCGTTTGCGGACCAGCCTTCCACCGTCACGGTACCGCCCTGCTTTTTGACGATGTAGACTTCTCTCGCGCCAAATTCCTCAATCAAACCCATTCGCGTCCAGCCGTCCGGATTCAGTACGCGGAGCTGGCCTTCGCGGTCGAGAACGATGGCCGTGGGACCCGAATCCGCGCCCGGCGCGGAGGCAACTTCCAGGATCGATTCGGCGCGTCGGAATAACTGGCTCACACCCACCATATCGACGGGAGCGGCGGGATTTCGTGCGAAAGTTACGGATTGTCAGAGACTCCAGCGTCTGGCGGTTTCCGGGTGCGACGGGCTGAAAAGACTGGGATGTGGCTGGACAGCCTGTGAACCGGAGGGACGATGCGGCTGGACGGGCTCGGCGTGCCGCTTGTGGTGGGTTTCGGCTTCCCGCTCGAGGGCCTCGATCATACGGTTGAGCCGCGCCCACTCCTCACCGAGAAACGAAATGGCACCGCGTAGAGACATATCGAAATTCCATCTGGTAACTCCATCTTGTACCAGGATTTTTGCAGGGTAAATATAACCGAGGAGAACGGTGTACCAGGAACGATATCCGGGGATGAGAATCGGGTTCCATACATGAGGTTAGCGGGCGGTCCCGCCAGTCGGCAGCGTACCCTCGAAAACAACGGCGCGCCGTGTGCATCGCCGGAAGCCGAGGTATCGGCATGCGTAGACGGACCCGGAAGAAGGTTTTCGGCGCAGTGGCGGGCGCGGCGGGAGGTGTCGCGGCGGCTTTTGCGATGAATCAGTTTCAGACGATCTGGGCGAAGGCAGAGAAGAAGCTGAGCCATTCGCCGGGCGGGAAAAGCGGCGGGAGGGGCGGCGACGATGCGACCGTACGGACTGCGGCGGGGATTTCCAAATGCATCTTCCGGCACGAATTGACGGATAAAGAAAAGAAATGGGCTGGGCCCGTAGTGCACTATGCGTTCGGCGGGTTGATGGGCGCATTTTATGGAGCAATGGCGAGCAGGACGTCGGTTGCGACGGCCGGCGCGGGCGCGGGCTACGGGAGCGCGGTCTGGCTGCTCGCCGATGAGATCGGCGTGCCCGCGGCCGGATTATCCGGCTCGCCCATTCGCACCCCGCTGATCAAACATGCGGAGGCGTGGGCCTCACACCTGGTTTACGGCCTGGTCATGAATGGGACGCGGCGGGCGATTCTGAAGGCGCTGCACGTACGGTGATCAGCGCGGCGGAAAGGCCCACCAGCCGAGATCGGCCTTGCGGTACTTTTCGAGTTCCAGGTAGCTCAGTATTTCCGAGGCGAAGTTTTCCATCGAGAAGATCTCGCTCGCGGAGGCGGCCGAGGCTTCGATCTTCTCCTCCATGGAGGAATCGGCAAGAATTGAGCCGGCCGTGTCATTCAGGTTCTCTTCAAACGACGGCGCATCGATGTTGAGTCCGAAGAATGATGGACAGCGGCTCAGCGTGTCATCAAGCCAGGGCGTGGAGTCGGAGACCACGGCGCATCTGGCGAACAATCCGGCCATAACGCGTTCGTGCGATCCGTAGCGCACAGCGGGCAGCGTGTTCACGACGATCCGCGAATCGGCGTAAAGGTCATCGAGCGCGGAGGCCGCAACCGGGGCATGAAATTGAGCGCGGCTGCCCGTGCGATCCAGATAAGACCAGTCGCCGACGATCAGGGCGTTACGCCGCATGAGAGCGCGTACCATGCGCTCGGCGCGAACGGCGCGAGCGTAGAAATCGACCGAGCTGCAGACGGAGAGGAAAACTTCGCGCACTTCGCCCCAATGGATTCGGCGGTTCGCGAACACCGCGGCGCAGCAGCCGGCAACGGTGTCATCGATGCCGGAAAGAACGAGCTCCGCGCTCTCCTGCAGTATCGTCTGAAGCCGCGCAGGGCGTTTTTTCCAGCCTTCGCGCAGAGCCGCGGGATTGGCGGCGGTCTTCGCGAAGATGATTTCATGGCGACGCTGCTTCCAGGGGGTGCGGGACGCGTTCGGATTGGCCGGATAGATGGAGGGCAGGAACGCGGCGAATGCGCGCCCGTTCAGAAAGCGCCGGTAAGTATCGAGGAAATCGACACACCCATAGAGCAGAAACATGCCGGGGGCGTGGGCGGCGTGGAGGCGCGGCGCGTGATAGGGGCTGTCACTGAGGCAGGTGAAGAACGGGATACCGGCGCGCGTCCAGGCGTTTTCTCCGTTGATCTGAACGTCCATGCCCATGGCCTGGAAGCTAAAGCAGAATTGCGGAGCGCCCGTGCTCATGATTTCGCCCAGCCTTGCGGGCCATGCGGAGTCGTGGAGATCGATCAGCTTCCGATCGTAGCCGTGGGGCGAGAAGGCTTCGAGAACGTGTTCGGTCCACCAGCGGAGAATGCCGTTCGCGTTTTGTCCGACGAATCCGAGGACATACGGCCGCATCAGGCGTTGCTCCCGAAAAAGCGGCGGATGGCGGCGATAACAGAAGAGACAGCGTCGTCTTCGAGATGAGGTCCAATGGGCAGGCTGAGGACGGTTGCGGCGGTGCGCGCCGCCGCGGGAAATTCGCCGCGAATGCTTCCGGCATAGGCGCCCGAGAGATGAGGCGGGACCGGATAGTGAATCATTGTTTCGATGCCGGCATCGGCGAGGAACTGACGAAGCGAATCGCGGCGCGCGGTGCGCACGACGAATAGATGCCAGGCGGGCTCGGTGCGATCGGCAACTGCGGGAAGGCGCAGATCCGCGAGGCCGTCCAGCTCACTCAGATACCGCGACGCGATCGAACGGCGGCGCGCGTTCCAGTCTTCGAGGCGCGGCAGTTTTGTGCGCAGGAGGGCGGCCTGCAAAGGATCGAGCCGCGAATTGAGGCCGACAGCCTCATGGTCGTGCTTGACGCGCGAACCGTAGTTGCGAAGCAGACGTACGCGGTCCACCAGTCTGGCGTCGTTCGAAACAACCGCCCCCCCATCGCCAAATGCCCCGAGATTTTTTGCGGGATAGAAGCTGAATGCTGCCGCGTCGCCGAGCGAGCCGGCACGCCTTCCTTTATAGAGCGCGCCGTGGGCCTGGGCCGCATCTTCGATCAGCTTGAGCTTCCGGTTACGGCAGATGGCGGCGATCGTGTCGATATCGGCCGGGTGGCCATACAGATGAGTCGCGATGACGGCGCAGGTACATGGCGTGACGGCATCGGACAAAGCGCCTGGATTCAATTCCAGCGTCGCGGGATCGCAGTCCACGGGTATGAGATTGGCCCCGACGTTCGTCACGGCCAGCCAGGTCGCGATGAAAGTATTGGCGGGAACGATCACGTCGTCGCCCGGGCCGATTCCGTAGCCGCGCAGGATGAGCGTGAGCGCGTCCAGACCGTTGCCTGTTCCGGCGCATTCGCGCGCGCCGCAATATGCGGCGAATTCCCGCTCGAAGGCTTCCACTTCTTCGCCGAGGATGTACCAGCCACCGTGCATGACGCGATGCCAGGCAGCGTCGAGCTCGGGCCGCAGTTCGAGATAAGACGCGCGGGCGTCCAGAAACGGAACGGTCATGCGGCGGGCCTGGCGGAGCGAAAGTCTTCGTAATCGCGAATGTATTCGTCTTCGTTGTAAAGCAGCGAAGCCAATACCAGGCAGACGGAGCCCGAAGAGAAATTCACCAGTTCACGCCACATCATGCGCGGAACATAGAGGCCGTAGTAAGCGCGATCGAGGTGGAACGTGCGGCGCTCCTGGCCGTCATCGAGAACGACATCGAAACTCCCCATAGCCGCCACGATGAGCTGTTCGAGCCGTTTGTGCGCGTGCCCGCCGCGCGTCTGACCGCCGGGAATGTCGTACATGTAATAGACGCGCGCGATATCGAATGGAATATGGCCGCCGCCTTCGACCGGTGTAATGTTCCCGGCGCGGCGATCGATTTTGGGGAGGTCGATGATGCGGCAATCCGAGATCATGATCTGGCTCCGGCGCGGCGCGCGTCAGCGAAATCCTGAAAATCGCGCCAGTATTCCGATTCGCGGTAAACGTCTGAGGAAAGCACAAGGCAGACTGAGTTGGTGGAGAAATCGTCGATCTCGCGCCAGATCATTGGCGTGACGTACAGGCCGTAGTAAGAACGATTGAGCTGGAACGAAATGCGGCGGTCGCCGTCATCCAGCACGACGCGGAAGCTGCCGGAGAGCGCAACGATGAATTCCTGCTGGGTTTTGTACGCGTGGCCGTGGCGGCGTTCCCCGCCGGGAACATCGTAGATCCAATAGGTGCGGCGAACCGCGAACGGAACTTCTCCGCGGCCTTCGGCGAAGGTGAGGCTGCCGCGCCCGTCGGGGTCGGAGATCTTCGGCAGATGTACGAGGCGGCACTCGTTCAGCGAAGAACGGCTATGTGTCGAGCGGCCGAGTGCCGCGAGCGTCGCATTCCATTCGCTGGGGCTGCCAGCCGGTGAGGTCGAGGCGGTAGAAATCATGGGCGATTGTACGGGCACCGAATCCTTCTTTCTGCTCCACGAGGCCGCGATTGAGATAGCGGCCGCCGGTTTCCGTGGAACTGCCGAGGTCGAACCAGGCGTGCGACGAGTAGGTTTGTGAGATGAGCGTTTCGAGCAACAGATCGAGCGCTCCGAATTCTTTACCGCGCGGCGACGCGGCGTTGTACTGGACATGTGCGACGGAGCCGGTGTCGTATATAACCGCGCCCGCGACCATCGCTGGACCTTCAAAAGAACCGAAGAGCCGGATGCTGTGCGGGAAGCGCGAACGCAGGAGGAGAATCTCATCGAGCTCGTGAACCGGTTTGAGGCCGTAACGTTCCAGCAGGTTTGCGGTGAGGATCTCCCAGAATGCGGCGAAATCAGTCGATTCGCGCACCAGCAGATCATGGCGTGCAGCCTTTTTGAGGCTGCGTTCGCGGCGCGACTGAAGTGCGGCGCGGCGCGATTGATCGATCACGGACCAGACGTCGCGGCGATAGAGTTCTGCGCCCGCGGCGAAGAGCGCGTACTGGTCTTCATCGGCCGGCATGCGGTGGAAAATGCGGGGAATGGTTTTGTAGATGAGCTGCCGAAACCCTTCGGCTTTCAGGGATTCGAGCAGTGCGGTCATGCCGCAGAGCATCAGAGGCGCGGTCATCCGTTCGTTCACGATGCATCCGCCGTAGGTAAGGCCGCCGTGGCTGGTGACCGTGCCGTTTGCCGCGCTCGCGGGAAAGATCGCAATCAGCTCGCCTTTGCCGTTTCGGATCAGGCGGGAGTGGTCCGGGAAGCGATCGGCGTGATATTCCATGTAGGCGCGGTCGAACAGGAATGTGCCGTTGCGGCTGGTGGCCACGAAGGAGTTCCATTCATCGCGGGCGGCGGGGCTGTACCGTTCGATCTTCACCTGCGTCAGGCCTCCGCGGGAACAGCAAGGGCTGTCAGTTCGGCGGCCGGTGCGACTCGCGGCACCTTCCAGGTTCCCACCACGACCTGGCGCGGCGGAACATCGGACAGCACAAGCGCGCCGGCGCCGATGGTGCAGTCCGAGCCGACCGTGAGATTGTTCGAAATGGTCGAATTGACTCCGAGGAAGCAGCTCTCGCCGACTTCCACATAACCGGAGATCGCCACATGGGACGCGAGGTAACAGTTGCTGCCGATGCGCGAATGATGACCGACGTGATTGCCGCTGCATATCACGACGTTGGAGCCGACCTTCACGCGGGGCTGCAGGACATTGTTCTCGTAAATGAAGCAGTGCTCGCCTAATTCGACGTCACGCCAGACGAAGGCGCGGCTGCTGATGTAGGAAGCGGGCGTATAGCCGAGTGCTTTGGCAGTCCGATAAAGTCGTGTGCGGAGTCGGTTGCGGGATCTGTAGGCGAGCGATGCAAAGAAATGATGCCGCGCACTCGCGTAGAGTTTGGGGAGCTCTTCGAAATCGACCACTGGCAGGCCCTGAAATTGATCGCGTGTGCGATATTCTCGCTCGACTGCGAAGGCGACGACTTCATATTGGGAATCCCAGGTGAAATACTCATACGCAACTTCCGCGAACGCGCTGTCGCCGATGAGAATCAGCTTGTGCTCTTTGGTCATGGACGCGCCCACTCCGTCAAATCGGATTGGATTCTGTTCAGAACGGTGTCCCAATCGCCCGCGGAGTTCTGGCGATAAAGCTTCAGCGAGGGATACCAGGGGGAATCGTCACGGTTCCGCATCCAGCGCCAGTCCGGCGCGAAGGGAATCAAAACCCAGGTCGGGACGCCGAGAGATGCCGCGAGGTGTGCGACCGAGGTGTCGACCGTGATTACAAGATCCATTTGCTCGAGCGCGGCAGCAGTTTCGGCGTAGTCGGTGAGATGCGGCGCGAGATCGCGAACGCTCGATCGCGCGAGCTGGGCGGACGCCGGCCCCACCTGCAGACTGAACCACTCGACGCCGGGCGTATCGAACAGCGCGCCGAACTGGCGGAGCACGATGGAGCGGTTGCGATCGTTGAGATGGCCGGCGGCGCCTGCCCAGACGATGGCGATCCGCGGGCCTTTTCGTTCCCCTAGCCGCGCATGCCACTGCCATCGCGTGATCGCGCGTATTTCGAATTGCGCCGGTGGCGGAATATTTTCGAGGCTGGTGTTGGCGACGTGCGGGAGTGATCCGAGCGGGCAGTAGACGTCGAAGTGTTCCGGCGGCGCGTCGGTGACCGCGACTTCGTCTGAGAGCCAGGTCATCAGCCGGAGCAGCGGCCGCTGAACGAGCATCGTGACGCGCGCACCGCGTTCTTTGGCGAACCGCACGTATCGCGCGAACTGGATGGTGTCGCCCGCGCCTTGTTCGAAAGAAAGCAGAAGGTGACGGCCGGTGAGATCGGAACCATCCCAGAGGGGCTGCGCGAAACGAGGGCGATGTGAAGCGAACTGGCGGTTATGCCAGCGCCATTCGTACTCCCGGAAACCGTCGTGAAAATTTCCGGCGAGCAGCAGTGCAAGCGCGAGATTGTAACGGCACACGGGGTCGCCGGGACGGAGGGCGGCGGCTTTCGTGAAATAATCGCTTGCTTCCTGGAGGCGGCCGAAATCGCTGAGGATGTTGCCGATGCCGACGAGCACGCGGTAATCGTGCGGGAGAAGAGCTTCGGTCTTTTTGAGATTGAGCAGCGCTTCGTCGTAACGGCCGAGATCGCGGAGCGCGAGTCCGCGGTTGCCGAGAATTTCGGGGGACTCGCCGCAGTTGGCAACGCCCAGATCGCAGACGCCCACGGCATCCAGCGGCTTGCGCATGTCAATAAGGATGGCGGCGAGGAGGCTGTAGACGTCCGGCCGACGGGCGCCGAGTTCAATGGCGGCCGCGAAGTAGCCGATGGCGTCGGCGGGACGCAGCGGGATGAGTGCTTCGCCGAGGGCGGCGAGGTAGTCGACGTTGCGGGCATCGCTGCGGACGGCGCGTTCGAGGTTGGAGATGGCGAGATCGCGTTGCTGATGACGAAGCTGTGCGATACCAAGAAGATAGCGGACAGCGGGGATATGGGGCGCGCGCTTGACGGCCTGATCGAGGAGGCGAAGCGCATGGGCTGCACCGCCGCTTTGCAGATCATGCGAGGCTTCGTTGACCGCGTCGGTCAGGGAAAGCTGACGGACGGAGCCGTCCGGCTCGCGCAGGCGTACCACTCCATTCATGCAGGAAGAGGAATGGCAAGCGGTGTGCCGGATATTGGCTAAGAAAAGAAAAGGGTTAGGCGTGGATGGGCTGTCAAGAAAAGCTTCGGGAGCGGGGGGGTGTCAGGAAGTTGACACGCCAGGCGAAGCCTTATGGTCTGGCGGCCGTTCGGCGCGCGCTGTTCGGTAGATACTGGAGGTGATGCGGGCAGCGTGGTATTCGCCAGGCAGCGGACGGGGAATTTTGCAGATCGGTGAATGTCCCCGTCCCCAGCCGGGACCGGGAGAAGTTCTGCTTCGCGTCCGCGCCTGCGGCGTTTGCCGGACCGATCTTCACATCGTCGACGGGGATCTGCCTCCGGTTCGGGACCGGGTGATTCCCGGACATCAGATTGTCGGCGAACTCGAGGACGGCCGGCGCGTGGGCGTTTCGTGGATGGGCGGTGTGGACGGAACCTGCCTCTACTGCTCGAAGGGGATGGAGAACCTCTGCGACGGGGCGGTGTTCACCGGATATCACGTGGATGGAGGTTACGCCGAGTATGCGGTCGCCCGCTCCGACTTCGTGTATCCTCTGCCGGAAGGGTTGAGCGATCTTCAGGCTGCACCGCTGCTTTGTGCGGGCGTGATTGGCTTTCGCAGTCTGCGCGTGGCGGGCGTGCAGCCGGGCGAGAACGTGGGACTCTATGGATTCGGCGCCTCCGCACATCTCGCGATCGCGGTTCTCCAGTCATGGAAGTGCAAGGTCTACGTTTCGACGCGCGGCGATTCGCACCGCAAGCTCGCGGAAGAACTGGGCGCGGACTGGGTTGGCGATGAAACAGCTCGGCCCCCCGTTCCACTCGATCGGGCGGTGACGTTTGCTCCCAGCGGAGATGTTGTTGTATCCGCGCTCTCCGCGCTTCGCAAGGGGGGCGTGGTCGCGATCAATGCCATTCACCTGGACCGCATGCCGCAGTTCGATTACGATAAGCTCCTTTGGGGCGAGCGCCAGATTCGCAGTGTCGCAAACATGACCCGCGGCGATGCGCGCGATTTCCTGCAATTGGCCGCCGGGATCCGGCTGAATCCGCGCGTCAAGCCATTTTCGCTGGCGCAGGCGAACGATGCGCTTCGCGCGGTACGGGGTGACGCGGTGAATGGGGCTGCGGTCTTGATTCCGTAGCGGAACTCTTCGCGATTTCCTCGATCTTTCCGGCTATGTCTTCCGGCGGCAATACGGAGCTGACGAAGCCTGTCGCAATCGCTGCACGCGGCATGTCCTCGTATTCCGCCGAGTCCGGATCCTGCGCGATCGCGATACCACCCCTGGCATGAAAACCCTCCAGCGCGGCAGCGCCGTCCGCGCCGAGACCGGAAAGAATCACCGCGACATCCGCAGACATTCGCGGCGAATTCACCATCGAATCGAGAAACAGCGTGAGCACGTTCGACCAGCCGCGCTGTTTCGATCGCGGCTGCACCCGAAGCTGCCCATCATCCAGCAGGATCTCCTGCCCCGGCGGAATGATGTAAATATGATTCGCTTCCAGAATCATGCCGCAACGGGCAAGCTCGGACGGCATGCGGGACCACCGCGATAGCAGATTGGGCAGCGAGGTAGGTTCCGTCCGGCTCACGTGAGAGACGACTACAAAGGCCATCCCGGTGTGGGGGCTCAGATACTCGAAGATGGTCTTCAGAGGCTGGAGCCCGCCGGCGGACAAACCAATACAGGTGATCGGAATAGAGTCTGAGTGGATTCCGCCAGGCCAGCCGAAACTCTGTTTCGCCATCACTTTATCTCCAGCCCGCAACGGGTATTCCACGGGATGCGTTCAAAACATGCCGGATAGCTCGGGGTCCCGTCCCGCTACAGCGTTAAAAGGCGCAGATCGCCACGATTTCGCGTTCAAAGACTCAGCGCCCGTGCAAGCGGTGGTCATTGTCTTAAATTTCGGAACGGATTCCGCCGCTCTTCCTGTGCCGCGCAACACGTTGCGGCGTGCCCCGGTTCAACCGGCGGCGCTATCCTTAAGAGGGCAATAAAGAGCAATTTACAAGGCAGCTCGTCTCTTCGGCGAGGCTGATTTTACGGGGGAATTCGAGCCGAAATGTCCGTTTCCGCGGAAAGGTCTTTGTTCGCCGACTGGCGCCACTCATTGAGCTTTTGGGTGGGCTCCCTGATGGTGGCGATCGGCGTCGGGCTGCACGTCCCTATGTTCCTGATGGGGCGGAATATCCACTACAGACTGGCCGGTATGCCGATGGGGACGCCCATGCTTATCGGCATGTTTCTGATTATTCTGGGCGTTGGCGCCGCAGCCTGGGGATTGCTTCCCGGCGAGCAGCCCAATCCCATCGAATACGGGTCTATTCTGTGCCCGGAAGATGCCCCGCTCACCAGGTATCACTGGATGCAGATTTTGCTGGTGGGAATTGCGCTCGTCATCGATGTCATGAAAGCGGCATCTCTTGGTTTCGTGACGCCGGGCATGCGCGTCGAATACGGTCTGAACGGTCCGCAGATCGCCGTGCTGCCTTTGGTCGCGCTGATGGGCACAACGGTGGGCTCGTTCATTTGGGGAGCGCTTGCCGATATCTATGGGCGCCGGGCTTCCATCCTTCTTGCGGCAGTCATGTTCGTTGGAACCTCCATCTGCGGATGCATGCCCTCGTTTTCCTGGAACGTCTTCATGTGCTTCATGATGGGCCTGGCTGCGGGCGGCATGCTACCCGTCGCCAATGCTTTGCTGGCTGAGATCATGCCGACGAAACACCGGGGCTGGTGTCTGGTGCTGCTCGGCGGCATCGGCACGATCGGCGGATACTACGCGACCAGCGAACTTTCGGCGCTTCTCCAGCCCACCTTCGGATGGCGAATTATGTGGCTGCTCGGCTTTCCGACGGGACTGATGCTGATCGGGCTCAGTCCGCTGCTCCCGGAATCGGCGCGCTTCCTGCTGGAGAAAGGGCGCTTCGATGAAGCCCGCGAGACTCTTTCCCGCTATGGCGCCGTGATCACATCAGACCGCCGCGAGCCGCCCGGCCGCGCGGGTGATGTTGCCAGAAACCGGGATGGCGCCGGGCAGGGCAAGCCGAAAGGCCGTATGGGCCTTGTCATTGCCCTGACTCTGACGGCGCTCGCGTGGGGCTTTGTGAATTTTGGCGTGCTGCTTTGGCTTCCCGGCAGCCTCGTCGCTGAAGGCAAGAGCGTCAGTCTTGCCAGTGCCCTGATTGCCAAATCAGCTCTGATCGCGGTCCCGACGGTAATTGTGACGACGTGGCTTTACAGCCTCTGGAGTACCCGATGGGTCCTCATCCTCGCGATCGGAATTACCACGCTCGGATTGTTTGCGACGCTGTTTCGCCACAACATTCCGCTGCTCGCCAATCCTCTGATCTCCGTGTCACTGCTCGTCGTTGGCACGGGCGCGGTTATCTCGATCCTGATGCCATACGCGGCGGAGAATTTTCCCGTCAGAAACCGCGGGAGGGCAACGGGCTGGGTGGCGGGATGCAGCAAGGTCGGCGGTGTCATTGCCCAGACGTTCGCTGTTTTTGCGCTGATTCCGGCATTCCGGCTCGCCGCGGGTGCGGTCGCGATTCCGACCGCCGTCTCGTTGCTTCTGGTCTGGGTGTTCGGCAGGGAGACCCGGGGCACCGATCTGCGCGAACTCGAAGTATCAGTCGGACAGCGCTGAATCGAGTCGCTGACTGCCAGACGCAGACGAAGAATCAAGAGCGGACGTTGCGCTCCGTCCGCTCTTGCGATGTGGAGCCGTTCTCAGGGCTCTGTCTGATCTACCGTGACCCGCGTGCCGGACACGTTTCCGGCGAGGTGATCTACCTTTATCCCGGAGTTCGCATCGTAAACGTCAATGGTGAACGTACCGGCGAATTCGTTTCCCGAGGGGTCGAGCGTGATCTGTTCGCGGATGTTGACTTTCGTAGTGAGAGCCCCGGTCGTGGTGTCATAGCTCAGTGCGAAGTGGTTCAGCTCGTAGTTGAAGTAGCCTGAGCGCACCCAGGTGCCCATGCAGAAGTTCTGGCTCGCCGGAGTGTGGCCGCCGGAGTTCATCAGTTCGGTGCCATCGCTGTGCCATTGGGTGTACCCGAAATCGATCAGCGTGCCATCGGGAATCGAGGGACTATGTGCCGTGTTGCCCTGAGAAATGAACTGAATGCGCCACATGCCGACAATGCTCGCGGGGTTCATTCGTTTATCGCCCAGCGACAGGTCGCTGCCGGCCTGTGCCGCCCTCTGCAACAAGGCCTGAGCGTCGCCGCTCGCTGTGGCAAGCACGAAAGGCGCATGGATTTGAGTGGAATCTCCGCATCCGGCATGGAGCGCCGGGACAAGAGCTCCGGCAACGGCCAGCGCCGGAAGAAAACGGGAAGTGAGTCGAAAAGCCTTTATCATGGGATTTCTCTTTCTGCCGCATGCGACCGCTTTGGATGCGCCATGCGGACACCCTCAAAGGCGCAAACGGAGCGCGAAAACCGGAACGTCCCGAAAATCTTTTTTCCTGAACGGAAAGTTATACTCTATTCAGACGGCCTATGGGGTATTCGTCCCTAACCGATACGACGCAATTGCTTCACGCGTGGGCGGATGGCGACGAGCACGCTCTCGAAGCGCTGATTCCCCGGGTTTACCGTGAACTCCGGCGTCTGGCAGGGCGGTGTCTCCAGGATGAGCGCCCTGGGCAATCTTTGCGGGTTTCCGATCTGGTCCACGAGGCTTACCTGCGGATGGCTGATCTTTCGCGGCTCGATTGGCAGCATCGCAATCATTTCTTTGCGGTATCGGCTACGGTGATGCGGAGAATCCTGGTGGACCGCGCGCGGAAACGAATGGCTGCCAAGCGCGGGATCAAAGTCGAGAGGATCGATGTCGGGCAGGCACTGGATATCGCGTCGAAGCGGTCCGCGGAGATCGTTGCGCTCGATGACGCCCTGAGCGCGCTGGGCCGTTTTGCTCCCCGGAAAGCGCGTATTGTCGAATTGCGCTTTTTCGCAGGGCTCGAAGTTCGTGAGACAGCCGAAGTGATTGGCGTGTCTCCGGACACCGTGATACGAGACTGGAGACTGGCGAAAGCCTGGCTTCTCAAAGAATTGGCCGCCACACAATAGGCCGCCGCCTTTCGACTAAGTATTCGGATACAGCAGCAAATGGACTCCGCAATCTGGTCAAGAATCGAGCAGTTATACCAGGCCGCACTGACTTGCGATCCGGTTGAACGTACCCGGCTGCTGGAACAGGCTTCTTCCGATGTAAGACGCGAGGTTGAATTGCTGCTCGCACAGGAAGGCTCATTACCCGATCTGACCGCGTGGGATGACGAGGTGACTGCGTCCATGCTTGTGCCCGGGCGAGTGATCGGGCGCTACGAAATCGAAGCGCTGATCGGCAAGGGCGGTATGGGTCAGGTTTTTCGGGCGCGCGACACCAGACTGAGGCGCAGCGTTGCGATCAAGACTTGCCGCGACCGCTTCAGTGACCGCTTCGAGCGCGAAGCCCGGGCGATCTCCGCACTCAACCATCCCGGCATCTGCACTCTTTACGATGTGGGCCCGGACTACCTGGTCCTCGAGTTGGTGGAGGGCGAGACCCTGGCGGCACGAATCAGGAAAGGAAGTCTTCCGGTGGCGGAGATTCTGCGCATTGCATCGCAAATCGCCGAAGCTCTGGCGGAAGCGCACGCGCACCAGATCGTTCATCGCGATCTGAAACCTTCAAACGTCATGTTGACCCGCCACGGCGTGAAGGTGCTGGATTTCGGCCTGGCAAAGATTCTGGACGATACGGGCATTACAAGGACTCGCGCTGTAATGGGCACGCCGGCTTACATGGCTCCCGAACAACTGGAAGGCCGTGAGCCGACCGCGGCCACGGATCTCTTCTCGTTCGGCCTCGTCCTTTATGAAATGATGGCCGGGAAGCTGCCGCAGCCGGGAGCATCGCTTGGCCACTTACTCTCCACGACCGCCCGAACCGTAATACCGGCCCCATCGAGGGAGAGGCCGGATGTACCGGCGGAACTCGACCGCCTGATCGCCTCCCTCCTGAGCAAGGACCCGGGGATGCGCCCGGGCGCCGCGTCCGAAGTAGCCAGCCAGCTCTCCGCGATTGCCGCGAAGATAGCCGAACCACCTCCGAAATCGAGATGGCGGTCTGTGTCACCCGCCGCGGTGATCGTTTTGGCCCTGCTGCTTTCGGGCGGCGGCTGGGTGTACCGGCAGAGCGAGCGGCGGAGGTGGGCGCAGGAGGACGCCATCTCTCAAATTTCGAGGCTCAGCGCGAAACAACCTCTGGCTGCGTTCCTCCTGTTGCGCAAGGCGGAGCAGATCCTGCCGGGCGATGCCCGGCTTGCGGCGCTTGCGGAAAGCTCCACCCGCATCACGACGGTAGATTCCACGCCACGCGCAGCGAAAGTCGAAATCCAGGATTATCTCGCTCCGGGCGAGTGGTTTTCGTTAGGGACCACGCCGCTGACGAACGTGCGCGTCCCGAATGGATACCTGCGGTGGAAAATCTCGAAGCCGGGCGAAGGAGAGTTCGTCGTGGGGGCGATGGCGAAGGGCCCTGTAAAGCTGGCATTCCCCGCCGCACTCGGCGCAAAGAGCGGAACAGTTCCGGTGCCGGGAGGCCCCTTCGTGAGCGCGATCGACTTCGTGGGCTGGCTCCGTTACGATCTGCCTGCGTTCGATATCGATCAGTTCGAAGTGACCAATGCCCGGTTCCAGCAGTTTGTGGATCAGGGAGGATATCAGAAGCCGGGGTACTGGAAGGAAAAGTTTGAGAAAGACGGCAAAACGCTGAGCTGGCAGGAAGCCATGGATCTTTTCCGGGATCCAACCGGCCGGCCAGGCCCGTCTACATGGGATGGCGGGCATTTTCTGCCTGGACAGGGCAGCTATCCCGTGTCGGGCGTTAGCTGGTATGAAGCCGCGGCTTACGCCGTCTTCGCCGGCAGGAGCCTTCCGTCGATCGGACAGTTTTTCAAGGCGGCGCCTCCCGATATGGCGCCGTTCGTGATCGATCAGAGCAATTTTGCCGGACCGGGCCTCGCGAAGGTGGGGAAATTTGCGGGAGTCGGTCCCTGGGGAACTTACGATATGGCGGGAAACGTAAGGGAATGGAGCCTGACTGCGGTCAGCGGCGGGCGTTTCATTCTGGGCGGCTCCGCGGGATCTCAAACCTATGAAGCGGCTGATCCCGGCGTGCTGCCGCCGTTCGACCGGTCTCGCATGAACGGCTTCCGAACCGTCTATAACCGTGCTCCCCTTTCCGCTGAAGCCGCGGCCCCGGTGTCCATGCATTCCCGGGACTTTTCGACAGCGAAACCGGTATCGGATGAAGTGTTTCAGGTCTATAAAACGATGTACGCTTATGACCAGAATCCTCTGAATCCGAAAATTGACGGCATCATCGAAGATGCTCCATCGTGGACGAAACAGAAAGTCACATTCGACGCGGGCTATGAAAACCAGCGTCTGGAAGCTTATCTGTTTCTGCCGAAGAATGTTCATCCACCCTTTCAGGCCGTGGTTTTCTTTCCGAGCGCACGGGTCCAGTTCATGGCCGATAGCCGGACGTTGGGAGATATGCAGTTTATCGATTACGTGATCAAGAGCGGACGGGCATTGATTTATCCGATCTATGCCGGAACCTACGAGCGGGTGACTACGAGGTGGGATCGGGCAGGCGCAAGCGAGAGCCTTCAGCTTTTGATTCGCAGATCGAAAGAGGTCAGGCGATCGGTGGACTACCTGAGAACACGTCCTGAGATCGACGCGGCGAAGGTGGCTTATATCGGCGTCAGCATGGGTAGCGCCTACGGAGTGATTTTTACGGCGCTGGAGGACCGGTTCCGGGCTTTAGTGTTTCTGGACGGCGGCCTGTTCCTCGGGCCGCCCATGCGCGGTGCGGATCAGGTGGATTTCGCGCCACGGGTCACGAAACCGGTGCTGCTCGTGAACGGCAGGTACGATTTCACTTTTTCACCGAACCGTTCGCAGGACCCGCTCATTCGCCTGCTGGGGACGCCGGACGCGGATAAACGCAAAGTCGTGCTGGACACTCCGCACGATGTCAGCCAGCAGAAATCGGCGCTCTCCAAAGAAGTTCTGTCCTGGCTGGATAAATACCTCGGCCGCATCGATTGATCTATTTCCCGGGCAGAGTCCAGATATTGAAGACATGATCGCCGGCGGCTTGTCCTCTCGATCCACCTTCGGGAAGAGCGATTTTGCCGTCCACGACAATGGGACTGTTCCAGTGGCCGCCGCCGCATTCCAGCGTTGTGATCTGGTGGCCGCTTGCGGCGTCATAGATATTCAGTCCGCCTTTCGGGTTGTAAACGTAGAGTAGTCCGCCGGCTTCCACAGGGCTGGTGCCGCCGGTGGTATTTTTCCAGATCTGATTCAGTTTGCCGTCTTTGAAGTTCCACGCCGCGGTCCCTCCGTTGTCGGCGGCGAAGAGCAGCGTCTCGCCGTTGTGATGCCATACGGCGGTTGCGGCGAGCAGCATGTTTCCCGAAGGCGTGGGGACGGACGGCGGATCGTCATTCTTATGCGGCGTTGTGCCCGCGATCGACTGGATATTGATGACGCGGATCAGGCGGTCCTTGCCTCCCTGCGCGAGATAGCCGCCACCCAGCAGCGCCGGTGACGCGGAACCCATGTCGAGATCGCGCGCGCGAAGTTCCGCATTATCAGACGGCGTGTAGTTGCCGAGCATCTTCGTGGCGTCAGGATTGAGCTCAATCAGTGCGTCCGCCCAACTGGTCTGTCCATCCCATGGGCCGTTACCGGTTGCGAAGAAAATGTTTCCGGTCGACGGGTCGATGATGGCGCCCCCTCGGCCCCAGATGGCCGATTGCGTTGCCGCGCAGGAATCGGGTTGAAGCAGGACCGTTTTATCGCTGCAGAGCGAATTCCAGACATGCAGGAGCTTCCCGTCTGTAGCGTCGAGTATGGCAACGTGGCCCTGGTAAGGCGGACGGTCGCCGATATAGCCGGCTGTAACAGCGATCACGTGACCGCGAAATACTTTGAGCGCGGAATACATCTTTTCGCGCGCGGGCAGCAGGGTGATGGGAGTGGACCAGACTTCGGAGCCATCGGAGATGTTGAGCTTGCGGATCGCGCCGTCGGGCGCCTGTGCGTAGATGTGCAGGCGATCCGGATCGGCAACGGGAGTTCCGTTGGTGATCTGACGCGAACCATCCCACGTGGAGAATTGCGGCGGCGTGTATTCCCAGAGAACGGCGGCCTTATCGGCGTCAACCGCAATAGTTCGTCCGTAGAGCGTGGTCATAAAGAAGACATCGTGCTTCGCGCCCTTGACCGTGACATCGTGCAGGTAAATCGCGGAAGAATCAACAGTGCCGTCGAGCGGAACCTGATGGCGCACCATGGAGGCGACATTCGCGGCAGTGATGCCGGTCGGATCGCCGGAAGCGCTGGAACTCGAAACGTCCCAGCCGAACTGAGGCCAGTCGTGCGTGCTCGGCCCCGCGGCAGAGAGAGAAAAGACAGTGAGCAGGAGAATCGGGAGAAGGGTGAATCGCATTGCAGTTTCCTCAGTCCTGGTCAGATTTGCACTGAACCGCTGATTTTCGATCGGTCCGCCGAGCCGATGCAGCGATGCGCCGCGGGGTCCGGCAGCCTTTGCAACTCAAGTATATTTGCCGGCCGGCCGCGCGCGCAAACGCCGCGCGTGCGGATAAGGATCATTGGGTTCGAAGCCTGTGCGATGGGCGAGGGAACTGTATTTTTCCCACATTCCAGGACGATTTCTGTATTAGAATTTGAGCGATCGAGGTGATCGGTATGACCATGACCAGCAAAAGGATTCTTTACGGCGTCATCGGAGTCATCCTCGCCGGCGGTGTTGCCGCGCGATATTTGAAGGCTCAGATGTCCGCGGATGCTCCCCGCGTACAGGGACAGAACCCGAACGGCATGCACATCTTTCTTTGGGGCGGGTTGAAGTCGCATGGCGAAGGCGCGCACGACTATCCCCACTTCTTTGCCGACTGGAGTGAAGTGCTGACGGATCACGGCGCTGTTGTGGATGGCGCGCTGCACCCGCCAGGCGAAGCGGATCTGGAACACACCGATGTCGTTCTGATTTATAAGGGCGATGCCGGGTATCTCAGCGAGAGGCAGAAGACCATTTTCGAAAATTACGTGAAAAGGGGCGGCGGAATCGTGAGTATCCACGATTCGCTTTGCGGGCCGGATCCGGCGTGGTTCGCGCAGACTCTCGTGGGAGGCGGGAAGAAGCACGGCGAACAGAATTCGGCGCACGATACCGGGATGCACTATCAGATCAATGACACCGACAATCCGATCCTGAAGGACTGGAACGACCTCACATTCCCGGACGAGGCCTTCTTCCTCATGACCTGGGCGAAGGACCCCGGCATTCACCCGCTCGCTTCCGTGACAATTGCCGGTAACGGCCCGCATAAGGGAGAAGTGGTTCCGCAGATGTGGACGTACGAGCATACGCTGCCCGGCGGCAAGCCGGCGCGTGCGTTTGTCTGGATGCAGGGCCATACCTATGAGAATTTTTCAAACCCCGCGATTCAGAAAACGCTGCTGCGGGGAATCGCCTGGGCCGGCCAGAAACCTTATGAGGAACTGGTGGCTTACGTGGCGCCGCCCAATCCTGGACGCGGGCGTGGCGGACGGGGAGGCAGCGGCCGAGGCGCTAGCGGCGGCGGCGGGGGGCGTGGCGCGGTGGCTCAGTAACGGCCAGAATGGGCGTCCTGGGAGCGCGCTGCGACTGCATTCTGTATGCGATTCTGACTGGTGCTGAAATACCGGAAATTCGCGTCAAACGAACAAGAAGTCCATATTTTGGGCGGAAATATCGCGTTCACGCAATCGCCTGATCCGCCTGAGAATCCGCCGGATCACCGGAATGGCGTACAATTTGGTCGTATGGCAGACGCGGTCCTCGAAGTTCCCTCCATTACGTTGAAGGCTCATGTAGTGGAGCGGTTGCGCGAGAGCATCATTTCGGGGAAGTACCGGCCAGGCGACAGATTAAACGAAACGCTGATCGCCCGCCAGTTCAACGTCAGCCGGATCCCTGTGCGCGAAGCGCTGATGCAGCTTCAGGAGCAGGGGCTTCTCATGAATCATCCCCGGCGCGGTATGTTCGTGAACAGCCTGAATGATGAGGATACGCAGCGCATCAACAGCGTCCGCATTATTCTCGAGGCCGAAGCGATCAAGCTCTGCCGCGCGCGCCTCACGCCGCAGATTGCCAGCCATCTGGAGCGTCTGGTGGCAAAAATGGAAAAGTGGCAGAGCGGTTCGCAACTGGATGCCGCTGAGCTTGACTTCGAGTTTCACAATACCGTTTGGGGCTATTCGGGAAACAGCTACCTGCAGAAAACGCTGGGTACGCTGCTGCCGGTTCTGTTCGCGCACCGCGCTCTCGATGGCATCAGCCATCAGATGCTCCGCTGGCGTTTGCACCACCATCGGGCTCTCCTCGATGTAATTCAGGGCCAGTCGCGGCAATCTCCCGAAGAGGCGATCGTGATTCATCTTCGAATGGGCTACAACGAGCCGGAGCGGTTTTCGAGCCTCGCAGTCTGCAACAGTGCACAGGCGGCTCCGGCGGAATCAGTTACACCGGAATAGCCGCGCTGCGCGGTATACAATACCGCCGATCCAGCTGCCCTGCCATCACAATCCGCCTGCGCGCAGGTTGTATCCCGCTGAGTAATATTCTTATTTTCCTTTAACTTAAGTTGCTGTTTGTGAAGCCGTACGAGGCGATTGTCGAATACAATATGCCGTGATATACTCCATCTGATCTTCAGAGGAATTATGAGTCACCACTACTCGTTTCGGTTGGTTTTGGCAGGTTTACTGGTTCTCGTCGGACCGAGCTGGGCGCAGCGCGGTGGCCGCGGCGGGGGAGGCGGCGGCGCGGCGCGCGGTGCTTCCTCGGATCGGCCGGTGGATATTACGGCCAAGTCCTCATTCGACATGGCGTCGGTGGATCGCGGTGGCAAGATTTATGCGGCGCAGTGCGCCTCGTGCCACGGCGCGGACGCGCGCGGCGGCAAACTGGCGAAGACTGACTCGGACCTGATGCGGTCCGAAATCGTGGCGATGGATCATACGGGACGCGATCTGCCTGGTTTTCTGGCGCTCGGCCGTCCTGACAAGGGTATGCCGAAGTTCGAACTCTCGCATGATGACGGCGTCGATCTCGCGACCTGGCTGCACTATCAGATCACGGTGACAGTGGCAAGACAGGATTACAAGCGGGAGAACGTCTTCAGCGGTGACCCGAAAGCGGGCGAGGAGTTCTTCAACGGATCGGTTGGAAAATGCAACACGTGCCATTCGGTGACCGGCGATCTGAAGGGAATCGGTCAGAAAACGGGCGAGGATGCGGGTAACATGCAGGCCGCGATTCTCGGAGGCAGTGTGGGTGGCGGCCGCGGCCGTGGCGGCTTTCCAGGTGCAGGCGGCCGTGGTGGGGGACGAGGTGGTGGACGAGGTGCTGCCGGAGGCGGCAATGTGACAGCGACAGTCACATTAAAGAGTGGAGAAAAGTTCACGGGATCGCCGGTAATCCTGAACGATTTCGTGGTGGAGATTGCCCTGCCGAGCGGCGAGAAGAAAAGCTGGCTGCGGGACAGTGGCTGGCCACAGGTGACCGAAGTCAACAAGATGCAGGCTCATATCGATCTGATGAAGAAGTACACGGATGCCGACATTCATAACCTGGCCGCGTATTTGAAGGACAAATAAGAGATCTCCTATGACCATTCGTTTCATTTCTCTGACCGCAGTCATTCTGCTCCCCGTCGCCCTTGCCGCGCAGTTTCTCGATCCCAACGTTCTGAAGAAGCCGAATGCCACCGACGCATGGCCGACGTACCACGGCGACTATTCCGGCAAGCGCTACAGCATACTCGATCAGGTCAACCGTTCCAACGTTGGCACCCTGACACTGGCATGGGCAGCGAAGCTGGAGGCATCGCAGGACAGCGCAACGAACGTGGGCGGTCCGTGGAAGCCGGGAGATCCGACTTACTGGGGCGGCCCGACCGATACCTTCCGCATCGCCGGCTCGCCGCTGATGGTGGATGGCGTTATGTATATCTCGGTGACGGATCGCGCCTGGGCTGTGAACGTGCGAACGGGCGAGGTGTTGTGGAGTTACTTCTACAAGAGCCGCGGTGGCCATCACGGTAATGCCAGCAAGGGCATGAGCATGTATGGCGGCTGGTTATTCTTCGAGACGCCGGATTGCGCCCTGGTTTCGCTCGACGCGAAGACCGGCAAGGAGCGTTGGTACAAACAACTCGCGCCCGTTGAAGAGGATTATTTCTGCAGTTCCGCGCCCCTCGTGGTCGGCAATCATGTGATGGCCGGAATGGGCGGCGACGCTAGAGACATTCAGGGCAAACTGGAGGCGCACGATCCGGAAACGGGCGATGTACAGTGGACTTGGTACACAACCCCCCAGAATCCTGGCGATCCGGGATACGACACCTGGCCGGACGATTATTCGCGCAGGCACGGCGGGGCCGGGCCCTGGCAGCCGCTGACTTACGATCCGGCGCTCAATCTGATTTATGTCACGACCGGCAATCCGAACCCGGTGGGCGCTACCCAGAGCCGTAAGGGAGACAATCTCTTCACCTGCTCAATCGTGGCGCTGAATCCGGATACAGGAAAGATGGCCTGGTATTACCAGACTTCCCCTCACGACGCTCATGACTGGGACAGCACGGAAGCGCCGGTATTGTTCGACGCACCGTGGCAGGGCAAGCCGCGCAAATTGGTGGCGCAGGCCGCGCGCAACGGTTACTTCTTTGTGCTCGATCGCGTGACAGGCGAGCATTTGCTGACAGCGCCGCTGGTCGATCCGGAATTTCTCAACTGGGCGACGGGCATCAACGCGAAGGGGCAGCCGATTAACAATCCGAAGAAAGAGTCGAGTGTGGATGGGGTGCTGGTGGGAGCGGGTTCGGCAACGAACTGGCCTCCGCCCAGTTTCGATCCGCAGACCGGCCTGTTTTACGTGGGGACATCCGAAGGCTTCAGCATGAGCTATCTGGTGGATACGACGGACCGCCCCGAAGGTTACGGCTTCACCGGCGGCGGTGGCGGCGCGTCGGGTGGACGTTCCGGCATCCGCGCAATCGACTATCAGACCGGCAAACTGAAATGGATGCACGAAGGCGGTGGTCCGCAGGGCTTGTTATCGACCGCGGGCGGATTGCTGTTCGGCAATGACGGCTCTTCGAATTTCTGCGCGTTCGACGCCGCGACGGGCAAGATTCTCTGGCACACCTGGATGCCAACGCTGACCAGCAATGGCGCAGAGACATACCTTGTGGATGGCAAACAGATGATTACAGTCGCCGCCGGTGACACCATTTACGCATTCATCCTGAACCGCTAAAGGGGGCCACAACTGAAAAGCGGCGGGTAAGCCCGCCGCTTTTCTCTTCAGCCTGATTCCTTGCCATTCAGACTCAGCAGCGCCGTCTCCTTCAGAATCAATAACCCTTAGTCGCAATCCAGAAACTCTCTTCCCACGACCCACCGGGCGGAATCATCTGCAGTTCCTTGTAGACTCCGCTCTGCGCCAGATTCAGGGCGTTGGTAATGCCAGCCATAGGCTCAAACGCGATAAAGCCTTTCCCGGCAGGCGTCCCGCCGCCGGCGAGGGCAACAGCCGGCGGAGCGGTCTTCTCGCCCCTGGCGGGGTCCACCGGGTAGGGGCCGCTCGGAGCGGGAGGTGCGCCGGCGGTTCCTTGTCCGCCACCACGGCCCCCGCCGCTTCCGGCTCGTCCGCCACCGCTGCCGGCCCGTCCACCGCGGCCTCCACCACCGCCAAAACCGCCCGCCGGACCGAGCGGCGTGGACCACAGCAGTACCGTCCTGAACTTCGGCCCCAGCGTCTCATCAAGCTCTTTGCCGTTGTACATCAGCCGCATCGTGGCGCGGCCATTGGCATCGCGAATCAGGTCAGTGAATACATCGTCGATCAGGCCGTAGTTTTTCAGATGGATCTTCGTACGGTCGTTATCCGCATTGAAGAAGGCTTCAACGGGCTGGGTCTCGCCGGTCGGCAGCCGCTCCGGAATTTCGATCCAGTGCGTCTTCGCATCGATCGAGACGGTCCAGTCATCGCGGTTGCCATCGGGCAATTCATAGATCGGATGGAAGCCGATTACCGCCGGCATCGGGTCCGTGCTGAGGTTATCCAGCCGCGTGTGCACTTCGAGCGTACCTTCCGACACCCGGTAGGTTAGTGTAATCGTGTGTGCGAACGGGAACTGCTTGATGAACTGCGGAATCTTATAGAAATCCAACCGGCAGGTCACCCAGGCGCTTTTCCCGTCAGCCTTGTACTCGACAAGCTGCCAGGCTTTGGAGCCGTTCACATAGCCAGTCGACGGGATCGGCCCCCGAACGTTGCCGAGCCCCAGATCGAACGTATACTTCTTCCCGTTGGCATAAAACGCCGTCTCATCGAGGCGGTTCGCGAACGGCGCAAGCAGCGGCATCCCGTTCAGTCCCGAATTGGCTTCGAACGCATCGAGAGACGCCGACGTGCGGACCAGATTCTGTCCATTCACCTGGATCTGCCACGCCTTGCCCATGTTCGTCACGACCCCGACAGTCATCTTCGCGCTCGCATCCGCAAGGGTGACTACATCTCCTTCCTGCTTCGCGGTGTAGCGCTGTGCAGAGGCCGATGTGGCGACGACAGCGAGCGCCGCTGCCAGCGCGAGTGTCTGAAATACGTAACGTCTCATTGCTTTTCTCCAGAAAGGGGGCTGAACATGCCGGACGGCGGGAAATCGCCACAAAATGCCGCCTCGTCAAGAGCATAGCTGATCGAAGATGCCGATTGCTGCGTGTGCCATATATCTGATTCGGTGGGCTGGCCAATATCGCGCTTCACGGGATCTCACCTGACGGAAGCATTGATTGACAGACGGCAACATGATATCGTCTATTCAAACCGTTCGCGGTGTGACAGAGTCACCCCCCGCGACGGAAGCGGAGGTACGTTCGTTCGAACGTCCTCTCTGGTAATTTTTCGGTATCAATTCCCTGCATCTAGGTTCCTTTGCTGAAGCGCGCCTGACGTCCGTTCGTCGGGGACCGACTGCGCGCAGGCAATCTTACGGGCTTCCAATTCTCTCAGTCAACGATCGGAGTAACTATGCGACTTTCAGCGCCCGCAGTCGGCCTTTACCTGTGCTTTTTTGTGGCGTGCGCCGGTGCGGCTGTCAGGAAAGCGCCGGGTCCCGCGACAAGGCCGCCTGACAAGACGGTTTTGGGTAAAGATTCCATGACTGGACTAACGCGATTGTCGTTCGATCCCGCTTCGGTGGCAGGAGGAAATTCCTCGACAGGAACCGTAGCGTTAGAAGGACCCGCTCCCGCCGGCGGGCTCTGGGTCGGCCTGTGGAGCGACAATCCGGCTGCGATAACTCCCCTGAATGTTTTCGTCCCCGCGGGAAGCGCGACGGCGACGTTCACTGTATTGACAGGCAGCGCTGCCTCGTCGACGATCGCCTCGATCGAGGCTATCTTCAACGGCGTGACGCTTACGGCTCCGCTTACGGTCCTTCCTGGTTCAGGTTCCGGGCTGACCTCTCTGTCCCTGAATCCCGCCTGCGTAGTGGGCGGCGCCACCTCTACGGGGACTGTAACTTTGAACGCACCTGCGCCCGCGGGCGGCATCACAATAGCTCTCGGGAGTGATGGTCCTTCGGCGACGGTTCCAGCTACCGTCACAGTGCCAGCCGGCAGCACCATCGCAAACTTTGCCATCACGACCGCTGCCGTCGGTTCCACGGCGACGGCAACGCTTACGGCCTCCTACAACAGCCTGAGCGTGACGGCGCCACTGACCATTACCGCTGGCGTCGGTCTCTCCTCGCTCTCGGTCAATCCAGCAGCCGTGGCCGGTGGCGACTCCTCGACCGGAACCGTGACTCTGAACGAGGCCGCGCCGGCGCACGGTGCAACCGTAGCGCTCTCGAGCGGAAGCGCTTCGGCGACCGTTCCCGCCAGTGTGATGGTGCCGGCCGGAAGCACTACCGCTACCTTTACCGTGACGACGGCCAATGTTACGTCGTCCACCGATGTCCCGATTACGGCGACCTGCAACGGCGTGAGCACAACTGCCTCTCTCACGATCACGGCCGGGGTAGTTCTGAGCTCGCTGTCGCTGAATCCCAGTTCTGTAGTTGGAGGAAGCTCCTCCACCGCAACCGTTACGCTCAGCGCGCCCGCGCCCGACGGTGGTCTCTACGTCGGATTGTGGAGCGACAATGCTGTTGCGGAGACTCCCCTCAATGGGGTCATCGCCGCCGGAAGCGCATCGGCAATTTTCACGATCACGACGACAAGCTCCGCTTCAACCGAAGTGGCGCCGATCAATGCCAACTACAACGGCGTAACCGTCACGACTTCTCTGAGCGTAACGAGTGTGGGGCTGGCGTCGCTGGCGCTCGATGCTGCCTCGGTCACCGGCGGCAATTCCACCACCGGAACGGTGACTCTGAGCGCCACCGCGCCCGCAGGCGGCATCACGATCACGCTCGCGAGCGACAACTCCTCTGTGACCGTTCCCGCGAACGTGACCGTGGCTGCGGGAAGCACTACGGCGACCTTCCCGGTGATCACGGCGATTGTAGCCACGCCCGCGACCGCCAACATCACCGCGGCATTTGATGGCGGAAATCAGACCGCGGCGCTCACCGTCACTCCCGAACCCGCGCCCGTACTGACTGGACTCTCTCTTAGCCCAACCTCATTGACGGGCGGAAATTCCACTACAGGCACAGTGTTGTTGAGTGCGCCCGCTCCGAACGGCGGGCTCTACGTTGGATTGTGGAGCGATAACTCTGCCGCAACCACTCCCGCCAATGTCGTGGTCGCTGCCGGAAGCACAAGTGCAGTCTTCACCGTGACCACAACGAGCGTCGGCTCATTGACAACCGCAACCATCAACGCGACGTATAACGGGGTTACCGTTACAACGCCACTTACCGTGAACGGGATCTCCGGCCTGGCGGTGTCCTCATTCACGCTCAATCCAGCCTCGGTGATCGGCGGATTTTCATCAACGGGAATGCTGACTCTGAACGGCGCCGCGCCGGCCGGTGGCGCCTCCGTATTGTTGTCCAGCAATTCTGCTTCAGCTGCCGTTCCGGGCAGCGTCACCGTGGCCGCCGGAAACACCGCGGCAAGCTTCAGCATTACGACCGCTGCCGTCACCTCGGCCACAATCGCCGCGATCACCGCGACCTGTAACGGTGTGAACAGCACGGCGGCACTCACAATCACGAACGGCGCCGGTCTGGCGTCCGTGTCGTTTCTTCCCACTTCGGTGGCCGGCGGCAGTCCGTCGACCGGAACCGTTACCCTGAATGCGGCAGCGCCCGAAGATGGCATCACGATCGCACTATCGAGCAACAACTCTTCCGCCACAGTTCCTGCCAGTGTGAGCGTGGCTGGGGGGAGCACGAGTGCAACGTTCCCGGTCATCACAACAGCGGTTACCGTAACCACGACAGTCACGATTACCGCCGCGTATAACGGCGTGAACGAGTCGGCATGGGTAAGGATTAACCCAGGTGCTTCTGTGGAACTGACCTCATTGTCACTCCAGCCCGCCTCGGTGATCGGCGGCAATGCAGCCACCGGAACTGTCACGCTGAACGGACCGGCTCCCACCGGCGGAGTCCATGTCGGTTTATGGAGCGACGACTCAGTCGCCACCACTCCGGTGATCGTGCCTGTGCCGACCGGCAGCATTACGGGGAGTTTCAGTGTGGCGACGTCGACGGTGGATGTATCCACGCCCGCGCCGATTCATGCGTATTACAACGGAGTGACCGTCACTCAGTCACTGACGATCAATCCTGACCCCGGGCTTGCGCTCTCGTCGCTGTCACTCGATCCCGTTTCGGTCGCCGGCGGCAATTCGTCCACAGCCACTGTGACGCTGAGCCCGCCGGCGCCCGCTGCCGGACTTTATGTTGGTTTGTGGAGCGACAACCCCGCTGCAGTCACGCCAGCCAATGTGGTCGTGCCCGCCGGAAGCACCACCGCAACATTCACGGTAACGACGGCGAGCGTCAGTTCGCCCACCATCGCGACGATTAGTGCTTCCTATAACGGCGTGACGGTTACGTCACCGCTCACCGTCACCCCTTAGGTTCAGCAAATCAGGTCACATTAATATGAACCTTCAATAGCTCAGGACCGGTGGGAGCGGTAACCAGTTGGCCCTGCTCGGCTGTGATGAAGAGATCAAAGTCTTTGGAAACGGTCGCTGCCTTTAACTCCCCATTCAGATCGTTGCCCACTCCGATGGCGGCCTGTTTGACTGCGTTCTCGCCGCGGGGCCGAATCCAGACGATATACGCAGCGGCTGGTGGTGTCAGACTGGCGGGCTTTGCGAGATTCCGTACCTTGATATCCACCTGCGTATTGCCGTTATCTTTATTTTGCGTGACTTTCACCGTGCCGCTTGCCGCAGGAACCTGCGAGCTTGCCGTCATGTGATAGTCCTTGCCACCGCCGCCGAATGGCCATATGGCGATCATCGCCACAAATGTTACGAGAAGATTTGTCATGCGGCTTCTGAGAGCAATCGCCGGCCCAGTGAGTGGGTAAGGTGAGTTCCACAACGAATCTCGTGCGCGGGGGAGCGGGTCAGATTCGAGTCCCAGGTTGGTCTCAGGTACCAGTCTGGGCGTTTAACTTCGGGTCGGAGTGTGTTCAATATGGTCGATGACAGGTGGGCCACGCGGCAAATCGCGCCGGATGCAATCGCAGCATCACAGATAACCTGAGATCCAGAATGCGCCAGTTCGGGTCGAAGCCCTCGGGGCGCACCGGCGGTCAGTTGCCAGTGGGTATCTTGTCGAAACGGTCCACAACCAGTACATCAAACCTGGCCTTTTTCTCCTCCAGTTTTAGGCCCAGTTGCTCTCGAACAGCGTCAGGAAGGGGCGGGGCCGAGCCGAGTGTGCCTTCGGGCAACGGCGGATACATTGCCCCGCGAGCCCCCACAGTTCCGTCATACTCCAGAGTGAAGTCGAACCTTCCCTCCAGTCCTGTTTTGTCGATAATCCTGGCGTTGGCAATACCGGCGAGGTCGCCTAGAGAGGCGAGCGTCGGACCGAGCAAATCAATGAATTCCGCAATAGATGTATCCCGGAAAGTTATGCGGGCGTTTCGCGGAGGTGCGTTGGAGAACGCCTGCCTCCTTCCGGGGCCGGGCACGGGAAAACCGGCGGCAGGGGTTGGCGGGCCTTTTCCCGACTTCTTAAGTTTCGTGCCGCCAGGGGCCACGGACAATTCGTAGACAGGGAGATCCTTCTTCACGAAGTGCATTTTAAAGTTGAAGCGTTCCGCCAGCAGGTTCTGCCACATGATTCTGACCTCTTCGGCCGTAGCTCCTCGCGGGACGATGGCGGAAATCGAGTACTGCTGCGAAAGGAGCCATGAGGGGCCACCAGTCATCTGATCGAAGTCAACTCCATAGACCATCGGAAGCAGCCTGAAGACACTGCCCCAATACGTGATCCGCTCCGGGTCAGAGGTTCCCGGTCCTCCGCTCAGGCCAGTCGCCGGGTAAAGCGCATCACCGTTCACGAGCTTCACGGATGCCAACTCGAACCTGGGTCCCCCACTCTCCTGAGCGCAGACAAAATGAGATCCGACGGCTGCAACAAATATGACCAATGCGAACGCTGTATGTCTTTTCGTAAAAGTCCTATCCTCAGGTTGATTCTAAGCCCTCCGCAGGCACCAATGGCCGCAGTTCCCAGTCAGATAGTTGCCTCATGTCAGCGCCGGTGCAAAAATCCCCATGATGCCGATTGAAAAATCGATCTGAAGCGATGGGGAATGAGCATTCGGGCCATCATCGAACCG
The DNA here is from genome assembly GCA_035546955.1 of Bryobacteraceae bacterium. Classification (GTDB taxonomy): domain Bacteria; phylum Acidobacteriota; class Terriglobia; order Bryobacterales; family Bryobacteraceae; genus BOG-234. The sequence goes on from DASZVV010000097.1 coordinate 53,180, forward strand.
GACTGGCTACGACCGGATGATGCCCAGAAAGTATCTGTTGAGGCTGGTCCTTCCGGTCGATCGGACCCGGGCCGGGGACGGTAAGCAAGCTGGAGCCGTTTAAGCGGTATCTGAACGAGCGGCTGCGAGCCGGAGTCTGGAATGCGCAGGTACTGTTGCGGGAACTGCGGGAGCGCAACTACACAGGCGGCTACACGATTCTGACCGACTGGCTGAGACCGCAGCGGGAATCAGTGCGGATCCAGCGTTGACCTCCGCGGTACTTTAGCGCGGCTCGATTCCGCCGTTTTCAACCGAACCAGAAGGAAAACCGGTGAGCATGATATGCGTCAATATCGCCAACTTAAGTCGATGTCGCCGCCCGAGGCGTCCGTGCCGACCGGAGCCTCGCGGTCATTAGCCATGTGAAGAGCGGTCAAAGCCAGTTCCGCCTCCAGCGTTCGTCCCATTTCGATTGGCTAAGCGAGGAAAACGCTCGCCCGCGCGTCTCGATCAGTGATCGAGCTTTCGGTCACCTGTCAAAAGTCGCCGCTCACTGCATGATTCAGTCCTCCTGTCTGTCTGCACTCACAAACAGGTTCGAAATATGTTACAGGTCACTGTATCGATATGTCCCTTCTGACACTGATTGTCGATGACGAGCCGATTGCCCGCAGGGCATTGCATGAAGAACTCAGTGGCTTTCCCGAAATCGGGACTATCTGGGAGGCTTCCGACGGCAACAGCGCGTTGACCGCAATTCTGAATCACTCTCCCGATCTTGTATTTCTCGACCTGCAGATGCCAGGGCTCAATGGCTTTGACGTAATCAGAGAATTGCCGTCTGTCGGACGGGTTCCGCAGATCGTCATCGTCACCGCGTTCAATGAACACGCAATTCAGGCCTTCGAATCGGGAGCCGTGGATTATCTGCTAAAGCCGGTGAGCAGAGAAAGACTTGCTCTGGCGGTCGAGCGCGTCTTAAAAGCTTGCGATCAGCCGACCCGAAAAACGGAGAAGCTGGCTTCCGTTCGGGCGCTGGCGGAATCGTCGCGGTCGAAAGCCGCCCGCAAAATTGTGGCGCGCAGCAACGACGAGTACCTTCTGCTGAACCTCGACGAAGTGCTGGCGTTCGAGGCTGACGGAGATCTGGTGTGGATTATCACCGCGAAGAAACGCTACCTTGCAACGCAGACGCTGAGGACGATTCAGGATAAATTGCAGAACACTCCCTTTCGGCGCATCCATCGAAAAGCGCTCGTGAATCTGGAGCACGTGCGCAAGATGAGCACTCTCAGCAGCCAGAGGTGGCTCATCACACTGAGCAATGACCGGGAGTTTATTGTGAGCAAGCGGCAAGCTGGAAATGTGAGGCGGCTGCTGAGTTGGTAGGTTCAGGGCGATCGAAACCACCGCGCAATCTCTGTCTCGGCTGCCGGCTCGAGTTCCGCGCCGGTCATCGTATACAAGGCGATCTCGCGATTGACCACGCCCGTCCTGCGCCTCAGGGTTCCAGTCACCCAAATCAGGCGCCGATAATCGAGCGCCACCGGGCGCACTGGCCAGACTTCCACCATTTGATCGGAATGCCTGTGTGCTGGATGGAGAATGTGGCCGGCTTCCGGAACCAGAATAAACATGGACGTCATCGGTCCGTTCTGCTGAGGTGTGTATCCCCCGAGCATGTAGCCGAGCATTCGCACGCGCCGAGAAAAAACGGAACGCCCAGGATTCAGCGATTCCAACTCGTCCCATCCAACCACCAGGTCACGCGAAGACGAGTCCCCAATCCGAGCCTGAAGTTCTGAAAGATCCGTTCGAGTATCTGCGGCGATCAGCACAAAAAGGAGAATCAGCGGGAGGGTAATCGCGCCTACCACCAACAGCATCCCCCGGACTTCTGTTCGTCTTTCGCGAGCGTGGCGAGCGCGCCGGTCTAGCCGTTTCCAGACGATGCGAGCGCCCACGCCGCGAGGTTAAACCAAAAACATCCCCTGCTCATTGAGCTTTTCGGTGAAAAACCTCAGAATCGTCGTGGACGGCTGTTTCTCGTGAATGAACGGATCGCACCATGTGATTGTGGGACAGCGGATCGTCGCAAGTACGTTCTCGTGAAAATCCATCCCGCTCATCCTTTGAACTCATCCCGCTCAGCGGAATTCACTGTTCAGCTGGCGGCGTTTCCTCTATACCCAAATGGAGAGGGAATCGAAATGAAGATTTTGGCGGTGGACGGCAACACGCTTTCCCGCGAGGTTTTGCGCACAGAACTGGAACAGTTGCATCTTGCGAAGGACCTGCGTTGCGTCGCTTCCCTTCCCGCCGCGGAGGAGATTCTCGAATCGTTTTTGCCCGACGTTCTGCTGCTCGACCTGCAACTTCCAGAATATGGAGCTTTCCGGTTGGTGGATCGCCCTTGGGAACAGGGCGTGCCTGTGATTGTCTGCATTACCGTGTTCGACCGTGACCTGTTGGAAGTTCTCTCCCGTCGTCGCGTTGACCATCTCGTGCGACCGTTCGGCCAGTGTGATCTGCATTACGCCATCACCCAAAATCGCCGGCCCGGATATGTCGGATCCGCATTCATCTTACGGAACCTGCTTGACGCGGCGGCGGATGTGGGGTGCCCAGTGGGCCATGGGATGTCCTCCTGGCGGGGTGGAAAACTGCTTGCCACATCGATTTCGACTGTCATTGCGATCCACCGCGAGGGCAGCCGCTACTTCCTCTGGACGGAATCCGGTGTCCAGGTTGCGACTGGAATCAGTCCGCAGGTGAATCAGGCGATTCGTTCGGGCGCGTTCGCGAAGATCCACGAAAATGGAGTGATTACAAGCCGCCCTCATCTATTCCCGGGTAACTACCACCGCGCTCTCTTGTGGCTGTGGTGGCATTGGCTCAAGGGTTGTTTTCGACGATTCGTAAGGCAGAGCCGCAATGCGTCCATTCATTGAGGATTGTAGTTCATTCACCAGCGGAACTACTCCGGCTGTCAGATTGTAATAAGCCGTCAGCCAATTTGCATTCACAATCGGCTTAATGACCACGAACAAATGCTTCAAAGCTGTTCTGCTCTCATTATTTTTCGGCGCAGTCTGCTATGCGCAATCGACGGGAGCCAACTCGGGCGCGGTTCACGGCTCGGTGGTTGACCCTTCCGGTGCCGCTATCAAAGGTGCCGCCGTCGAGATCCAGAACCCCGTTTCCCATTACGATCAGACAGTACTCAGCGACTCCCAGGGGCATTTTGAATTCGATAACGTTCCGTATAACAACTATCACGTCAGCGCAACAGCCAACGGCTTCCAAACTGCCCATCAGGACGTCGATGTGCGTTCTCCCATAGCCGTCGATCTTAAGTTCTCGCTGCAGCTTGGCCAATCGCAGACCAGCATCACGGTGACGGACGCCGGCGATCTGCTGGAAGCCGACCCGACAGCCCACACCGACGTAGATCGCGGATTATTCGACAAGCTCCCACTCGAAAGCCCGTCATCATCCCTGAGTTCGCTCGTAACGCTCTCCGCCCCCGGGGTCTCGGCTGATTCGAACGGTTTGTTCCATGGATTGGGCGATCACGCTGAAAACTCGTTTTCCATCGATGGTGAGCCCATCACGGATCAGCAGAGCAAGGTATTCTCCAATCAGCTTCCTGTGGACGCCGTTCAGTCGGCAGAAGTCATCGAAGGCGCTCCGCCTGCCGAGTACGGCGGTAAAACCAGTCTCGTGATCGCCGTGACCACCCGCTCTGGTCTTGGACTCCAGCGGCCTCAGGGCGAACTGACGACATCGTACGGCACATTCGGCAGCACAACCGGTGGCGCCAATCTGGCGTGGGGCGGGTCCGGCTGGGGTAACTACATTTCCGTCAGCGGCCTGAATACCGGTCGGTTTCTCGATGGACCCGAGTTCGCGACGATACACGATCACGGCAACGAACAGAACGTGTTTGATCACATCGATCTGAAACCCTCCGCTTCCGACACCGTGAGCGCCAATCTCACCTTCACGCGATCCTGGTTCCAGACACCGAACTCCTATGACGCCCAAAACGCCACTGCCTGGTCGGGACTCATCGTCGATAACGGCGGTCTCGGTCCGGACGGACGTCCGGTCGGCCCGCAGGATCAGCGCTCGAAGATCGGTACATGGAACATCGCGCCATCCTGGACCCATCAGATCAATTCCAGCAGCGTGTTTACCCTTGGCGGATTCGCGCGTCAGGATGGGTACAACTACTACCCCAGTGCGAATCCATTTGCCGATCTGACTCCGGGACTGCAGGGGCAGACGGTCACGCAGGACCGAACTCTGACGGACCTCGGGCTCCGTGCGAGCTATTCCTGGGTTAAAGGAATTCACAACCTCAAAATCGGCGGCACGTATTCCGACACTATACTGACGGAGAAAGACCGCTTCGGCATCGTTGACCCCACCCTGAACGCGCCCTGCTTGGATTCCGATGGCAACGCCGTCACTGATCCCCTGTTGAAGGATCCGGCCGGCTGCGGACCGGATTTGCAGGCGAATGTGGGCCAAGGCGCCGTGCCAGCCTTCAGCCCCCTTCTCGCCTGCTACGATCTGACGCGAATCGGCCCGTTACCCGCTTCGGACGGCTGTCCCGGCTCCGCCGCGGGACTTTACAACTACTATGGCCACGCCAATATCCACGAGTTGGGACTATATATCGAAGACACCATTTCGGTTAAGAACTGGACCTTCAACCTCGGTCTCCGTGGCGACAAGTATAACGGCATAACGAGCGCCGGACAGGCAGAGCCGCGGCTCGGAATCGCGTACCACGTCAAGCCATCCAACACTGTGCTTCGGGTCTCCTACGCTCGCACGATGGAAACTCCGTTCAATGAGAATCTCGTGCTGGCCAGCACGGGCTGTAATGACGCCGTGGTGAATGCTCTCATGTCGTCAATTGGACCCTGCGAAACAAATGCTCCAATTACCCCCGGCCACCGCAACGAATTCCACGCGGGCCTGCAGCAGGCCTTCGGACGCTACTTTGTCCTCGATGGCGAATATATCTGGAAATATACTCATGGCGCGTACGACTTCAGCATCCTCGGGGCGACACCAATTACATTCCCGATCGAGTGGGTGAGTTCGAAAATTCCGGGGTATGCTATCCGCGCCACAATGCCGAATTTCCATGGGCTCTCCGCCTACGTGGTGATGTCGAGCGTGGCGGCCCGGTTCTTCACCCCGCAGGTGAGTGGCATCGGCGCGGTACCGGGCGGTGTCAGCGTATTCCGTATCGACCATGACGAGCTTTTTAACGCCACGACCCATATTCAGTACCAGTTGGGCAAGCGAGGTCCATGGATCGGACTCAACTGGCGCTACGACAGCGGTCTGGTGGCCGGTCCGGCGCCCTGCGCGGGTGGCAATTGCGCCAACGGCGATGCAGGCAGTGATAACGTCGTGGACGCCTCTATCCTGACGCCGGATCAGCAGTTCGAGGCGGGCCTGCATTGCGGCACGGTCTACGCAACGCCTACCACTTCGATCTCTCCCGACAGCACCTGCCCCGCTTCGCAGTATGGATCGAAGTATCTGCAGATTCCCGCGCCGGGTACCGAGAATGACGATCATAACCCTCCCCGCATTGCACCACGCAATTTGTTCGATCTCGCCATTGGACACGATAACCTTTTCCACGGAGATCGCTATAAGTTCAGCGCGAGAGTGACAATTGTGAACCTGACCAATAAGGAAGCCCTGTACAACTTCCTTTCCACATTTAGCGGTACGCACTACGTCACGCCGCGTACGGTGACCGCATCAATAGGTTTCCATTTCTAAGTACCGCACTGGCTGTTTTGCCCCTGGCGACCTGGACAGCGGACCGGGAGTAACTGAAGTCATTGAATCACGCTGCAATCGGCAGGTGCCGAGGAGATGGAGGCAATGTCGGACCAAAGTAGAAAGTTCCTACTCTCGCCAAAGTAGAAAGTTCCGGTTTAGAGGGTTATTGAAAAACCCACATGGTATGTTCGCACAGCTT
>DASZVV010000098.1:0-7235 GCA_035546955.1 Bryobacteraceae bacterium
GAGCTGTCTCGCGGTGGTTGTTGCGGGTCCGCGGCCGGGACGCGGCGGAGGCGCGGGGCTGAGGCTCGAGGTCCACACCACATCGTTGGCGTTGACGTAATAGAGTCCGGTTTCGGGATCGAATGCCGAGCCACCCCATTCGGCGCCGCCATCGAAGCCGGGGAATACGACGGTTTCTTTCCCAATTGCAAGCGGAACAAACTGGCCGCCGCTTTCGAGCTTCGCGAATTCCTCCACCGCCCATTTGTGGGCTTCGGGCGTTCGATTCGTGAGCATGTCCGCGGTCAGAAGCTGGCGCGCGAAAGGCGCAGGCTTTGCAGGAAGCGGCTGCGTTTCAGATGCCGCTTCACCCGGCACGGTGCTCGCGGGATATTTCTTCGATTCGATCGGGAACAGCGGCTGTCCGGTTACGCGGTCGAACAGATAGAGCCAGCCCTGCTTGGACGCCTGTGCCACGGCATCGATTGTCCTGCCATTGCGTTTTATCGTTACCAGTGTCGGCGGCGAGGGAAAATCGCGATCCCAAATATCGTGATGCACGGCCTGGAAATGCCAGATGCGCTCGCCGGTATCGGCCTTCAGGGCGAGCAGACAATTCGCGAAAAGATCATCGCCCACGCGGTCCGCGCCATAGAAATCGCTGGCTGCGGAGCCAGTCGGAATGTAAACGATGCCGCGCGCGGTATCGACCGCCATCCCGGGCCAGCTGTTGGCCGCGCCACTGTATTGCCAGGCATCTTTCGGCCAGGTGTCGTAGCCGAATTCGCCGGGATGCGGGATGGTGTGGAACTGCCAGCGAATCTTTCCCGTATGAACATCGTAAGCGCGGATGTCTCCAGGCGGCGCGGGCAGCGCTTCCGGATTGCGCCCGCCAACGATAAGCAGGTCCTTATAAATGATGCCAGGGCTGGTGAGCACCCAGGATTGCTTTGACGGATCCCGTCCCAGATCCTCGCGGAGATCGATGCGGCCGTCTTTGCCGAAGCTCCGGATGACCTCGCCGGTTTCGGCGTTCAACGCGTAGATAAAACTCTGGACGGAGCCGAAGATTATGTGCTCGTTGCCGCCCGCCCAGTACATCACCGAACGATTGGCGCCGCGTCCACGCACGCCCGAATCGAACTGCCATTTGCGCGTTCCGTTCGCGGCGTCAATCGCGACGATTTTGTGCGATGGCGTGACGCCGTAAACCGTGCCGTTGACCATGATGGGCTGGGTCTGGGTATCGCCCGCGCCATCCCCGGTGTCGTAGCTCCACGCTACCTTCAACTGGCTGACATTCGACGTGTCGATCTGCTTTAACGGCGAGTAGCGATTATCGAGCGGTCCGCCGCCGTAGCCGGGCCAGGGCTGCTCGGGTATCGCGGCCGGCCAGGCGATCCAGGCGACAAGCGCGGCGGCAGAAATCAGGACAATCCGGATGTTCACTCAAGAAGCATACTACTGCGCAAAAAAATCGGCCCGCGGCGCCGAGTGCGGCCGCGGGCCAGGAGGCATCTGCTGCTCGTTCTATTTCTTGTGGATCAGAATATTGCCGTTCATCGTCTGGAATGTGTATTCCGGGCCACCGCCGTTGATGGTGCCCGAGATCGCCTTATCCACCGTGATCCGGTACTTGCCGTTATTGCTGCGGTTATCTTCAACCGTCGGCTTTGAGCTCGAATCCAGCTTGACGTCGAAATCGCTGAAGATCGACCCGTTGTCCGACTTCAGGCGCAGCCGCGCTTTGGTGTCGGCAGGGAGCGTGACATCGATTTTCCCGTTGAGGGACGTAAACGACATCGGCTTGGTGCTCGTGATGCGGCTTAATGAGACGATGACCGAACCATTCAGCGTGTGGGCCACGACGGAGCCGGAGACATCGGTCAGGTGAATCGCGCCATTCGTGTTTTCGATCTCGTGGTCGCCGTTGATTCCCGTTGCCTCAATGCCCGAACCGTTGGTGGTCTTGAGATGGAGGTTCGTGTTCACCGGGACTTCGATAGTCAGGTTGGCGTTGCTCATCCCGGTGTTGATCGTGACCACATTGTGGTCTTCCTCAATATCCATGCCTGGCCGTCCACCGATCCTCTTCATCCCCGCAGGCGCCGCATCTTCATCACGATTCCGGCGGCTCGTACTGCCGTCATCGGCACTGACGATAACGTCGCGTCCCGTGCCTGCCGTCACTTTGATGCTGCCGTTAAAAACAGAAGCATTGAGCGTGACCGGCTGCGAGGGGTTTGTGATTGGCACCGTAACTTTATCCTGCGCCGCGGCGCCTGCGGCTGACAGAATTGCAATGACTGCAAGATAACCAAATCGCATGATCGTATCCTTCATTTCATTTTTCTTTTCGAATCTGAATTGAACCGTTCACTGTTTCTATCCGGATCTTCGGACCTCCCGAGCCGACCCGAATGTCGGACTCGCCTCGTCTCCGGTAGACAAATTTCCCGTTTTCCTGTTCGGCCTTGCCGGTTGAAGCCAGCATGGTGGATTCAAAGTCCGTAAACATGCCGCCATTGACCGTCTTGAGGTTGAAATCGGCGGAGAGATTGGGCTGGAACGCGACGTCGACCTTCCCGTTGACGGACGTGAACACGCTATCCGACTTCGGGTTTTCCCGGAATGTGATGGTGTTCGGACCGTTGACGGTCGAGATGTTACCCGAGCCCGCAATCCCCGTCAGATTGATCGGTCCGTTCACGGCACGGATATCGTACGCGCCGGAGGTGTCGTGCGCGTCGATGTGGCCGTTGACGCTCCGCAGATGCAGAGCCATTTCGCGCGGCACATGGACTGTGAGGTTCCACGTCACCTCATACTCGTGATCGTTTCTTTCATGGAAGCCGTGATTGTCGCTCGTGTGATTGTTGCCGTCACGGAAAGGCCCGTTTTCATAAATCTGGGCGGTGCCCTCCTTTTCGTTCATGTCGAGCACGTCGTCGCGTTTGGCGCGGTCGATCTGATCGCGGCTGGCGGCGCGGATGATGCGTTCGCCGGTGACCCGAATCGTGTTGCTGCCGTCGCCGGTGACGTCAATCGATCCGTTGATCAGGTCGACATCGAAAGTCTTATCGCCGGAAAACGTGTGATTCACCGTGCTGCGGTCTTCGAGATCGTAATCGCGGCGGGCGGCCATCAGTGCGACAGCCATACACAACAGACCCACCCAAAGCTTCTTCTGCATAGATCCTCTCCCTCTCCTTTCTACTGGCTTAAGCGCTGCATTGCGTAGTTGGCGCGCTCACGGACGGCGGGATTCACATCCGGCTTTGCGATCAGGTTCTGTATGGTTCCCACGGCGTTACGGTCGTGCGCTTCCACCAGATAGTCGATGAGTGCGGCCTGCACCATCGGCGAATCCTCCTGCGGAAGCGCGTCCTGGAGCGATTGCCGCACGCTCGTCTCATTGGCCACCTTGCCGAGCGCGTCGATCGCCGCCAGCCGGACGTTGACGTTCGGGTCCAGATTCACCGACCGTATCAGCGCCGAAACTACCTGCGGTTCCATGGAGGGCATGCGCGCGCTGTAATCCACCCCGCGCAGGCGATCCGCCGCGGACTGTTGCTGCAGCATCGAGAGGACCACCATTTCCTTCGTGTCGGCAACTTCATCGCGGAGCCTCGCGACTTCTTCGCGCTCGGCATTTCCACGCTGGAGCGAGAGACCGGCGCCCAGACCGGCCGCGAGACACAGCGCCGCAATCGCCATCTGCCACGCCGGATTCGCCGGCCAGAAACTGCGCCACCATGGCGGGCGCGCGGGTACCGGATGAGCCTGCATGTATTGCGGAACCGTCAGCGCATCGAGCGTCTGTTCCCAGCGCTGACGAAGCGCCGGGCTGGGCTCCGGAACCGGCAGATCGCCAAGCCGCTGCCACATACTGCCGAGCACGGCCATTTCTTCGGAACACTCCGCGCAGCCGGCCAGATGCATGCGCAGCCAGGCGGTCTGTGCTTCATCGAGCTCACCCGGCGTCCATGCCGCGGCCATCAAAGCTTTCGCCTGTTCGCAGGTTGGATCGTTCATGATGCTTTCTCCCGGCGCAGGTCGTGAAACACCTGCCCCATTTCTTTCATCGCCCGGAACACGCGCACTTTCACGGTTCCGCTTTCGCAGCCCAAAAGGCGGCCCATCGCTTCGTAGCTCAGTCCCTGGAAGCGGCTGAGCACGATGAGCTCGCGTTTCTCCGCCGGCATCTCGCGCAGCGCGCGGTGCAGCAGCGCAAGATCCTGCTGCTTCACGGCGGAATCGTGCGGCGTGGGGCGCGCGCTTTCCACCATCTCCATCTGACCCTCCGCCGCCGGAATTTCGAGGCGGTGTTTTTTTGTGTGATCGGCGAACACATTGCGCGCGATCCGGTACATCCAGGCTTCGAACATTTCGCCCGATTGATATGTGTGCCGGTAGCGAATCATGCGCAGAAACACTTCGTGCGTCAGATCCTCCGCCGGCGACTGCCGCCCCGTGAGCCGGAAGAAAAAGCGAAAGAGCGCTTTATGGCGGCGCTCGTAGATCTCACTCATGCCGTGGAGATCGCCCCGCGCCACCGCCGTCATCAGCTCGTGATCGGTTTGGGTATTCACCGTTCTCATTCAGGCTAACCGCGCGGAGGACTAAAGGTTACAGCAAAATGGCGGGGTGGAAGGCGCCATTGAGACATAATGGCTTAGACGGGACCGGCCGTGACCGACGTCCACAATTCCGCGCAGCGCAGCTACAACATGAGCCGCATTCAGGGCCGCGATACAAAGCCCGAAATGCGCGCCCGCAAGCTCCTGCACTCCATGGGGTTCCGCTACCGGCTGCACGTCAAAGATCTGCCGGGAAAGCCCGATCTGGTGTTTCCCGCCGCGAAGACGGTGCTCTTCGTTCACGGCTGCTTCTGGCATATGCATGGCTGCAAGTACGGCAAACCGGTGCCGGCGACGAACCAGACGTTCTGGGCGGAAAAACGCCGGTCAAATGTGGATCGCGATCAGCGCAATCGCCGCGAATTGCGCGAGGCGGGCTGGAGCGTATTCGAAATCTGGGAGTGCCACACGCGCGAGGAGGAGACGATGCGGAAGAAGCTGGCGCCGTTGGTGGAATTTCTGCGCGCCCGTCAGGCGCGAGCCAGCACTTCTTCGTAATAGCGCTCGTATTTCGGGATCAGCTTCTCCGCGCAGAAGCGCGTGGTGGCGGTTTTGCGGGCAGCGGTGGCCATCTTTGCGTGCAGCTCGGGGTTCGTCAGCAATTCCGTGGCGCGCGCGGCGAGCCGCGGTATGTCCCCGACTTTTTCGAGGCAGCCATCCATGCCATCCGTAATCAGCTCCGGCACGCCCCCCACGTTCGTGCCGATCGGCACTACACCGCACGCCATCGCCTCGAGAGCAGCCAGACCGAACGATTCCATCTCGCTCGGCATCAGCAGCACGTGCGCTTTGCGGATCAGGCGCTCGACATGGTTCTGTTTGCCGACGAATTCCACGCTGTCGCGCACGCCTAATTCGGCGGCCAGGTGCTGCGCCGGGCCGCGATCGGGACCATCGCCCACCATCAGCAGACGCGCATCCACCGTGCGGCGCACTTCCGCAAGAACCCGGATGCAGTCGAGCGTGCGCTTCACCGGCCGGAAGTTCGAAAGATGTATCAGCAGCGGTGTGCCGTTGCGCTCCTGCGGTGCGGGCGTATAGATGTCGCAGTTGACGAAATTATGGATGACGCGAATTTCGTTGCGGGTTTCGAAGGTCTTCACCGTGCCGCGGCGGAGATCTTCGCTGATGGCGGTGACGCCGTCGGATTGCTCGATGGAGAATTTCGTGATCGCAAAGTAGGAGGGATCGGTACCGACGAGCGTGATGTCTGTCCCGTGCAGCGTTGTGATGAACGGCAGGCGGCGGCGTGGAGCGAGCATCTGCTTCGCGAGCAGCGCCGCGATGGAGTGGGGAATCGCGTAATGAACGTGCAGCAGATCGAGATTGTAATTTTCGGCGACGTCCGCCATGCGCGACGCGAGCGCGAGTGAATAGGGCGGGTACTGGAACAGCGGGTAGTTCGAAACCTCGACTTCGTGATAGTGGATGCGCGGGATATTAGGGTCGAGCCGGATGGGATTGGCGTAGGTAATGAAGTGGACTTCGTGTCCGCGATTCGCCAGTTCGAGGCCGAGCTCGGTCGCAACGATGCCGCTGCCCCCGTAGGTGGGATAACACGTGATGCCGATGTTCATGTGCTTTTATCTGATGTAGACAAACAGCATATGGCTTCGTCCGGTGCCGTCATCGGGAATGGTGATCGTGGCGGAGGGCTTCCATTCGCTGATCGGGAAATCATGCGCCACCACGCGCGCGCCCTTTTTCAGTTGCTGTTCGAGGAGCCGCGCTACTTTCACGTTGGCGTCCGGCCAGAGGTAAACCGTGACCAGATCGGCCGAGGAGTAATCCTGCTGCATCAGATCGCCCTGAATGATGTGCGCGGTCTTATTGAGGCCCAGCTCGTCGATTTTCGTCCTGCTTTTCACGACGAGCGCATCGTCGAGCTCTACCCCGATCGCATTGGCCTTGTACTTTTTGGCCGCGGCGATCACGATGCGGCCATCGCCCGAGCCGAGATCGAACATGGTTTCGCCCGGCTGCAGTTTGCCAGCCTGCAGCATGCGGTCCACGATAGTGTCCGGCGTGGGCAGATAGGGGGCAAGACTGCCGGGCGGCTGATCCGTCTGCGGAGCGGGTTGGGCGGCCAGCAGAGCCGCAAGAACGAAAAATAACGATAACGTTCGCATGAATGAATTACTCCATGACCGATGCCCAGCCGCGCCGGGTGAGATCCCAATAAATAAACGCACCGGCAGCCGCGGCGATCAGCAAAAACTCGATGCCCGGCGCGAAATCCCGCAGGATCACTTTCCCAATTCCGAATAACGCGCCGTAGACGAGCGCGCATCCCGCCACCCAGTCGGCAAGATTCCAGCCGAGGTCGTGCGAGACCGCCACATCGGGCGCCAGGCGCTCCACTGGCCGCCAGCCGGCTGGCGCGGGGCGCACTTTACGGTAAAAACGCAGCAGTGTTTCATTCGATTCCTGGCGGGTCAGGAAGGTTACCGAGAGCCATACCACCGTTGTGATTCCCACCGTAATCAGGATGAGCCACGCGAACTGGACGGGATTGTCGCTATTGAGGTGAAACGCAGTCTGCAGAGTGACGGAAACCACGAAAGCGGCAGCCATCGCGCTGACTTCGGACCAGGCATTGATCCGCCACCAGTACCA
>DASZVV010000099.1:0-3976 GCA_035546955.1 Bryobacteraceae bacterium
GCAGGTAGTCCACCTTGCCGTTGATGGCGGCGTCGGTGAGCACGCGGGTCGTTTCCTGAAAGGAAGCCGCGGAGATGAACGAATCGGTCGAGAGCGACGCTTTGGTGATTCCGAGCAGCACCGGCTTGCCGCTGGCGGGCCTGCCTCCCTGCTCGATGGTGCGCATGTTCTCTTCGCGGCACCGGAACTTATCCACCACTTCCTCCGGTAGAAATTCCGTGTCGCCGATATCGTCGATTTTCACCCAGCGCATCATCTTCCGCGAGATGACCTCCAGGTGTTTGTCGTTGATATTCACGCCCTGCAGACGGTAGACTTCCTGGATTTCGTTCACCAGGTAACTCTGTAGTTCCTTCTCGCCGAGAACGGCAAGAATGTCGTGCGGGTTACGCGGCCCGTCCATCAGCGGATCGCCCGCCTTCACGCGCTCGCCTTCCTGCACGTTAATGTGGATACCGCGGGGAATAGCGTATTCCTTCTGCTCCCCATCGTCGCCGACGATATAAAGCTTCCGGGTGCCCTTCGAAACTTCACCGTATTTCACCGTGCCATTGATTTCCGCAATCACCGCGGTTTCACGCGGCTTTCGAGCTTCGAACAACTCCACCACGCGAGGCAAACCGCCGGTGATGTCTTTGGTCTTTGTGGTCGCACGCGGGATCTTCGCCACTACGTCGCCCGCGTGAACCTCCTCGCCGTCGTTCACCATCAGGTGAGCGTGCGTCGGCATGAGATACCGTTTTTCATCGGCCTTGGTGCCGCCTTGCGGCCGCACCAGAATCATCGGTACGCGCTTTTCATCGGGTGAATCGGTGACCACCCATTGCGACATACCGGTGATCTCGTCCACCTGCTCCTGCAGGGTCAGCCCATCGTGCAGATCTTTGAAATGGATCGTGCCGCTTACTTCGGTGAGAATCGAGAACGTGTAAGGATCCCATTCGAGAAGAATGTCGTTCGTCTTCACGCGGGCGCCTTCCGCAAACAGAATACGCGCTCCGTAAACCACGGGATAGCGCTCTTTCTCGCGGCCCTTGTCGTCGACGATCGCCATGATCCCATTCCGGTTCATGGCAACCAACTCACCCTTGGCGTTCTTAACAGTCGTCACGCCAATAAACTTGGTGAAGCCGTCGGATTTGGCATCCTGCTTGGACTGCTCCGCCGACCCGGTCGCCGTGCCGCCGACATGGAACGTACGCATGGTAAGCTGCGTTCCGGGCTCGCCGATCGACTGCGCCGAAATGATGCCCACCGCTTCACCCCGCTCCACCAGACGTCCGGTGGCCAGGTTGCGGCCGTAGCAAAGCTGGCAAACGCCGCGCTTCGATTCGCACGTAAGCACCGAGCGAATCTTGACGCGCTCGATACCGGCCGCCTGAATCGCCGCCGCTAGTTCCTCGGTAATCTCCGAGTTCACGCCGACAATCAGATTGCCTTCGTAATCCACCTGGTCTTCGAGAGCCACGCGGCCCACGATACGGTCGCGCAGAGGCTCGATGATCTCGCCCGATTCGATGATCGGCTCGACGTAGATTCCGTCGCTGGTGCCGCAATCGAGCTCGGTAACGATGACGTCCTGCGCCACATCGCAAAGCCGCCGGGTCAGGTAGCCCGAGTCGGCCGTTTTCAACGCGGTATCCGCCAGTCCCTTACGCGCTCCGTGCGTCGAGATGAAGTACTGCAGCACGTTGAGGCCCTCGCGGAAGTTCGCGGTGATCGGCGTCTCGATGATCTCGCCCGAGGGCTTGGCCATCAAACCGCGCATCCCGGAAACCTGGCGGATCTGCTGTTTCGATCCGCGGGCGCCGGAGTCGGCCATGATGTAAATCGGGTTGAGGTACCGGCCGGTGCGGTCGTCCTCTTCCATCGATTTAAACATTTCGTCGGCAACCCGCTCGGTGACCTTCGACCAGATTTCGATGATCTTGTTGTATCGCTCGCCCTGAGTGATCGCGCCTTCCTGATACTGCTGTTGGACTTCGATCACCGCCTTTTCGGCGTCTTTCACCAGCCTCTGTTTCGAACCCGGAACGACCATGTCATCGATGCCGATCGAAATACCCGCTCGCGTCGCGTACAGGAACCCGAGCTTCTTGATCTCATCGAGCATCTGCACCGTCGTCGCCAGACCGAACTTCAGGTAGCAGTGCTGTACAAGCTGCGCCAGGCCTTTCTTCTTCAGGAGGCCGTTCACGAAGGGCATGTCCTCCGGCAGGGCGTCGTTGAGAATCACGCGGCCCACCGTGGTTTCCATGTACTGCTTCACGAACTCGATCGGCTCGGTGTGGAGGACGTTCTGATTGTCGAACGCCTTCATCAGGTCGATCACCTTGCCGGTGTACCGGAGCTTGATAGGGGTAAGCGTTTCTACCTCACCCATTTCGAGCGCGATCATCACATCGTCGGTCGATGCGAAGGTGCGCCCTTCTCCCTTGGTGCCGAGACGGGCTTTGGTGAGGTAGTAAACTCCCAAAACCATGTCCTGCGTCGGAATGGCGATAGGACCGCCATGCGCCGGCGACAGGATGTTGTTCGACGCAAGCATCAGAGTCGAGGCTTCAATCTGCGCTTCGGGCGACAGCGGAATGTGAACCGCCATTTGGTCGCCGTCGAAGTCGGCGTTGAACGCCGTGCAGGTCAGCGGGTGAAGCTTGATCGCCTTACCTTCCACCAGGACCGGCTCGAATGCCTGAATCCCGAGGCGGTGCAGTGTGGGAGCGCGGTTGAGAAGAATCGGGTGATCCTTAATCACCTCTTCCAGGATGTCCCAAACCACCGGGTCCTGCTGTTCCACCAGTTCCTTGGCCTGCTTAATGGTGGTGCAGTGGCCGCGCTGTTCGAGGCGGTGATAGATGAACGGCTTGAAAAGCTCCAGCGCCATCTTCTTTGGAAGGCCGCACTGGTGCAGTTTCAATTCCGGACCCACGACGATTACCGAACGTCCCGAATAGTCGACGCGTTTTCCGAGCAGGTTCTGCCGGAAGCGGCCCTGCTTTCCCTTGAGGGTATCGGAAAGGGATTTCAGGGGGCGATTGTTGGCGCCGCGCAGAACGCGCCCACGGCGGCCGTTATCGAAGAGCGCGTCCACCGCTTCCTGCAGCATGCGCTTCTCGTTACGGACAATCACGTCCGGCGCGTGAAGCTCGATCAGCTTCTTCAACCGGTTGTTCCGATTGATCACGCGGCGGTACAGGTCGTTTAGATCGGACGTTGCAAAGCGCCCGCCATCCAGTGGAACCAGCGGGCGAAGCTCGGGCGGAATCACCGGAATAACGTCGAGAATCATCCATTCCGGCTTGTTGCCCGACTTACGGAAGCTTTCGGTGACGCGCAGACGCTTGGCGTACTTCAGCTTCTTCTGCTGCGAAACTTCGGTCTTCATGTGCTCGCGGATTTCGAGGCTGAGGTTCTCGACATCCACTTTCTTGAGCAGTTCCTTGATGCCTTCGGCGCCCATCATGGCGACGAACTTGCCCGGGAATTCCTGGTCGAGCGAACGTTTCCGCTCGTCGCTGATCACTTCACCGGACTTCAGTTCAGCGACTTCCCCCGGGTCCACCACCACGAAGGCCTCAAAATAGAGCACCCGCTCCAATTCGCGAAGCGTGATGTCCAGAAGATAGCCGATGCGGCTGGGAAGGCCCTTGAAGAACCAGACATGCGAACACGGGCTTGCCAGTTCGATGTGCCCCAAACGCTCGCGGCGCACGCGCGACAGCGTCACTTCCACGCCGCACTTATCGCAGATCACTCCGCGATGCTTCATGCGTTTGTACTTGCCGCACAAGCACTCCCAGTCGGCGATCGGGCCGAAGATGCGGGCGCAGAACAGCCCGTCCCGCTCCGGCTTAAAGGTACGGTAGTTGATCGTTTCCGGCTTGGTGACTTCGCCATGGGACCAGCTTCGGATCTTCTCCGGAGAAGCGAGGCTGATCCGGATCGAATCGAAATCGGCGATTAAATTAGCTCTGTC
>DASZVV010000100.1:0-6979 GCA_035546955.1 Bryobacteraceae bacterium
TTTGATGCCGCCCACATATTCGATGTCGTAAGAGACCGTGTCATCGAACGCGACGATATTACCGGTTTCGATCTGCAGTCTCTGCCCGGCGGCGAGAGTGAATTCGATGAAATCCCCCCCCGCGTGAATGAAAACCATACCGGGACCGGTGAGCCGCTCGAGGATAAAGCCTTCACCTCCGAAGAAACCCGTGCCGAGTTTTTTCACAAGCGCCACGGTCAGCTGTACGGAGGGCTGCGCAAACAGGAACGCGTCGCGCTGCGCGAGAAGACCCTGTCCGGGCGCGAGCTGAAAGGCCTGAATGCGCCCGGGATAGCTGCCCGCGAATCCGACCTCACCCGGACCATCGGCGCGAAAGAATGTGACGAACAGTGATTCGCCGGTGATTGTGCGCCGAAGCGCGCCGAGGAGTTTCTCGCCGAGTGAGTTCCCGGTCATACGTGTATCCCAGTTCACATTAGGCGTCTTATAGACCATCTTTCCGGCTTCGGCATAAACTTCCTGCCCACTGCGAAGAGTGACGCGCGCGATCTGGAGATTATCGCCCTGAATCACATATTCCAGCGGATCCGGCATGTAAGAAGCCGCCGCCTGGACATTCGCGGTGACTGGCGACCCACATGCTCCGCAAAAATTTGCTGTGGGGAGAACTGGAGCACCGCACTTCGAGCAGGATGTCATAGCTCACATTGTGCCATTAACTTTTGGCAACTCGCGTGCTTAGCAATTTGGGTGCCACGACACACATTTGATTTCCGATTTTTTGCAGCGGCCTTATAATACGGGTAAAGAATGCTTTCACCGAGACTCCAATTAAAAGTCGCGCAAAAGCAGATTCTGACGCCGGGTCTGGTGCAGATGGTGACCGTCCTTCACCTCAACAGGCTTGAGCTGAAGGAGATGATCAATCAGGAGATCATCGATAACCCTGTTCTGGAAGAGACGCTCGACGCGGAAGATGAGATTACGCCCGAAGAACTCCAGCCCCTGCTGGAGGCGGAGCGTTCCTCCGATGTAGCGGACAAGGACCTGCTCGATGCGGCCGACATTCATATCGAGGCTGATCCGTCTGAGCTGACCGGAGCCACTTTCGGTGAGGGCGCGGCGGATGGCGCCGTGGTCACCGAGACCGATTCAGCGATCGCCGCGACAGCCGAGGTTCCCGAAGCGGCTGAGGCCAGTTCGACCGACCCGTTCGACGAGATCGACTTCGGCTCGTTCTTCGATGACTATCTAGATCCCGGATATAAGAGCCCGGCATCGGAGGCGGTTGAAAAGCCCTCCTTCGAGACATTTCTTTCTCAGCCGCAGACGCTGCCCGATTATCTGCGCTCGCAGCTCAGCATCGGACTGCTGGACGACGAAACGCGCGATGCGGCGGAATCGATCATCGGGAATCTGGATGACGACGGCTACCTGACGGCGTCGCTCGATGAGATGGCGTTTCAGGGCGGGCATCGCCAGGAAGTGATGGCGCCGGCGCTGAAGGCGGTGCAGTCTCTCGATCCGGCGGGCGTGGGGGCGCGCGATTTGCGGGAATGCCTGCTGCTGCAGCTGGAAAGCGGCAACGGCAGGGGCGGCGTGGCATGGAAGATCGTGTCCGATCACATGCGGCTGCTCGAAACGCGTCAATTCAAGGAACTGGCGAAGGTGCTGGGACGGCCGCAGGAACATGTCGATATCGCTGTGGGGCGCATCCGGCATCTGGATCCGCGTCCGGGAGCTCGGTTCTCCGGACCGGCCGCGCGCACGGTGGAACCGGACATCCACTTCATCCGGGATGGTGACGACTTCATCATTCAGATGAATGACGACGATCTGCCGCAGCTCCGCCTGAACGCGCAGTACCGGAAAATGCTCGAGCGGGATAACGGCGCGACGAAGGATGTGCGCGATTACGTGCGCGAGCGCTATTCCTCGGCGCTGATGCTGATCAAGAACATCGAGCAGCGCAAGCAGACGATTCTGAAGGTCTGCGAATCAATCCGGCGGCGCCAGCATGATTTTCTGCTTCATGGAATCGATCACCTGAAGCCGATGATGATTAAGGACGTGGCGGAGGAAGTGGGAGTGCATCCTTCCACCGTGAGCCGCGCCGTTGCCAACAAATACGCGGATACGCCGCATGGCGTCTATGAACTGCGTTATTTCTTTTCCGAAGCCGTGCAGGGTCCGCAGGGCGGCGACACTCCTCTTCTTTTACTGAAGCGAAAAGTCCGTAAAATGATTGAGGAGGAAGACGCGAAACGCCCGCTGACCGACGATCAGATCACGGCGAGGCTGCAGCAGGAAGGCATTCAGGTCACTCGCCGCACGGTTGCGAAATACCGTGAGGATCTGAAAATTCCGTCCACGCATCAGCGACGAGTTCGGGAATAGCTGACATGAAAATCACCTATACGGGGCGCCATATGGCACTGGCTCCCTCTCAGACCATTGAACTGGAAGACGAATTCGTGAAGATCTCGAAACTTCTGGATACCGCGAAAGGAGAGGCTCAGGCTCGCGTGATTTTCAGCCATGAGCACGGTTCCAATCAGGCGGAGGTGACCGTCGCCTGGCGGCAGCATGAGGTGGTGGGCCAGGCGGAAAACGGCGATCTTTTTACCGCGATTCATCAGGCGGTGGAAAAGGTGCGGGCGCAGATCGTGCGGCAGCGCGCCAAAATCCGCGACACGAAACGCGTCGCCGTGGAATAAATTCCGTACAGTAAACTGAGCCATATAAATATGGCGACAAAGCGCGTCAGGCGATCGTCCGCCGAGCTCGTGATCATCACCGGAATGAGCGGGTCGGGCAAGGGCTCCGTGCTGCGCGCGCTCGAAGATCTCGGCTATTATTCGGTGGATAATCTGCCGGTCGGTCTGATCCCGAAATTCGCGGATCTGATTCGCGATTCATCTTCCACGCGGCACGCCGCGCTTGTGGTGGATGTGCGCGAAGGCGCGGGATTACGGAAGTTTCCGGCGATTTACAAGGCGATCCGCGGACATGTCAATACGCGGCTGATCTTTCTCGAAGCGGACGACGATACGATCGTCCACCGCTTCAGTGAGACGCGCAGGCCGCATCCGCTGGCGGACGGCGACCTGCCGATCGGGCAGAGTATTGCAGCGGAGCGGCGCATGCTGGCGCCCATTCGCGCACTGGCCGACCTGACGATCAACACATCGAAGTTCAACGTTCACGAGCTGCGGGCGTTTATCAAGCAAAAATTCCAGGGCGAGGACGAAGGCTCGCGGATTCTCATTTATACGACCAGTTTCGGATTTCGGCATGGAGTTCCGCCGGATTGCGATCTGGTTTTCGACGTCCGGTTTCTGCCGAATCCGAACTATATTCCGATGTTCAAGCACAAGAGCGGAAAGAATCCGTCCGTGGCGAAATATATCCGGTCATTTCCGCAAACCGATGAATTTATCGCGAAAGTGACCGAGCTGCTGACGTGGCTGATGCCGCATTACATCCGCGAAGGCAAGAGTTATCTGACGATTGGATTCGGGTGCACGGGGGGACATCACCGTTCGGTGATGATCGCCGAAGCGGTGAAGAAGAATCTGCAGACGGCGGGGTACCAGACGAAAGTTACGCATCGGGATCTGGCAAAACCCGTTTAAGAACACTGCGGGAGCGTGAGTTCGGCGACGGTTTCTCGATCCGATCGATGACCACGGCGTTAATCGAATCCTTTTCGGGCTCCAGTTTGAGCCCCAGATGGTCCTGCAGGGCGGTGAAGATCGAAGGTGCCGGGGAATCCGCCGCATCGACCGGCGCGGAGAGCAGTCGATAGTCGAAGGCTCCATCGAGGCCTGTGCGATCGAAGACTCGTTGCCCCAGTTGCATCTGCAAGGTTTGGGCGAGACGCGATAGCGGCGACCGGATGCTGGTGATTACGGACGTCGTCCCGTCACCGGAAATGAGAAGCGAGGGAGTGGCATCGGGAGCTGAGGTTTTCTGGAGCTTCGAACCGCCTTTGGCGATCACCAGTCCATATGCGGCGACCTCCTTTTTCTCGAAATGATAGCGGAGCCTGAATCGAGAAATCAGGAGGCCCTTCACCATCGGACGGATCTGATCTGCGGTGAGCTTCTCATCACCTGAGCCTTTCGCGATCACTTCGAACCGGTCGTCGATGATCCAGCGCGGGCCTCCGGAAATTTCGCTGGGACGAAGGTCAAAGGCGATGCTCATGAGTACTTTTGCTGAGATGCTTCTCGCCGTGAATCTCTCGCCCGGATCCAGTTTGACGGCTCCGGCAGTCGGATCGGTAGTGTTTGCGGGTTTGATCGAAATGATTTCAAACTGCCGGTTGTTCTGTGCGCCGGCGGTCAGAACCGCCAGAGCACACAGCATAAAACGTTCCCGGCAGACAGTCCGCATGTCCAACCTTCTCACACATTTCATGAGAGAAGATCGCTTCGACGAACTGACGCTACTTTAGTTGTTGGGTGGAGGAATGCATTCGGCATGACTAACGAAGAACGGCAGGTGGTGCTCGATCTTCTGGATTCGGGCGAGACGCGGCTGCTGGGATTGACGGCGGGGCTTTCGACGGCCCAGTGGCATTTTCAAGAGACGCCGGAGCGGTGGTCGATTGCGGGGAATATCGAGCACCTGATCGCCTTCGAGAACTTTATCCTCGGCGTGATTCAGGACGTGCTGGCAAAGCCCGCGGAGCCGGAGAAGGCGGCTGGGGTAGCGGCAAAGGAGCCGCTGGTGATGGCGATTGGGCATGCGCGTCAGCACAAGATTCAGGCGCGCGACTCGATGGTGCCGCATGGGCGCTGGACCGATATGCGGGAGATGATGGCGGAGTTCGGGAAGATACGGGAGCGTGTGCGGGCGTTTGCGGCAGACGTGCAGGGGGATCTTCGAAGCCGGTTTTTTGCGCATCGGTCGCTGGGGGATCTGGATGCGTACCAGTGGTTGCTGGTGCTGGGGCAGCACCGGGCGCGGCACGCGCTGCAGATTGAAGAGGTGATTGCGCACCGCGATTTCCCGAGGGCCTGAGCAGGTTGCTATAACCGTTCTTGCGAATCGGGATTCACACATCACGCGCGAAGTCTCTGGAGAGCGCGGCGCTGGAAGCGCATCGGCTGGGCGCAAACACCTTTCAGATTTTTTCGGCGAGTCCGCGGATGTGGCGCGCGTCGAAGCCGGATCCGGCGGATATCAAGCGGCTGATGGCTGCGCGCGAGCGGCTGGATCTGCGGCCGCTCGTGATCCACACGAATTATCTGGTGAATCTGGCGACGCTGGAGCCGGAGATTCGGGCGAAATCGGTGTTGTCGTTTCGGGGCGAACTGGATCGCGCCAGGGACATCGGTGCGGATTATCTGGTCGTGCATCCGGGGAATTACAAGGGGCAATCGGTGGAGCAGGGGCTGGCGGCGTTCGCGCTGGGGTTGGCGGAGGCTTCGGCGGGGTTCAAAGCGCCGGGGCTGACGGTGCTCCTTGAAAACACCGTCGGCAGCGGCGCGCAGTTGGGTCAGCGGTTTGAAGAACTGCGGATGATTCGCGATCTGACGGCGCGCGAGACGGATCTGCCGATCGGCTATTGCCTCGATACGTGCCATCTGCTGGCGGCGGGATTCAATATTGTGGAGCCTGCGGGGCTGGAGCAGACGGTGACCGCGGCGGAACGGATTCTGGGGATGAACCTGGTGAAGGTGATCCACGCGAACGATTCGAAGGGAGGGCTGGGCTCGCATCTCGACCGGCACGACAACATCGGGAATGGAAAGATCGGCGAGGCGGGTTTCCGGGTGGTGCTGACGCATCCGAAGCTGCGAGCGAAGCCGTTTATTCTCGAAACGCCGCGCGAGGATGATGAGCAGGGGAAGCTCGATATTGAGGCATTGAAGCGGCTGAGCCAGATCGCAGGGAGTTAGTTGCCCGAAGGTTTGCCAATGTGCTCGACCACGAGCACTTCCATTGGGGATTTTGCGGGAAGCAGGCGGAGTCCGAGTTGTTCCTGGAGGAGTGTGAAAAGGGAGGGGCCGTCGGACTGCAGCATAGCGCTCGCGGCGGATTTCAGCGTGATGTCGTAGACGCCTCGATGTGGGTCTGATCGACGACGGGAAGTTCGATTCCCCTTAGTAATGAAAGTTTCGCAGCGAAATCGGTCATCGAAACGTTCTGAAAGATGAAGCTGCCGTCCTGCACGCGCGGCAATGATTCGGCGGGGTGATCGGGAGGAAGGTCGCCTTCGGCTTTGCGCGCGGGTAGTTTCGGGCCTCCTTTGGCGGCGACCAGTTTGTAGACCGGAAGCATTTTCGTTGTGCGGTGAAGCACGAGATGGAAGCGTGTGTCGAGCAGGTTCTGAAGCATCAACCGGAGTTGCGTGACTGGAACCGATTCCTGCGTTCGGGCCAGGAAGTCGTAACGCTCGCCACCCGGGAAATCGGGGCCGGCGACTCGATAGGATGGAACGTCCCAGGCCCATTGCACGCAGTCCGAGAGGTCTACGGTCGACATTGAGAGGCTCTTCGCGGTGTACTCGATTTTGGAGCGCTTGCTTCCCTCTCCGCCGCTTTTCCAGAGAGCGGCGGGCTTGATGGAGGCGGCGTCGAAAGCCACGGGCAGTTGAGCGAGCGCCGGCAGGGCGATCGCAATGGATGCGGTTGCTGCGGCAAGAATTCGGATCCTGATCGGACGCTCTGTACGCCGGTTCGCCAAAATCGCCTCATCGGTCTTTGTAAGATCATAGTCCGATTTCGACCCGCCCCGTTGAGTTTGAGAAACTGAAGGTTTCCACCTCAGCAAAGGCCGCGATGCCCGAAAAGACTTATAACCACAACGAAATCGAACTGAAATGGCACGAGCGCTGGCAGGATGGCGCGCTCTACCGGGCGGAGGAGGACTCTTCGAAGCCCAAGTATTACGTGCTTGAAATGCTGCCCTATCCGAGCGGCGCGCTGCACATCGGACACATTCGGAATTATTCGATCGGCGATGCGCTGGCGCGCTACATGTGGAT
>DASZVV010000101.1:0-8590 GCA_035546955.1 Bryobacteraceae bacterium
AAGCACTTCTCCTCGCGCAGCAGGCCGAGCAGCAGGTGCTCGGTTCCGATGTGCTTGTGGTTGAGGCGCTCCGCCTCTTCTGCCCCGTACGCCAGAACCCGCTTGCATTCATGGCTCAGCGGCAGATCGACCGAAGTGGACACTTTGTCACGTGCGGTCGTATGGCCTTCAATTTGCTTTCGTATGGAATCGACAGCCGCGTGAGACCGCAGAAAGCGGTTCGCCAGTTGCTTGTCTTCGCGCAGCAGTCCGAGCAGCAGATGCTCGGTCTCAATGTACGGGCTGCCGAACTGGCTAGCCTCGTATCTTGCAAAAAATATGACGCGCCGGGCCTTTTCTGTATAACGCTCAAACATTTAGATAACTCCCAGGTACTCCTCGACCACCGAACGCATGCGGATTTCCGCTACTACTATAAAGATACTCCGCAAGTCACTTCGGTTGCAAAGGACGATCAGTCAGACTTTGCAAAGCCTTCCAGCCTCCAGCTTTAGTACGCGGCCGCACGACGCCGCGAAATGCGCATTGTGCGTTACCAGCAGGGAAGTCAGATTTCGCGTGCGCCGCAAATTCGTCAGCATCTCGAAAACCCTCTCGCCGGTGCGCTCGTCCAGATTGCCCGTCGGCTCATCCGCCAGCAGAAGCGAAGGATTGCCGATCAGCGCCCGCGCAATCGCCACCCGCTGCTGTTCGCCGCCCGAAAGCTCACCTGCCCGATGGCCCGCCCGGTCCGCCAGCCCCACCTCCGCCAGCCGTTCTTTCGCCGCTTCCAGCGCCTTCGATTGACTCTCCCCCGAGACGAGCCGCGGCATCATCACATTCTCCGCGCAGGTGAACTCGCTCAGCAGATGATGCTGCTGCCAGACGTAGCCGATCTCACGATTGCGGAATCGTGCCACTTCGGCTTCCGACATCGCCGCGATGTCGCGGCCGCGAATCCGGACCGCGCCGCTCGTCGGCCGGTCCAGTCCTGCTATCAGATAGAGCAGCGTGCTCTTGCCCGCGCCGCTCTCTCCCATCACCGCCACCTGCTCGCCCTCGGCCACGTCCAGGTCGAGGTCCCGGAACACGACGATCTCGGCAGCTCCGGACCGGTAGGCCCGCGTCAGCTTTTCCAGCCGGATCACCGGCTCCGCCTGCGATGGTGATGCCAAACGCCAGTTTAGCGCTTCGCGATATGCTCAATGCTGATGGTCAACTGGCTCGTGATTGGAATCGGAGACATCACCCGGAAGCGCGTGATCCCCGCTATACAGGAGGAGCCCCGCAGCGTCTTCCACAGCGTCCTCACCCGCCATCCCGAAAAGGCCGCCGCTTACCCTGGCGTTCGCGTCCACACCTCGCTCGAAGCAGCCCTCGCCGAATCGGAAATCGATGCGGTCTATGTCGCTTCGCCCGTTGCCTTGCATGCCGAGCACACCATCGCCTCCCTGCAGGCCGGTAAGCACGTGCTCTGCGAAAAGCCCACCGCCATGACCTTCGCCGAAGCCGAAACCATGGCTGCCGTGGCCCGCGATTCCGGGTGCCTTTTCGGCGTCGCGTTTTACCGCCGGCTCTACCCCAAGCTCATTCGGGCAAAGCAACTCATCGCGGAGGGCGTAATCGGCAAACCAGTTCTTGCCGAAGCCAACAACCATGGCTGGCTCGAAGCCGAAGACCGCGCCTGGCTCCGCGATCCCGCCCTCGCCGGTGGCGGACCTCTTTACGACACCGGCTCCCACCGCATAGACGCGTTCAATTTCCTCTTCGGAAAGCCCCTGAGCGCTACCGGCCTGCGCTCCCGCGCCGTCCACTCCTTCGGCGTCGAGGATTCCGCCACCGTCCTCATTGAATACACCGGCGGACTGCACGGCGTGATTGACGTCCGCTGGACCTCCCGCATCGTCCGCGATCAATTCCGCATCGTCGGTACGGAAGGTGAGCTCGATCTCACGCCCCTGAACGGACCAACGATGAGGATCTCGAACCTCGATGGCACCCGCGAGGAGCAGTGGCCGGCGCACCGCAACGTCCACTACCCGCTCGTCGAAAATTTCGTCCAGGCCGTCCTCGATGGAACCCCGCTGGCCTCGCCCGGGGCGGGCGCGATCCTCACGGACTGGGTGACCGGTTTCGTCACCACGCCCCGGCCCGATTTGGGTTAGCATTGATAGGTTGACAAAAATGAAGCCCAGACCGGCCGCTGTCGCTGAAATGCCCCTGCCCGACCAGCAGCCAGCCAGCCTCTCCGCGCGCGCCTACCAGGTAATTCTGCGGAGAATCCTGAAAGGCGCCGTCCCCATGGGAGGCGAGCTCTCGCGGCGGCGTCTCGCCGCCGAGCTCGGCATGAGTATTCTGCCTGTGGCCGAAGCGCTGCAGCGCCTGCAGAATGAAGGCATAGTCGAAACCCAGCCGCGAGTCGGTACGCGCGTGCGCGTTCCCACTCCGACCGATGTCCGCGAACGCTATGAGATCCGCGAAGCTCTCGAAAGCCAGACCGCCCGGCTCTTCTGCCGCGTGGCGACCGACGCCGACCGCGCCGATCTCCGCCGCCTCGCCGAACGCGTCGACCAGCTCTACAGCCGCTATTTCGAGGGCGCCGAAACCGATCCCGAATTTCTCTACCAGGTGCAGGAAACCCACGCCGCGTTCCACGTGCTGATCGCGAGCGTAGGCGGCTGCCAGGCGCTCCGCACCATGCTCGAAACCAATCAGGTCCTGACCTTTAACTGGCTTTACTACGTGGCCGCCAGCCTCCCCGTGCTCCCGGCCCGGTTCCATGCACAGCTTGCCGAAGCCCTCTGCACCAAAGACGAGGAATCCGCCGACCGCGCCATGCGCGCTCACGTCCGCTACGGCATCGAACACATCATCCGGCGCATGCAGGCCGATCTCCCCGCCGCCGCCTCAGCCCGCTAACCCCCCTGTGGGGCCGCTTCCGTCCCCGCCGTCGGGCTTCCGCCCGGCGCAGACCTGCGACATCGTGCGGGATTGATGCATCTATCATAAAAAGAAGGGCTTTTCAGCCGAATTGAAATGAACACCGACTCCCACCCACTCCGCAAAGTCCTCCGTAACCGCATCGCCATCCTCGATGGCGCCATGGGTACCACGATCCGGAGCTACGGAATGACGGAAGCCGATATCCGCGGCGAGCGCTTCAAAAACGCCCCGAAAGATCTGCTCAACAACGGCGATATCTTCTCGCTCACCCAGGCGAAAATGATCGGCGATATCCACCGCCGCTTCCTCGAAGCCGGAGCCGATATCATCGAAACCAACACCTTCGGCGCTACGTCCATCGCCCAGAGCGAATTCTTCGTCGAAGATCCCCGCGAGCAGGGCGGCCGCAAAGACCCTGAGTTCTACCAGAAGGTCATCGAAAACACCTTCCTCCGGAATCTCGCGTGGGAGATCAACGAACAATCCGCGCAGCAGTGCCGCGAATGGGCGAACCGGGTCGGCTCGGCCACCGGCCGCCAGCGCTTCGTCGCGGGTGCCATCGGCCCTTTGACCGTTTCGCTCTCGAATTCGCCCGATGCCGACGATCCCGGCTTCCGCGTCGTTACCTTTGATCAGGTGAAACACGCCTACGCTGAGCAAATCCAGGCGCTCATGGCTGGCGGTTGCGATCTCCTGCTGGTTGAAACGATCTTCGATTCCCTCAACGCCAAAGCCGCCCTCGTCGCCATCCGCGAAGTCTTCGATCGTGAAGGCAGGGAACTGCCGGTCATGATTTCAGCGGCAGTCGGCCGCGGCGGCGAGACCATGATTTCTGCCCAGACCGTCGAAGCCTTCTGGGACGCGATGGAGCACGTCAAGCCAATCTCCATCGGCCTCAACTGTTCGCTCGGGCCGGACCTCATGTATCCGTTCCTCGAAGAGCTTTCCGCTAAGGCCGACGTCGCGATTTCCTGCTACCCGAACGCGGGCCTGCCGAATCCGCTTTCCCCGACCGGTTTCGATCTCGGCCCCGCCGACATGGGCCGCTTCCTCGGAGATTTCGCCGACGCCGGCCTCATCAACATCGCCGGCGGCTGCTGCGGCAATACCCCCGAGCACATCGCCGCCATCGCGAAAGCCCTCGAAAACCGCCACCCCCGCGAACTGCGCGAGGTCACGGCGCCCGCACCGAAAGCCCACGTGCCCGCGCCGGCCGCTGAATTCCGTCCCCTGCGCCTTTCCGGCTCGCAGCCGTTCACCCAGCAGCAGGGCGTTTTCATCATGATCGGCGAACGCACCAACGTCGCCGGTTCGCCGAAGTTCGCGAAGCTCATCAAAGACGGCAAGTACGAAGAAGCCGTCGCGATCGCGCGCCAGCAGGTGGAAAACGGCGCCAACGCGATCGATATCTGCATGGACGAAGGCATGATCGACGGCGTCGCCGCCATGTCGCGCTTCCTCCATCTGCTGGCCAGCGAACCCGAAGTCGCCCGAGCGCCGTTCATGGTCGATTCCTCCAAGTGGGAAGTCATCGAAGCCGGCCTGAAGTGCCTTCAGGGCAAGGGCATCGTCAACTCGATCTCCCTCAAGGAAGGCGAAGCGAAATTCCGCGAGAACGCCGCTACCGTTTTGAAATACGGCGCCGCCGTCGTTGTCATGGCTTTCGACGAGCAGGGCCAGGCCGCCACTTTTGCGGATCGAATCCGCATCTGCGAGCGCGCGTATCGAATCCTGGTCGACGACATCGGCTTCCCGCCCGAAGACATCATCTTCGACCCGAACATTCTCACCGTCGCCACCGGCATGGAGGAGCACAACAACTATGCCGTCGATTTCATCGAAGCCACGCGATGGATCAAAGCCAATCTGCCGCACGCGAAAGTGAGCGGCGGCGTCTCCAACATCTCCTTCAGCTTTCGCGGCAATAACAAAGTCCGCGAAGCTATGCACGCAGCCTTTCTGTATCACGCGATCGCCGCCGGCATGGATATGGGCATCGTCAACGCCGGCATGCTCGAAGTCTATGAAGAAATCGAGCCGCAGCTGAAGGAAATGGTGGAGGACGTCCTCCTCAACCGCCGCCCGGATGCCACCGAACGCCTCGTCGAATACGGCGAAACCCTGAAGTCCGCCGGAGCCGATCCCGCCGCCATCGAAAAGAAAACGGAAGAGTGGCGCAACGGTACTGTCGAAGAGCGGCTCTCGCACGCGCTCGTCAAAGGCATCGACGCCTACATCGAAGCCGACAGCGAAGAGGCGCGCGTCAAACTCGGCCGGCCGCTGCTCGTGATCGAAGGCCCCCTGATGGCCGGTATGGGCGTCGTCGGTGATCTCTTCGGCGCGGGCAAAATGTTCCTCCCGCAGGTAGTGAAATCCGCCCGTGTGATGAAGAAGGCCGTCGCTTACCTCACGCCCTTCATGGAAGCTGAAAAGGCCGCGCTCGCCGCCGCCGGACAAGCTGTCAGGACGCAGGGCAAGATCGTGCTCGCGACAGTGAAGGGGGACGTGCACGACATCGGCAAAAACATCGTCGGCGTCGTCCTCGCCTGCAACAACTACGAAGTGATCGATATGGGCGTCATGGTCCCCTGCGAGAAAATTCTCGAGCGCGCAAAGGCCGAGAACGCGGATGTTATCGGCCTCAGCGGCCTCATCACGCCATCTCTCGACGAAATGGTGCACGTCGCGCGCGAGATGGAGCGCCTCGGATTCCGCCTGCCGCTGCTGATCGGCGGCGCAACCACCAGCCGCGCCCACACCGCCATCAAAATCGCCCCGCACTACAGCGAGCCCGTCGTGCACGTTCTCGACGCCAGCCGGGCTGTGCCGGTGACCACGAGCCTCCTGAGTGAAGACGGCAAAGCCGCGTTCGTCGAAAAGCACAACGCCGAATATGAAGCCCTCCGCCGTACCCACGCCGCCCCGCGTCAGGCTTCGGTCCCGCTCGAGACCGCGCGCGAACGCCGCACGCCCATCGAATGGAACTCGCGCGACATCCCCACGCCCGAATTCACCGGAGTAAAGGTCCTGAAGAATTTCCCGCTCGAAGAACTGCGTGACTTCATCGATTGGTCGCCGTTCTTCCACACCTGGGGCCTGAAAGGCCTTTACCCGAAGATCTTCGATCACCCCGATCACGGCGCACAGGCGAAACAGCTATTCGCCGAAGGTCAGGCACTGCTCGAAAAAATCATCGACGGCAAGCTGATCTCCGCCCAGGGCGTTTACGGCCTTTTCCCCGCCAACGCCATCGGCGACGACGTGCGGCTTTCGAGCGGCACGACGCTCCACTTTCTCCGTCAGCAGGTGCGCGACGAAGGCCGCCCCTGCCGCTCCCTCGCCGACTTCATCGCCCCGCGCGAAACCGGTCTCCAGGATCACATCGGCGCTTTCGCCGTCACGAGCGGCATTGGCCTGAACGAACTCTGTGCAAAATTCCGCGCCGCCAACGACGATTACAACGCCATCATGGCCGAAGCCATCGCCGATCGCCTCGCCGAAGCCTTCGCCGAGTACCTCCACAAGCGCGTGCGCGACGAATGGGGCTACGGTCGAGACGAAGGACTGACGAACGACGACCTCATCCACGAACACTATCGCGGCATTCGCCCCGCGCCCGGCTACCCCGCCTGCCCCGACCACACGGAGAAAGGCACCATCTGGCGCCTTCTCGATGTCGAAGCCAACACCGGCATGAAGATCACCGAATCCTTCGCGATGTGGCCCGGCTCGAGCGTGAGCGGTCTCTACTTCGCCCACCCCGAATCGCGCTACTTCACCGTGGGAAAAATCGACCGCGACCAGGTCGCCGATTACGCCGCTCGCAAAGGCATGACTACTGCGGAAGTCGAGCGCTGGCTCGGCTCGAATCTGAACTATGATCCGGCAAGCTGACCCATCAACTTCCCGATCTCGCGCGCCACGCGAAACGACTCCGCCACCGCGCCCGTTCCCAGCAACCCGAGCCCGCACGTCGCGGTCACCATCGCCCGCTGGGCCAGTTCTTCAGGCTCCCCGGCGACCGTCGCCGCCGTCAGCCACCGCGTAAAAATATCCGCCGCCGTGACACCCTCCAGCCCCTGCCACGTCGGCACCAGCCCATACGCCACAATCCCGCCATCGCGCACGAATTCCCGCGCATGCCGGTCTGCGAAAAACAAATCCAGTCCCTCATGCGCATCGAACGAAACAATATCCGGCTTCGCCATGCACATCCGCCGGAACGGCCGTTCCGCGCAACAATGCAATCCCGCAACCGCGCCACGCCGCCGCACATCTTCCAGCGTCGCCGCGAGCGCGCTCAACCGCTTCTCTTCCGGAACCGAATTCGCCACAGTCGCATCGAGACACAGCGCCGGCTCATCGAGAAACATCATTACCGGCAGCCCCGCCGCCTTCAACCGGTCAATCTGCCAGCAAACCATCTGTGACACATGGAACGCAATCGCCGAAAACAGCGACGCATCCACAAAAAACGGCTGATCCCGATAAAAGAGGTAAGTGGAAAGCGTGATCGGCCCTTCAATCTGTCCCTTTACAGCAGTGGCCGATGGGAAGATCCCGCTCGCCAGCCCCTCCTCGAATGCCGCGAAACCCGCCGCATTCGACGACGCCAGTTCGCCTGTGCTGTGATGAAGCGTCTCGATCACCGCATCGATGCGCCCCGGCCTCACGCGAAACCCGTACGCTCCGCCGCGCGGCTCAATCAGTCCGTTGAGTATCCCCAGCCCTTGTCCGATGACGCTTTCCTGCTGCGACATCTGCGGCAGTTGCGGCCAGAACGGAATCTCCGGCGAGCATTCCGCAACTGCCCGGATTGCCTGCGGCACAGATGCGAAAGGCAGACTGCCGATGCCCGTGACCTGACCGCACGGAGAGAACGAATTTTGTTGGACAGGCAAGCGCGTTTACTGAAGCCATCATAAGCCGCTTTCAAAGTCTCAACCCGCCATCCACAATTAATTCGCCGCCTACCATGAACGCCGATTCGTCCGATGCCAGATAGACTGCCGCATTCGCGATCTCACTCGCCTTCCCGAAACGCCGCGCCGGAACCTGATTGCGCAGCGCTTCGGACACCGCTTTCAGATCCTCCGCCGAAAGCCCGAGCTTGCTGTAGAGTGGCGTCGCGATTGGCCCCGGACTGATCGCATTAACCCGGATGCCGCGCGAAATCAGCTCGCCCGAAACGGTTCGCGACAGCGAAAGCAGCGCCGCCTTGCTCGCCCCGTACACGCTCGTATTCGGCATGCCGATATGAGCATTGATGGACGCATTCAGCAGGATGGCCGCGGGATTCGCGAAAACCGGCAGCAGTGCCTGAATCAGGAAGAACGGCCCCCGCACATTCGTATGGAAAGAACCGTCCCACGCCGCCTCTGTCCACTGCTCCACCGGCTTCAGATCGGCAATCCCGGCGTTCACAAAAAGAACATCCAGCTCCCCAAATCTCTCCTTCACGCTCGCCGCCACTTGCTTCTGGTTTGCGGCATCGCCCGCGTCCGATACGATGCAGAGCACGCGGTCTCCGAATTCCGCGCGTACCGGTTCGAATGCATCGGCGGTGCGTGCCGTGATCGCTACGCGCGCCCCTTCCTCTGAAAATCGCCGTAGCGTCTCGATGCCGATCCCGCTCGCGCCTCCTGTGATCAGTGCGCGTTTTCCGTCC
>DASZVV010000102.1:0-7466 GCA_035546955.1 Bryobacteraceae bacterium
ACCGTGGAGGAGTGGGATCTCACCATCCGGACGAACTTGAACGGCGCTTTTTACGCAAGCCGGGAAGCGCTCGCCAGGTTTCGAAAACGCGGCGCGGGATATATCATCAACGTCAGCAGTCTTGCCGGAAAGAATCCGTTCGCGGGGGGAGCGGCCTATAACGGATCGAAGTTTGGCTTAAACGGTTTCAGCGAGGCCATGATGTTGGACCACCGTCAGGAAAACGTCCGGGTCAGTTATATCATGCCCGGAAGCGTCGATACTTCCTTCAGCCCCCGAGGTGGAGGAGGCGCCGCGTCCTGGAAAATCGCGCCCGAGGATGTTGCGGAAATTACACTAATGCTTCTGAGGATGCCGGAGCGGACTCTGGTCAGCCGGGTCGAGGTTCGGCCGTCGAAGCCCGCAAAGTAAATCAGCAGACACCAGCGAAAACGGAGGGTCAAGGCATTGGCACGAGACGTGCTCAGAAAAAGGGCGGGAGTTGAGTTGAGAAAGAGGCACACAATGGTTCACACGAACGTTCCCCTGGATCCGACCAAGACCGGTATAGCCGCGGGAAGTCTCGAGACGAGCCTTGAGAAGCTGATCATTGGACAAGACGAAGCTATCCGGCAGATTGTGAATATCTACCAGATGTACGTCACGGGCCTGACCGCACCAGGACGGCCCGTTGGAAACTTTCTGTTTCTCGGACCGACCGGTTCGGGAAAAACCCGAATTGTGGAAGCCACTGCGGAATGTCTGCTCCAGAACCCTCGCGCCGTGATTAAGATCGATTGCGCGGAGTTCCAGCATAGCCATGAGATCGCAAAGCTCATCGGCTCGCCTCCAGGCTACTTGGGGCACAGGGAAACACATCCCTTGCTCAGCCAGGAGATGCTGAATCAGTTCCACTCCGACACCTGCAAGCTCAGCTTTGTGCTTTTTGACGAAATTGAGAAGGCCAGCGATGCGCTCTGGAATCTACTCCTGGGCGTGCTCGATAAAGGAACGCTCACACTCGGAGATAATCGCAAGGTCGATTTCTCCAAGGCGCTGATCTTCATGACCAGCAACCTCGGAGCGGCCGAGATGAGCTCTCTGATAAATCCGCGGCTCGGATTCCGCGCGACGGCACCGCAAGAACACGCCGCGGTGGATGAGAAGACGACGGGAAAACTGGCCAGAACCGGCGTCGAAGCGGCGCGCCGCAAGTTCACGCCGGAGTTCATCAACCGGCTCGATAAGATCGTGACCTTCCGCCCTTTAGGTGAAGAGGAGCTGCGAAAAATCCTCGACATCGAGCTGCGGCAGGTTCAGCAACGGATCTTCAATACGTCACTGGATCGCGCGTTTGTCTTTCAGCTCACCAACCCGGCGCGCGACTTCCTGCTGACGGAGGGCACCGATCTCAAATATGGCGCCCGGCACTTGAAGCGCGCCATCGAAAGACACCTGGTGCAGCCGATTGCGAATCTGATTGCCACGGACCAGATTTTGGGCGGCGACTGCGTGAAAGTCGACTTCGATGCCGCAAACGGGAAGTTGACGTTCTTGAAGCAGGCGCAGGGCATGGAAATTCAAGCCATGGCGGAGATGACCAATCTGCCCGTCGTTCAGGCGGCTCTGGCGCTTGCCAACGCAGCGGTGCTCGAAGCCGCCAAAACGCAAAGCGCCCGCACCACCTCGAAGCGCTAACGCACAAAAAGAACGCCTGCTCCCACAGGAAGGAGCAGGCGTTTTCTCGCGTCTATCTCAAAATATCCCGCTTAGCTGGCGCACTCCCCGCGGCCCAGTTTGACGGAAAACTGCACCTCGTCCCCCCAGTCCATGTACATCTCCGGCGTGATCTCGGCGGGCTTGGCGAGGTCGCTCGTAAGTCCCCGGAAAGTCTCTACTTTATGACGGAGCACGTAATCCCGGAACGACTCTCCGGCCAAGCGGTTTGCCGTGTAGTGTTCGATCACTCGCTCCACCGCAACCGGCGCCAGGCGCGCCGGCAGGCTTTGGATCGCCAGCCCGAACTTCATCATGCCGCCGTCGTCGTAGCCGCCGCCGAGGAGCATCTGGTAGTAAGGAACTTCTTTTCCCTCGAACTTCCTCGCATTTCCGTAAAAGCCGAAATCGGAGGTCCAATGCTGGCCGCACGAATTCGGGCAGCCACTTACGTTGATCACCAGTTTGCGTACCAGGGGGTCTGTATGATGCGCCACGGAACGGCTCAGCGCTTCTCCCATGGTCATCGCCTTCGTGAGCGCAAGATTGCAACTGTACGCGCCCGGGCAAGTGGTAACGTTCGAAATCTCTCTAGCGCCGGCTTCGGCAAGACCTGCCAACCGTAACGCCGCGTACACGCGCCGCAGATTCTTCAAAGGCACATAGCCGAGCATCAGGTTCTGATTGACCGAAATTCGCACCAATCCGTCCGCTGTGCCGCTGGAAAGATCTGCCAGGGCACGCATTTGCTTCCCAGTAAGATTTCCCTGATTTACCCGGACGTCCACGATGGCGTAGGCTGCTTGCTTTTGCTCGCGGACATTGGTTTCGAGCCAGCGGTCATATTCCGGGTCGGCGTGGGCATCGTTCAAAACCGGCAGGTCCTCGCCGGTCCCGAGTGGTGGTGGTTGCGATCGAAAACCACCGAAATTCTCCGGGACGGTCTCCGGCAGCGGGATGCCGCCGTTCTGCAAAATGTCCTGGTAAGCGAGGTCAATCTGCTCGCGCAGCCAGTCAAACCCTCGCTCGCGCATTACAAATTTGAGCCGCGCTTTGTTCTTGTTGTTGCGCGTCCCATATTTGTTAAACACTCGCAGCACCGCCTCGATCTTATGGACCAGCATATTGGCGGGAACAAACTCATCCAGCAGCCGCGATTCCGTAGGAAGCGGCCCCAAACCGCCCGCAATCACCATGCGGAAGCCGTGTACGCCGTCCACGATCCGCGCCCGCAGCCCGACGTCGTGAATCGAGGTCAGCATACAATCTTCCGGACAGCCGGAAAACGCGATCTTGAACTTCCTCGGCATCGAGTCCGTGAGTTCTTTGTGCAGAAATGCGTATGCCACCCGCCGCGCATAGGGCCCGACATCGAACGGCTCGTCGTGCAGCAAGCCGGTCAGTGGGCAGGCGGTCACGTTGCGTACCGTGTTGTAACAAGCCTCGCGTGTAGTGAGTTGAAAATCCGCCAGCTTATGGAGCAGATCGGGAACCCGGCGCAGCGGAACGAAGTGAAACTGCATGTTCTGCCGCGTTGTGAGATGCCCTTTGCCCCCGCCAAACTCATCGGCGATCACCGCGAGCTGTCGAAGTTGGGGGGCCGTCAAAATCCCGCTGGGGATCTTGGTGCGCACCATGTGGACACCGGGCTGGCGCTGTCCATAAATTCCCCGGCGCAGACGGTGCTGGCGAAACTCATCATCGGTGAGCTCGCCCCGGGTAAAGCTTTCGGCTTTGTCCCGGAAGTCTTCGATATCCTCGCGGACAATCCGTTCATATTCCGCGTTGGTCTGTTCTAGATTTGGTTCTACGACGGTGTACGCCACACAACATTACCTCTTTGTACATAGAGATTACTATGTTGGGCAACAAGATTCAATCTTTATTTCGAGGGACAATCCGGAATTCGTCCATTGGCGTAGTAACAAACGCTATAACGAACACTTCGATTGAGGTTGGAAACGCTAGGGTTATCCTGCCGCGAA
This sequence comes from Bryobacteraceae bacterium, assembly GCA_035546955.1. Lineage (GTDB taxonomy): Bacteria > Acidobacteriota > Terriglobia > Bryobacterales > Bryobacteraceae > BOG-234. The sequence goes on from DASZVV010000102.1 coordinate 3,681, forward strand.
AGGCTATCCTGCCAGATTCGCCGTCCTGAAACCGCTCGGTCCAACACCGGCAGACCGGCAATCAGGAATTGTCCGTAGGCGGCGAGCATGATCGCGACGGGAATGCCAAAGGCGATCGCGGTCTTTCCCTTATGCGACATCCACAAAACGGCCGCCGCGGCGGCGAGAGCCAAAAGAATCGCCTCCCACGGGAGCCGCCATTCGGCGCGCCTCGCCCCCGAGACCAGAGCCTGCGGTAGCGCGCCGTTCAGTGCCGGCGACGCTCCGGCGAGCAGCGCCGTAATCGCCAACAGCACCCCGGGGCGCCGCATTTGATCCAGCCGCACGCCCGCAAGAATCGTCACGGGAGGCAGCAGCGGCAACAAATAGCCCGGCAGTTTATTCATCGACGCGGAAAAGAACAGGAATCCGAAAAGGAACCAGGCCAGCAGGAAGGCATTGCGGCGGTCCCGGTAACGATCCTTCCCCACCAGCAGCGCCGCCGCGGGAGTCCAGGGAAACAAGCCTCCCAGCAGCACCGGGATATAGAACCAGAAGCGCTGAACATGCTGCAACGATGGTGTCAGAAAGCGCGCGAAGTGCTGTTTCCAGATCAAATCGTCAAAAAACGGCATTCCGTTGCGCGAAAAGCAGACTAGAAACCACGGCAGCGCGAAAACCGCCGCAATGCCGAAAATCCAGAGCGCATCCTTCCACCGGCGGCGGAGGAACCAAAGCGCGGGCAGAAACAGGACCACCGGGACCAGCGCCTTCGCAAGAATCGCCAGCCCAAGCGCAATCCCGGCGCAGTTTCGGCTCCACGCGCCTTCCCGAAAGGCCAGCAGCATGGCGAGAGAAAAGAAAACCGAGAGCGGGAGGTCGGTTACCGCAACGTGTCCAAACGCGAACCAGCCGGCCGACGTTGCCAGGATAATCGACGCGAACCAGGCCGCCCGCGCGGTGTATTCCCTTCTCACCCACCAGAACAGAAAGATCAGAAACCCCACTGCGAGAAGCGCGACGGGAAGGCGGGGCGCCCATTCGAGCCCGAATCCCAGACGAAAAAACGAAGCCGCCATCCAATAAACCAACGGCGGCTTTTCGAACCAGGCATTTCCCCACAGCCGGGGCGTTACCCAATCCCCGGAATCGGACATCGCCTTCCCGATTGCGGCGTAGCGCGGCTCATCGGGAAGCAGCAGGCCGGAGCGCCCCAGAAACGTCAGGTAGAGCAAAACGAGAGCCAGGAGGGCGAGCGCGGCGCACAGCCGCCGCAAATTCGGAGTTGAGGACAATAGCTTCAGTATAATGAGGCCAATGCAACGGCTGGCCGCCGCGGCCGGATTCGCCGCGCTCCTGTTGGGGGGACTTGGAATTGTGTTCTCGCTCAGTCCCGCCGCTCAGTCTCAGGTGCTAACCCAGTGCGCCTGCGATCCGGCTCAGCCGGAAACATTCGCCGCGCGCCAGTGCGGCCTGTGCCGCGAAGCCGAGAAACAGCCGCCGGATGCCGCCATCTTCTTTCTGAAGGATATTAACCCCACCAAGCCGAACCGCTGGCTGGTGCTGCCGCGCGCTCACCATCACCTGCTCTCGGAAATGACCCCCGGGGAACGCGAGCAACTCTGGGCGGCTGCCATCGCCAAAGGCAAGGAACTATTTGGCGACGGCTGGGGATTAGCCCTAAATGGGCGAAAAGTGGTAACACAATGCCACGCGCACATTCACATCGGCAAGCTTCTACCCGGCATCGAAACGGATCACTTCCTTGTGGTCGACGGCCCCGCCGATATCCCCATCCCCCAGAATGAGGGGTTTTGGGTTCACCCCGACGGCGCGAAACTTCATGTGCACCGTGGCGAGCAGATCACGGAAACGGTACTCTTGCGTTAGGCCCACGTATGTCGCTCGTTGAAATCCAAAGCCCTCCCACGCCCGAAAATGCGGTGATCCGCCTCCACGAATCAGATAATGTCGGCATTGCCAGAATGCCTCTCAGCCCCGGACAGCGCCTCCGCACCGCCTCAGGCGAAGTGGTTGCAAAAGCCGCGATTCCAGCCGGCCATAAGGTCGCTCTGAGGGAGATTCGCGCCGGGGACGATATCGTCCGTTACGGCCAGCCCATGGGCGCCGCCCGGTCGGACATCCATCCCGGAGATCACGTCCACACCCATAATGTGCAATTTGCGCCTCATGAAGGGGGCTACGAGTTCCCTTCCGGTGACATTCCATGGCCCTCCCCCGCAGCAGATTCTCCTGTATTCGCAGGCTATTTGCGGGAAGATGGCCGCGCCGGCACACGAAATTACGTAGCCATCGCAGCCGCCAGCAACTGCGCCGCGCACACCGCCGAACTCATCGCCGAGCGCTATACGCGCGCTCCGCTCCCGGATAACGTGGATGGCGTCATTGCTTTCCCCCACGGCGAAGGCTGCGGAATGGCGATTGGCCCCGACAGCCGCCAGTTGCAGCGCACGCTCGCCGGTGTGATTCACCACCCCAATGTTTCCTCCGCGATCATTCTCGGGCTGGGCTGCGAGGTCAATCAAATTGATCACTATCTCGGAGATGCCGCGCCCAAAGATGGCCGTCTCACCGGCATGACGCTCCAATCGAGCGGTGGAACCATGGCCACCGTGGAAGCGGCATGCAAGGTAATCGACCGCATGATTGAACGCGCCGCGGAGGAAAAGCGCGTCGAATGCCCGGCGTCGAAAATTGTGCTTGGCCTCAATTGCGGCGGCTCCGATTCCTTTTCGGGCATCACCGCCAATCCGGCACTCGGATGGGCCTCCGATCGCCTGGCCTCTTTCGGCGGCGCCGCCGTACTTGCCGAGACCACCGAGATCTTCGGCGCGGAACAGCTCCTTCTGCGGCGCGCCCGCAATCGCGAAGTCGCAGATAAACTCCTTGGCTTTATAAATGGATACAAGCAATACTTAAAGCGGTTTGAAAGCACCTTCGACGACAATCCATCACCAGGAAATAAAGAGGGTGGATTGACGAACATCCTGGAAAAATCCTTGGGAGCCGTCGCCAAAGGCGGGGCTTCTCCTCTGATGGACGTGGTCGATTATGCGGAGGCGATCCGCTCGGCCGGCTTCATCTTCATGAACACGCCGGGATACGATCCGGTCTCTCTCACCGGTCTCGCCGCCGGCGGCTGCAACGTCATCGCTTTCACCACGGGCCGCGGCAGCGCCATTGGTTTTCCGTCTGTGCCGGTCGTCAAGATCGCGAGCAACACCGCGACGTTCCGCCGCATGCGCGACAACATGGATATCAACGCCGGACGCATCGCGGACGGTGAAGCCAGTGTGGAAGGCATCGGCGAGGAAATCCTGGACCTGGTCCTGCGCGCCGCCTCGGGAGAGCGTACCAGCAGCGAGCGGCTCGGACACCGGGAATTTGTTCCGTGGCGCATCGGCCCCGTGATGTAAACCTCTCCGATGGCGGCGGCGAATATCATCTCGGTGGATGTAGAGGACTACTTTCAGGTGGAGGCCTTTGCCGGCGTTGTCGATCGCTCCTCCTGGTCCACTTTTCCGTGCCGCGTCGAAGCAAATACCCGGCGGCTTCTCGATCTGTTCGATGAAATGCGCGTTAAGGGGACTTTCTTTACCCTCGGATGGATCGCCGAACGCTATCCGGGCGTAGTGCGGGAAATTGCCGCGCGGGGCCATGAGCTTGCGTGCCATTCCTACTGGCACCGCCTTATCTATAAGCTCACTCGCGAAGAATTCCGCACCGACACGCTGGAAGCCAGGGATCGCATCGAGCAGGCCGCGGGCTCAGCGGTTTTCGGCTACC
>DASZVV010000103.1:0-16713 GCA_035546955.1 Bryobacteraceae bacterium
TTTTCTCTCACAGCCGATTTCCGGGATCATCGAAACGCTGAAAGTTCTCGATCCCATCGTGCGTTCTGGAGCGCTCGTCACCGACGCCGGCAGCACCAAGGGCGCAATTGCCGAAACCGCAGCGGCCCATCTCCACCGTGCCGCGTTTACCGGCGGACACCCCATGGCCGGCAAAGAGCAGCGCGGCGCGGCCGCCGCTGACCCCAATCTGTTTCAGGGACGTCCCTGGATCCTCACATCGGCGGACGGCAATGCTGTCGCAGCGGAATTCCGCAAATGGCTCGGGAAGATCGGCGCACAGGTCCGTATTCTCGACGCCGTCACGCACGACCGCCTGGTCGCGTGGAGCTCGCATCTGCCGCAGCTTGCTTCCACCGCGCTTGCGGCCGCCATTCAGGATCGGCAGCCGGCCGCCACTACAGTGGCCGGTCCGGGCCTCATGGATATGACGCGACTCGCCCTCAGCTCTTACGATCTCTGGCGCGACATTCTCGAAACCAACCGGAGCGAGGTCTCGGCAGCGCTCGATGCCTACATCGCCAACCTGCAGGCGCTCCGCAACGATTTTGAAGGCGCATTCGCGAACGGCGCTGAACTCGCCCGCGCACTGCGAAAAAGCTGACCATGCCCGATCTTCGTTCCCGCCTCGATCACACACCGAAGCCGCTCGGTTTCGGAACCAGCGGCCGCCGCGGCCTGATCGTCGATCTGACGCAGCTCGAAATTTATATCAACGTCACCGCCGAACTCGAATACCTGCTGTCTCTCGCGCCGGAGCATGGCGGCATTCAACCCGGCGATGATTTCTATTACGCTCTCGATCTCCGCCCAGGTTCACCCACACTGATGGAAGCAGTCGCCCACGCGATTGAAGACGGCGGGATGCGCGGTATCAGCCTGGGCCAGATTCCCACACCCGCGCTTATGTATTACGCCCTTCGCCAGGGCAAGGCGAGCATCATGATCACCGGCAGCCACATTCCGTTCGATCGCAATGGCTATAAGCTCAATACATCGCGCGGCGAGCTGCTGAAGGAACACGAATCGCCGATTGGCGCGAAAGTCGCCGAGGTCCGGGCGCGAATCTATGCGGAGGATTTCGACCGCTCTCCGTTTGACGAATCGGGCTCGCTGCGCAAACGCCGTCCCGCCGCCCCGGTGCTTCATAAGGGCCGCGAAAGCTACGCCGCCCGTTATCTCGATTTCTTTCCCGCCCAGCCCGGCTCGCTGGCCGGGCGCCGCATTCTGGTTTATCAGCATTCCGCGGTCGGCCGCGATCTGCTGGCCGAAGTACTTACTCGCCTCGGAGCCGAAGTTATTCCCGCCGGACGCAGCGATGCGTTTGTTCCCATCGATACCGAGAACATCGGCGCGGATCAGCTCGATGCCATCGGCAAACTCGCCGCCCAGCACCCGAATCTATGGGCCGTCGTTTCCACCGATGGCGATAGCGACCGCCCGCTTCTACTCTCATTCGATTCCGAGGGCCAGCTGAAATTCTTCGGGGGCGATCTGGTCGGCATGATCACCGCGCAATATCTGAACACCGGCGCGGTCGTGGTGCCGGTCACCTGCAATGACGCGATCGATCAGAGCGCTCTTGCCCCTGTTCTCGAGCCGAAAACGCGCATCGGCTCACCGTACGTCGTTGCCGGTATGGCCGCCGCAGCCGCCAGAGGCCGCCAGGGGATCTGCGGCTGGGAGGCTAACGGCGGATTTCTCCTCGGCTCTGATGTCACCCGCCATGGCCGCACTCTCACTGCGCTCGCGACGCGCGATGCATTTCTCCCCATCCTCTGCGTTCTCTACGCCGCGGCCGAGCGCGACGTCGCGGTTGCTGCTCTTTTCGACGAATTGCCGAAGCGCTTCAGCCGTGCGGGATTGCTGAAGGATTTCCCGCGCGAGATCAGCCTGCGCATCATGGACCGGCTTTCGCGTCCGGACAGCAAATCCATCGCGGAACGAATCTTCACGCCCGCGCTTGGCTTCCCGTCCATCGACCGCTTCGATCACACCGACGGCGTTCGCATTGTTTTCACCAATCGTGAAGTCGCACACATCCGGCCTTCCGGAAACGCCGACGAACTCCGCATTTATTCCGTCGCCGATACGCAGGCGCGCGCGGATGCGGTTGTCGCCGAGGGCGTCCGTGAGCCCGATGGCATTCTCCGTTCGTTGCAGCGGCTGGCCTGAACCGATGCTGCGGCCCGTCATCATTCTCGGCCTCGGCTACACCACAAAACGCCTCGCGCAGCAGCTAAATCAATCCAGCCGCACCTTCTTTACCGCTACCGGCCATCCGCCCAGCCCCGAAGATTTTCCCAAGGGTGCCATTCTCGTGCATTCCATCCCGCCGGTTGAAGAGCCGGATCGATCTTCGATTCACGAATTCATTCGAACGGTCGCGCCAGCCCGAATCCTCTACATTTCTTCAACCGGCGTTTATGGCGCCCAAACAAATGTCGACGGGGCTACTGTTGCCGTGCCGGATGACGAGAAGGGGCGTAGCCGTCTCGCCGAAGAAGAGTGGCTTGCGGCGGTCGGCGTTCCCACGCTCATTCTCCGCAGCGCCGCCATCTATGGACCAGGTCGCGGCATCCACATGCGACTGCGGGATGGCAGGCTCACCGGGTTGCCGCGCGGCGGCGGCAGCGTGGTGAGCCGGATTCACGTGGAAGATCTCGCCGCCCTTCTCGCGGCCGGCATCGATTCCGATGTGACGGGCGCGTGGCCGGCCGCAGACGACCGCCCCGCCTCCAGCACCGAGGTGATCCGCTGGTATGCAGCAAAATGCGGGATGGACCTGCCGGAAATCCCGGGCGAATTATCCGTGCCGCAGCGGGGACGTTTTGTGGATGGAAGAAAAATCCGCGAACTGTTGGGCGTGCAGCTGAAATACCCGTCCTGGGAGACTGGCATTCCCGCGAGCGTAGCCGGCGAACTTAAATTGTTGAGTTAGATTCCGCTTGTGGCCGTGGCCGCAATCGGAGCCATGACATTCACGGTAGCCCGAAGTCCGTCAAGCGCTTCGACAAGCCCCGAAATGTCCACCTTGCCGAGGCCAATCGCATGCAGCCGGAGATGAAGTTCAATGCGGCAAAGAGCCAGCGCAAAAACGAAGCGATTTTTGGTGAGTGCTTTTGCGAGATCCGGGCGGTCAACGCCGGATTCCACCATAATTCGCCGGACACTCGCCAGCAGGCGGCCGTAATCCTTGGTCAGACAACGGACATAACCACGGAAGAGCTCGCGCCGCCGTGCGGCCAGCTTTGCCCGGATAGCCGGGTTCCGCGCCGCGAAGCGCAGATCGTCATCGGATAGCAGCCGCAACATCGGCCGGTAACGGGCCGCGTCGGGCAACGGAAGATTCGATTGGGTCACCGAATCGAGCAATCGCATTCGGGCCGCCAGCATCAGGATTCCACAACCTGCCGCCAGCACTGCAAGCAAGGCAATAATCAGGAGCGCCACAGAAAATCCTTTTCTGCTTTATTGAGTTGAGAATAGCGAAACTTTAGTGAATTTGCAACCGGTAAGGCTACCGGTACCGGGTAAATTATCGAAATATTACCGGCGTACTGAACGCGTCAGTATTCCATTAAGGGCATCGAGCTGCCGGAGAAGCTCCGCCTCGCGAACGGTATTCGCGGTGCCGCGCACCGGAACAGGCACCGCAGCGGCCGTCCGCAGCAGGATTCCCCAGCCTGCAAATGCCAGCGTCACAAAGACGATTTCCGGATTATCCACCTGGTGGGAAAAAAGTGCCGGCGTGAAGCCATCAATAAATCGAGTGACCGATTCCGCCAGAAAGACCACGCTGAAGAATCCGCTCGCGACATAAGTATTGCGCTCCAGATGCAGCGGATAGCGAGAGAGGAACAGCATGAGGACGAGAACAATCGCGGCCAGTCCGAAATGGATGGAACGATCGAGCACGAGCTCATAATAAAGAGCCGTCGAACGGGTGGAGAGAAAGGACCAGGGAGTCCGCAGAATCACCGTGGCTGCAATAAGCGAAAGGGCAAGAGCGCCATTGAGTGCCCATCGTCCGGCGGTCGTCAGACCGGGATAATCGCGAAAGATGAGCGAAAACATCTGATAGACCGCAAGTGAAGCAGTCAGCCAGATCGTGGGATCGGCGATCGCGTAAGTCCAGTAATAAGCTTGGGAATGCCGGTCGAGAATGCTGAAACCGATGTCGAAAACAGCGGTGGCTGCGAGGTAGGAAAAGACGTAAAGGAATCGCCTGATCAGGCGAAGTTGAAGCAGCCGCGCGGCTGCGAAAGCCGCGGCGGCTGCCTGCAAAATCAGCAATAAGTCCGGAGACTGATTAAAATGCACCGTAGAATTCCCGACATCCGGAGGGGATGTCTAAATCCTAGCGCACTTTAGCTTAACGCGCCATCAGGCAGTTCGGAGAGCACTCCGGGGGAGGGAAGGCGCTCAGGCTCGCCGAGACGGCCAGCCACGAAGCAGCTAAGGTGAGGACAATCATGAGTTTACGCATTTTGGTTTTGGGCTCCTTGGGATTTCTTGGGGGTCAACCGTCGGCTGACAATTTGCAGTCTAAAGAGAATCGCGCCCGAATTGGCTAAATGCGTGAAAAAGTTACCAATTCAGAAAGTCCTGGGACTGGATTTTCTGTCGTTAGCTATCGAACGGCAGTATAGATCCGAATCGGTGTACAATTTAACCTGAAGAATATGCCTAGCGAGAGGCAGGCGGCGATCGCCGAATCGTGGCGGAAAACGCTTGCCGGGATCGAATCTCCGCTGGGCCGGCTGGCGTATCTTGCATCTCTAAGAAACGTCAATCAGGGCACTTACGAACACTTCGGCCTCGCCGAGCGGCTCGGCGCGGAGGAAGCGGACGCACTCATGCGCCGCAGCCATCTGATTGCCTTTCAGGAATGGCTGTGTTTTGGATTGGAACGCCAGAAAGATGAACTGGAGGCGTATTTCGCCAGCCTCGAGGGTGCGCGCGACAAAATTCTCGCAAATTGGCTCGTGCTGAGCCCTTATGCGTCGTGGGTGCCGGCGGAATCCCGCGACGTGGAGCGGAAACTCTTTTATACGGATCTCGAAACCGTGCTGGATCTGATCAGGAGCGAGTGCGGCGTTGCTTCTCGGGACCCAGACTTATAGCGAGCCCCACCACCTGCCCGATCACTTCAATTTCGTCAGGATATTTGAAGTGGAGAATCGGAGCATGCGATGAAGGATCGGGAATCAGGCTGAGAATGCTATCCCGCAGACTGCACCACCGGCAATAGAAACCATCCCGATGTTCCAGAAAATAAACGGGCCGGTCGCTCTGGCCCGCCCACCCGTTGGTCTGAATTTTGCGTCGCGAATCGTCAATCACAAGCAGCGAACCCGCGGGAATTGCAGGGTGCATGCTCCAGTCATCGGTTCCGACAAACCCGTAGCGATATCTCTTTACATCCACGCCGCCCACCAGCGCAAGCGGCAATTTACCCCACCGCTGCACTACTTCGCTCACGAATGTGGTTTTACTCAGATCGATGCCGGGATTCAACGAAATCGGGATCGTAACCTCAGCACCGCCATCGGCCGCGAAGCCGACTGCGTGCGTTTTCTCGATTGAAATCAGACCGGCGTCGGACGCCATTTGCTCAGTTCCGATCCCGTACCAACCCAGTACTTCATTGAGGTCCAGGCGATAGATACAACAGAGAGAATAAAGACGATAGATCGAGGGGAGTGTGCCTTGGTTCTCAATGTCGGAGAGGCGGCTGATCAGGACCGCAAATTCCGGATTATCATGGCGTTCGGCGATCTGCTGGCTGGCAAGTTCCACGTCGCGGAAACGCAGATTCAGCCGTTCCCGGGCCCGGCGCAGTCGCTGTCCAGCCAATTCCATCAATCGATCTTTCAGGCGAGCCGGCGCGCTCGAGGGAGGGGGCCGGGGCGCGCCAAAGGGGAATTATATCCTCAATACTGTTCGCAATCAACAGAATGCGCGGAGTTTTGTTCCGAATTCCGAACAGGACTCCGTGGACGTTCGATAAAGTGCGGCAACCGCCACCCGCGATTGGGCCCGCACATTTTCACGGGCCGACGGTCCTCGATCATCATAGTCTCATTCGTTGGGGAAATAAAGACCTTTTTGCGCGGCCTTTTTCCGGGCTGGATGCCTGTTTGGAAACACTCATTTGTTGAGCCGAATCTATTTCATTTTTTATCGATTAACCACGTGAAATGCTGTTAAACTCAGCGTAAACGAAGACGTAGAGGGCCGCTCGACCGCCGTGGACCGCCTGAGCGGATACTGGAGTGTGATCGCAGGAAGGAGATCTTCGATGAAGCGGACGGTTGGATTCCAGGGCGAGCTCGGCGCCTTCAGTCAGGTGGCGGCGGCCCAGCTTGCGCCCGGCCACACGCCTGTTCCGTTCGCAACGTTTGATCAGGTATTCGAGGCCGCCGCAAATGGAAAAGTGTCCGCGGCCGTGATCCCGATTGAGAACACGTTACACGGATCCGTCCACGAGAACTACGATCATCTCCTGAAGTTCAACCTCCCCATTCAGGGTGAGACTTTCGTGCGGATCATTCATAACCTGATTACTCTACCTGGTGTTAAAAGAACACAGATCCGGCGTGTTTATTCGCACCCGGTTGCCCTCAATCAATGCCGTCATTTTTTTGAAAAGAATCCGCGCTTTGAAAAGACCCCGTTCTATGACACGGCGGGTAGTGTCAAGATGTTGATGGAGGAGGGCTTAACGGATTCTGGCGCAATTGCGTCCGCCACCGCGGCGGAGATTTACGGCGCTCGGATTCTCGAAAAATCGATTGAAGACGACCGCCAAAACTATACGCGGTTCTTTCTCCTGAACAAGCCCGCCGCAAAAGGATCCGCGAAGAGAATTCCGGAAATCCGTTATAAGACCAGTGTGGTATTTACGGTGCGAAATATTCCTGGCGCGCTGTTTCGGGCGCTCAGCGCATTCGCATTGCGAGACCTGAATCTGACCAAGATCGAGTCACGACCCTTGCGCGGTAAACCCTGGGATTATCTTTTCTATGTAGACTTTATCGGGCACACGGATGACCCGGTCACGGGCTATGCGCTCGGTCACCTGGCGGAACTGGCGGATATGTGGCGCGTCCTTGGCTGCTATCCGGCGGCCGGTAAATAAGCATTTGTGGGCCGGGCTTCCGCCCGGCTCATTATCGAAGGATTCTAACTCCGACTCTAACTGATTGCTACGGCCCGCGCCAGTTTCACGGCCGGATTCGACATGAGTTGATCCAGCACATCCTGCGGCACGAGTGTGTCGGTCGAAACCACGGCGATCGCTTCGAGCGGTTCGCCCGCGTCCCGCCGCCCGAGCGAAAAATTCGCGATGTTGATGCGGTTCGCGCCCAGCACCGATCCCACATGCCCAATCACGCCCGGCACATCCAGATTCTTCATGCAGACCACGTGGCCGGTCAGGGAAGCTTCGCAATAGATGCCATCCACCTGCATCAGGCGAGGCTTACCGAGCACCACGGCGCCTTCAACGGTCGTTACACTCGAGTCGGTCTCCACTTCCAGCCGGATCGAATCCATATGCGCGCTGCGCTTATCGTGCACTTCGGCCACGTTCCAGCCACGCTCCGCCGCAATCTGCATCGCATTGACTACGTTGGCCTTCGAAGCCGACCGGCCCAGCACGCCAGCCAGACCGGCATTCCGAAGCAGGCTGGTATTCATCTCCGCGATCCGGCCGGAATAAGTGAGCCGGATGGTCGTGGGATTCCCCGTAGCGAGATGCGACGCGAAGCTCCCAAGCCGCTGCGCCAACTCGATGAACGGCGAAGCCGCCTTGTACTGCTCGGGTGACAACGCCGGCATATTGACGGCGTTGATTGCGACGCCGCTCTGCAGATATTCCACCATCTGCTCGGCAATGCGCACACCCACGATTTCCTGCGCTTCTTCGGTCGACCCGCCGATGTGCGGCGTCGCCAGCACGGCATCCAGCGCGAACAGGGGAAAAGAAGCGTCCGTCGGCTCCTTCGCAAAGACGTCGAGGCAGGCGCCAGCCACTTTGCCGGACTCGATCGCCGCCTTCAGCGCCCCCTCATCCACCAGCTCGCCGCGGGCACAGTTTACGATCCGCACGCCATTCTTCATCTGGGCGAGCGCGTCGGCATTCAGCATCTTCTCCGTGTCCGGGGTCAGAGAAACGTGGAGCGTGATGTAATCGCTCTGCTTATAAAGGTCCGCCAGAGGAACCAGGTCAACACTGAGGTCGGCTGCGATGCGCGGCGTCACATAAGGATCGCTCGCGACGATCTTCATCTCAAACGCGCGGGCTCGCTTCACCACTTCCCGGCCGATGCTGCCCAGTCCAACAATGCCCAGCGTTTTGCCGCGAAGCTCGTTTCCGAGGAATTTCTTCTTCTCCCACTTGCCGGACTTCGTCGAGGCGCTCGCCTGCGGAATCGAGCGAGCCATCGAAAGCATAAAACCCACCACATGTTCCGCAACCGACACCGCGTTACCGCCGGGCGTATTCATGACAAGCACACCTGCGGCGGTGGCAGCCGGCAAATCCACGTTATCCACGCCCACACCCGCGCGGCCAATCACGCGCAGTTTCGGCGCCTGCTCCAGAACCGCCGGCGTCACCTGTACCGCGCTGCGAACTACCAGAGCGTCAGCGTCCGCCAGATGTTTCGAGTATTCTTTCGGGTTCGAAACGATGACATTCCAGCCTTCCTGCGCCTGAAAAAGCTCGATGCCCGCCTGGGCCATGGGTTCCGCGATGACGACGTTCATGGATGTTTTTTCTCCGTACAAACTCGGTAGTGTACAACGATCAATGCCGGAGCCGCGATCCATCGGAGTGCGGCGCGGCACACTTCAAAAGTGCGCGCATCGGTTTACCATGCCGTGGCTCCGTTCAAAGTTCGACTGGAGCCCGCAACGCAATAAGGCGTGTCGCGAGCGTGCATGGGTCGGGTAAGATTCTTTAGAATATCAAATACATGCCTCTAATCGATCAACTTTCAAAAGACATCACCGAAGCGATGAAAGCCCGCGACGAAGAGCGTCTGAGTACTGTCCGCATGATGAAAGCGGCACTCATGAAGGCTCATGTGGATGCGGCGCCAAAACAGGTTGACGACGCAGGCGACCTCCAGGTTCTGAAAATTCTCGTGAAACAGCGGACTGATGCCGCGGAAATGTTTCGTAAGGGCGGACGCGAGGACGCGGCGTTAAAAGAAGAGGCTCAGCGGACGATCATCGAAGGCTATCTGCCGGCCGGGGCGAGTGAAGAAGATATGAACGCCGCGATCGAAGCCGCCATCGCCGAGACCGGCGCCACGTCGGCAAAACAGATGGGTCTCGTGATGAAAGCCGCGCAGGCGAGGCTCGCCGGTAAGACCGTCGACGGCAAAGCGCTGTCGGAAAAGGTCAAGGCGAGGCTTGCGTGAGCCAGCACAAGCCGTTTGTTCCCCCCAATGTCCAGATGAAGGAGTTCACGGCGCGCGCCGTGATTCTCGGGCTCGTGATGTGCGTCATCCTCGGTGCCGCGAACGCCTACCTGGGATTGAAAGCGGGCCAGACGGTGGCGGCGACTTATCCGGCCGCTGTGATCGGCATGGCGGTGCTGCGCCTGTTCAAAGATAGTACGATCCTTGAAGAAAATATCGCGCGAACCGCGGGTTCGATTGGGGAATCGGTCGCGGCGGGCGCGGTCTTTACGATTCCCGCATTCGTCATCTCCCATTCCTGGCTCGATTTCTCGCCCGGCGTCGCGTACTGGAAGTCCACGTCGCTGATGATTATCGGCGGCGTGCTCGGGGTGCTGTTTGTGTCGTTGGTGCGGCGCGTTATGGTCGAAGACGACACGCTGCCATTCCCCGAATCGGTGGCGGCCTCCCAGATCCACAAAGCCGGACAGCTCGGCGCTCAGGCCGCAAAGCATCTTTTTTACAACATGGCTACGGGCGCCACGGTGCTGCTGGCCGGCGCGCTCAACGTTTTCGCGACGGATAAAGATTGGTTCTTTCGTTTGGGCTCGCCCGGCTCAAGCGGCCTGCGCCTCGGCGGGGCTGGCTCGGCCAACCGCCTGCCGACGGGCGGCGTCACCGTTTTCTCGGGCCCTTCGGTGAGCCCGGCTTACATCGGCGTCGGCTACGTGATCGGCCCGCAGCTCGCGTCTCTGAACTTCTCGGGCAGCGTTCTCGCCTGGGGACTGATGATTCCGCTGCTGATCTACTTCCTCGGCCCGCAGTTGCATGCCTTCATTCCCCCCCAGGCGACCGGCGACGAATCGTGGCTGGATGTCGCGAACAACGTCTGGAAGTACATCATTCGCCCCGTAGCCGTGGGAGGCATGCTCACCGGCGCGGCTTACACGCTCTTCAAAATGCGGAAATCGCTGGGCGTCGGACTCTCGCGGGCATTCAAAGAGATGAAGACCGGCGCCGTGCCGGAGGATTCCACCATCCGCACCGAGCGCTACATGAGTTCGCGCATTGTGCTCTTCGGTGTGTTCGTGGTGTTTTCGCTGATGATCGTACTGTATACGTACCTTTCCGGCGGCATCGTCGCCGGCGCCACCGCGGCCATCGTGATGCTGATTGTCGGCTTCTGCTTTGCAACGGTCTCCGGATATCTCGTGGGCGTCATCGGATCCTCCAACAATCCGATCTCCGGTCTCACGCTTTCTACGCTGATCATTGCGGCTCTGCTCATGGTCGCACTCGGCGTTCATGGCTCCAGCGGAGTCATCGCGGTGCTCGGGGTAGCTGCAGTGGTCTGCGTTTCGAGCGCAACGGCCGGCGAGCTGCTGCAGGATTTCAAGGTCGGCTACATTCTTGGCGGTACGCCGCGCAGCATTCAGATCGTGGAATTGATCGCCGTGGTTCTCGCAAGCGCGGTCATGTACTTCCCCTTGCTTGTTCTTCACCAGGGCAACATCAACCAGGGCGGCATCGGTTTTGGCGACCGGCATCTCGCCGCGCCGCAGGCGGGACTGATGGCCGCTCTCGCGCAGGGCATCGTCGGCGGCGATATGGCCTGGCCGCTGATCATCGCCGGCATCCTGATGGGTATCGCCATGATCATGATCGGCGTGAAGAGCCCTATGCTGGTCGCAATCGGCATGTATCTGCCGGTCGGAACCACCTTCGCCATTTTCCTCGGCGGCATGGTTCGCTGGGTTTCCGACAGCATCGCGGCAAAACGCGGCATGAACGAGGCCCAGAAAACGCGCATTGAAAGTGTGGGGGTACTCGCCGCCTCGGGCATGATCGCGGGCGAAGCACTGATGGGGCTGGTTACGGCTTCATTCAGTTTCTTCAACGTGAAGCTCCCGGCGGTTTTCGAACACCCGTCCTATATTCCGGGTGTGCTCGTGCTCGCCGGACTCGGCTTCATTCTCGTCAAGGTGCCGCTGGCAAACGCAGGCCGGCCCGAAGATCCCGCGCCGCCGGCCGTAATTACGTAGCGGCAGTGACTACGTGGTAGAGCAGCCGCGCGTTCGAAGGCTCTTCCACGGGCGTGCCGTCAGCATTCAAACGGTTGTACCAGCTCCAGCCGTTCGGATGAAAATAGCGCTCGCGCACGACATTCCACGCCACTGCGCCGCGCCGAATCCCTTCCGTCTGCACCCACAGCAGCTTTGAGCGGTCAACGGGCGCTCCCATTTCCGTCGCCGTGTTGATCGCGAGGCCGTCTTCGATAGCATACTTCCTTGTGAATTCATCGAGACGCGCCGCATGCGGGCACGGTCCCAGTTTCTTCGCCGCATGGAACGCCACGAGCAGCGATGCCCATGCGAACTGATGCCCGATTTCGACTCGCCGCTCCTCCGTCACGGACCAGTCCGCATTCCGGAACTCGAATACCAGCCCGGTTTCTTTATCCTCCAGACGGCTGAGGAAGAGTTTCACGATCTTCAGGGCTTCGCCAAGCCAGTGATCGTCCGCTGTGTGGTCGAAAACCGTGAGCAGCGCTTCGAGCAGATGCATGTAAGGATTGTGGCTGCGGATCCCCGGCTTATGTTCTCCGAATCCGCCCGTGCCGGCATCATCGAGAAGCGGCGCGATCGCCTGGTAGCGCTCGCGAAAGCGATCGATTGCGCTCCGCTCGGCAGTCAGCCGGAAATACCATGCCATGAACAGCAGAAAAAAGCTGTGATCATACACTCGCGAGCCACTATCGAGGGCCGGCAGCCGGAAGCTTTTCTCCGCCGCCCGTACGAACTCCCTCTGCTCCGGAAAAACCATTGCCAGGTGCGACCAGCAATAGCCGAGCCGTGATTGCACAACGCCGGTCCGCGGCCCGCGCACAGCAATGCCGCCGTTCACGACCTCGGCGAAACCGTCCTCCTCTTCAATCGCGCGCAGCCACTGGAGCGCCGTTTGTTCGAGCCAGGGTTGGGGCACTACTTCGCCGCCGCGTGGCTGGTGGCGTAGTGTTCCTTCAGAAGATCGCGGCCGAAATCGCCGTTGAAGTCACGCCACACCGAATGGATGTGGTTGCCGTTGCTCTGCGTCTTGTCGAACTCCACGAGGAACTCCGGTGCCTGCACGCGATAGTAATTCGGCTGATCCTTTGCGGTGCCGCCGGCCCAGGCAAACCAGATGTTGGTCCCCGCCTTCTTAATCTGCGATTCGCGCAGCGCGGCGATCTCATCCGGCATGTTCGAGCAGTATTCTTCGAGCAGATCCTGGAGTTTCGCGCGCTGATCGGGAGTCATCGCTGACGCCTGAATTCCGCTCGGCTGTCCCTTCATGGCCGCCTCGCGCGAATTTGTCGTAATAATGTCCGAGGGAGCTTTGGCGTCGAAGATGGCGGTTTTGCGCTGGTCCGGATTGAGCGAATTCACCACGGTGAGCGCGAGATCCTCTTCGCCCGCCAGCACGCGCAGTCCCTTACGCGGACCATCCTTCACTTCCGCCGGATTGCTGCCGAAGAAGCTCGGCGCGCCCTGCACTTTGCCATTCACCAGTGTGTAATTCTGGCTGACATGGTGGCCTTCCACGCGATAGCCCCACTCGCCGGTCTCGGAAGGTTCGCCGAAGATGCTGATGTAGTAATTATCCGGATCGCGGCGCGGCTGCGGCTCGGTCACGAGCAAAATTTCATCGAGGCTCATGATCGTAACGGCCTTGATGAACCCGCGCTGGCTCAGCCCCGCGGCAATCATCGCCATCGCGAGCTGCCGCTGGTAGGGCTTCATGTCATGCAGCGCGAGACCCTTGCGCGGCACCGGCGTATAGAACCAGTTCGAGCGCTCTTCGTCTTCCATTTTGAAAGACACAGCGGTCTTCTGCCACGGCTCGAGCGAATTCAGAAAATTCTTCGCCGCGGACGTCATGATCGCCGGCGCCTGCTGCTTCGCATAGGCGCTCAACAGCAACGCCATCGTGGCGGCGATGATCGCGATGCGTACAGGAATGCTCGCTGTCTTCAGAAATCTCATTGGTCACCCCTCCCGGCCTTGCTTACAAAAGCCGCGCTTTTCGCAAAGATATCACGTCCGAATCAGGCTTCGGAGAACACAGCAAATTCCGAAATCACCGGCGGCGCGGCAGTCTGCGTCACCCGGAGCCGGACTTTCGCCGCACCCACCGGCGAGTCGAGCCGGATGATGCGGCGAGGCCCCACGCTGGTCGCGCTTGCCAGCGGTTTCCATTCGCCGCTATCGAACGATTCCACCGCGATCGCTTCCACCCGCTGCCCGAGCGCAATATCTTCCCTAACGCGAATCACGCTGAACTTTGCGTCCCGCGGCAGGTCGATCTCGGGCTCAGCTTTCGCAAGCTGTTTCGCCGAAGCCTGCGCCACGGGTTTGCCGAATGTCTTCCGCAGGTAATCGCCGTACGTTTTGAGTGACGCCGTATCCGGCGCGTCGATCAGCCCATCGCGATTCGGAGGCACGTTCAGCAGAAAATTCGCCCCGCGCCCGGTGGATTGATAGTAAAGTGCTTTCAACTGCTCAGGCGTCTTTACCCGGGCGGTTTCGCTCTCGTGCCAGAACCAGCCACGGCGGATCGAGACATCGCACTCCGCCGGCAGCCATTTCGTTCCGTGTTTGGTGCCGGTCGGCGAGTCCTTTTCCCGCACATCGCCCGGCGAAGCCGGGCCGCCGTTCGCTCCCACCGGATCATACGTCGCCCAGCACGGATCGCCCGCGATGCCGCGCTCATTTCCTACCCAGCGGATATCCGGGCCAACGTCGCTGAAGATCACGGCCTCCGGCTGGAGCTTGCGGATCATGTCCCAGGTCGTTGGCCAGTCGTAGTACGTGTGCTTGTCGATGGTGCGCTTTTCCCGCGCGCCGCCGTAATAGCCGTCGCCGCCATTCGCGCCATCGTGCCAGACTTCGAAGATCGGTCCGTAATTCGTCAGCAGCTCAGTGAGCTGACGCCGGTAGATATCGATATAAGCGGGCGTCCCATACGCAGCATTGTTGCGATCCCATGGCGAAAGATAGACGCCGAACTTTAAATTGTGACGCTTCGCCGCGGCAGCGAGATCGCGCACCACATCGCCCTGCCCATTGCGCCACGAGGAAGCTTTGACAGAACGCTCCGTCGTCTTCGTGGGCCAGAGGCAGAAGCCATCGTGATGTTTCGCCGTAAGAATCACGCCGCGCATGCCGGCGGCGGCGAGGGCCTCCACAATCGCGTCCGGATCGAATTTAGCGGGCTGAAACAGATTGGGATCCTCGTCTCCGTAACCCCATTCTTTATCGGTAAAAGTGTTCAGCGAGAAGTGCAGGAAAGCCGTGGTCTCGAGCTTGTGCCAGGCGAGCTGGCGTTCGGAAGGCAGTGCTCCGAACGGCGCGGGCCTCCCCGCAAACAGCGGCGCAGCGCTCGCGGCAGCAGCGGCGGAGAGAAACGTACGGCGAGAGAGCATTTCGGCTCCATCATATCGAAACCGCAAGGATGGTCATCGATCTTTGGGGTATGATGGACGCCGTGAACAGAAGAAGTTTTCTCACGGCAGCGGGCGCGGGCGCTGCTGCCGCACCCTTTGTCACTCGCGTTGCTTCGGCGAAAACGCGCGACCTCCACAAAGCCATCATGTACGAGACCATCGGCATCAAAGGCACGGTCATGGAGAAATTCCAGGCCGTCAAAGCCGCCGGTTTCGAGGGCATTGAGCCCATGAGCCATATGTCGCAGCAGGAAGTTCTCGACGCGTTCGGCGCCACCGGCCTCAGGCCCGCCAGCTGCTGCTGCGCAACGCACTGGAAAAAGCCGCTTTCCGATCCCGATCCCGCCGTTCGCCAGCAAGGTCTCGACGGCCTCATTCAGGCCCTCAAAGACGCGAAGGCCTACGGCGCAAGCTCCGTCCTCTTCGTTCCCGCGGTGGTCAATAAACAGGTTGCTTACGACGATGCCTACAGGCGCTCGCAGGAATACATCCGCAAGGCGCTCCCGGTGGCGAAGGATCTTGGCGTGAAAATCGCGATCGAGAACGTGTGGAATCAGTTCCTGTTGAGCCCGCTCGAAGCCGCGCGTTATATCGATGAGTTCGAGAGCCCCTCCATCGGCTGGCATTTCGATATCGGCAACGTGATCACGTACGGGTGGCCCGAGCAGTGGATCAAAATTCTGAATAAGCGAATCCTGAAGCTCCACATCAAGGAGTACAGCCGCAAGATTGCCGATAAGCAGGGCCGCTCCGCCGGTTTCAAAGTCGCCTACCTCCAGGGTGACAACGACTGGCCGACGGTGATGGCGGCGCTCGATGCTGTGGGCTACACCGGCTGGGGCATCGCCGAGCAGCCCGGCGGCGATTCACTCGAAGGGCTGAAAAGCCTTGTCGAGGGCATGGATCAGATCTTCGCCAACTGACGCCTACTCCTCGTCGTCGAAGCTCGGGACCGGCACGGCGTCCCGCTCCTGCTTCCTTCGGTCAATGACTTCGAGCCACTGGTTCATCAGCTCGTCCGGATCTCCGTCCAGATCCACCGGAAGGCGCGTCTCGCCGAAGACGGCTTCCACGCCGCGCGGGGTCGGCACCAGTTCCAGACGCTCATCGAGCGCTTCCGCCCGCAGAATACGGTCGATCCACACAAAGTTAATCTTCGTTCGCCGCGAGAAGCCTGCCCGGGTCAGATCGCGCATGAACTTCGTGACCCAGGGCGAGCTTTTCAACTTCTCGGCCCAGGGCGCAGCGGCAATCGCGTCGCGCTTTTCGGCCTCGCGCCGCTTGCGGTCGTCCATGCCGGCGGCCTCCGTCGCTTCGAGGGCCTTCAGGTTGTTTTCGAGATTGTCGAGAAAGCTCATTCTTCCAGTGTCGCGCGAGCAACCCGATGGCCACCGGCGCCCATTGCGTACGGGATTTGAGAAAATAACCGGCGTGTGGCGCAGTGGGATCGTCGCGCTCTTTGCCGCTGCGGCGGGCGCCCAGCAGATCACACCGGTCGACAGAATCCCCGGGGGCGCAGGTGCGATCGACGCACCGGGCACTGAAAACCCGATGCCCTGCACCGTTCAGTTCGCGAAACCCCGGCTAAATCTCGGATTCCGGTTCGAAACGAACTATGTGGTGCGCGCCTCACTGGACGCGTACACCGGCGGGGAGCGCCATTGGCGGATTGCGTTCCGCGTCACGCCGTCCGGCGGACAGCCCGTTTATTTCACGGACTCCCTCGACCTCTCCCCACCCCCGCAGCCTGGCTTCGACGCTGTGGCAACGGGTACATTTTTCACGGGAGAAGGCGATTAT
>DASZVV010000104.1:0-1988 GCA_035546955.1 Bryobacteraceae bacterium
ACCAGCGCGGGATTCGCCCAGTCGTAAAGGGAGCGCAGCCCAAAAAGAATCGGAACAAAAAGAAGCGCCAGGAACGGCAGCGTCCGCGTCCCGGCTTCGAGCGTTCTCCGGCTCACCACGCCCCACGCGCCTCCGGTGAGATACTGCAGCATCAGAACGCCGAGACAACCGAGAGCCACCCCCACGCACAAAAGGAAACCCGCAAGATAGGAGCGGAAAAAATCGCCGGGCGAAAAGAAGGCGCCGGTAACCGACGCGACAATCAGAAGAATCCCCGCCGCAAATGACATGCGCGTCCAGCGCCCGAGGTTTCGGCTCAATTCGCCGGAAGGCTGGAATGACGCAGTCATCGCTTCGCCTCCAGCGCGCCGCGCTGCGCCGCGGGCACGTCGCCGATTGTTCCCATCCTGCTGAGTTCCAGCGCCCGGATGTAGGCAATAATGGCCCAGCGGTCATCCACAGGAACCTGATCCCCGTAATCCTCCATGGCGCCGAAGCCATGCGTAATTACATCGAAGATATAGCCGGGCGGCTCGTTACGGACGCGATCCGTATGGAAGCTGACGGGCGCGCGCACTCCGCGTTGCGCCACCATTCCGTCGCCATCACCGAGCCTTCCGTGGCACGGACTGCAGAAAATATCGAAGCGCTCGTGGCCTCGCTGCAGAAGCGCGAGATTCAACGGCAGAGGAATGGTCGCTGCCCATTGGCCGTTTACATAGCCGGTGTGGACGCTGTCCCCATTGTTGAGTTCGTCGATCGCGACTGTGTCGCTGGGTATCGGACGCGCAGAGCGGCCGTCGGTGAAGAAGTTGCCGGGCTGCAGCGGTTTGTATCGCGGCTGGTCCTGCATATCGCGCCGGCATGCAGTCAGAGAGACTGCCGCAATGCTCAGCATCAATACGCCGCATATTGGATTACGAATTTTCAACTTCCCACACTCCAACCGGATCGAAGCGATCGAGGAGATCCGCCGCAGCCTGGCTATCGAACGAATCCGATCTCGCCTCGATGCAGAGAAAGAACCGGTCCTGCGTGGCGCCTGCAAACGCCTCGACATTGAACATCGGGTGATTCGGCCGCGGCAGTCCGGCGAGCCCCAGCATGCCGAAGAATGCGCCGCAGGAAGCGAAGAGAACGGTCAGCTCGAACAGAATCACAATGAAGGACGGCCAGCTGTAGAGCGGCCTCCCGCCCACGTTGATCGGGTAATCGATGGCGGCGATGTAATACTGCATAATCCAGGCCGTGGCCGAGCCCAGCGCTCCTGACACAAACACGATGGCCGGAAGAGGGTTCAGCGGTCGGATCACTTCATCCAGCTCCCGGATGGGGTAGGGCGTATAGGCTTCCAGCCAGCGGTAGCCGTGTTGTCGCGAGTGCCGCGCCGCATCCAGCAATTTGTCCGGATCATCAAACTCCGCCGCCACTCCGAATACGGGAATTCCGGAATTCATTTGACGGTTCCTCCGCCGGGCTTTGAAAACGGCAGCAACTCGCGCACCTCGTACATCGAAATCATGGGAAGGAAACGAACGAAGAGGAAGAACAGCACCATGAACAGGCCAACCGAGCCATAGAGAGCGCCATTATCGACCACGGTCGCGACGAAGTTCGCCCAGGATGACGGCAGAAAATCCTGATCGAGACTCGTGACGATGATCATGTAGCGCTCAAGCCACATCCCCACAAGCACGATCATCGAAATCGTGAACAGCGGTCTGGGCGACAAACGCACCTTCCGGAACCAGAGCGCCTGCGGCGCCACAACGTTGCAGAAGATCACGAGCCAGAAACTCCAGGCCACGGGACCGGCGGCGCGGTTGGCGACCACATGCATCTCGTAGACGTCCCCGCTATACCAGGCGGTGAATGGCTCGATCACATACGTGTAGCCCAGAACAAGACCGGTGGCGAGCATCAGTTTCGCGCAGTTTTCGAGGTGGCGTTCGGTGACCAGGTTGTGCAGGCCATCAACAGCGCGCAGC
>DASZVV010000105.1:0-13133 GCA_035546955.1 Bryobacteraceae bacterium
ACCCTGGGCGAATGACGGCAGGGAAGAGGCGCCGGTGAGCAGGATCGTGAGGATGATTTTTTTCATGTGAACTCGCTTTCTGTCCGGCGCGGCAGGGGACCGGAATTTCCAGTTGTACCAGAAGGGGGTTGGGCGATTGCAACGACCGTGAGGAAATGCCGCCATTTGCATCCAGACAATCGGCAATCAGTGCCCGCCATGCAAAGCTTTCGACAGATTGGCTTGCGCGGAATTGAGAGAAGGATTGAGACGGACGGCTTCCCGGAATTGGGATACGGCTTCGTCCATTCGGCCGAGTTTGGCGTACGCGACGCCGAGGTCGTTCAGGATTTCCGCACGAGACAGGCCTGGCTCGAAACGGAGGGCAACGGTGTACTCGGCAACAGCTTCGTCCGGGCGGCCGAGCGCCTGAAGGGCGTTTCCGAGGTCAGCGTGAATTGCCGCGTCTTCAGGAAGCGCACGAGAGGCCTGACGGAGTTCGCGTTCCGCTTCGGGCGCGCGGCCCAGGCGCCAAAGCACGCCGCCGAGCAAACCTCTCACCCCGGCTGCATCCGGTTCAATTCGCAGCGCCTCTCTGAATTGGGCGGCAGCTTCGTCGAGTTCGCCGGCATTCATCAGTTTCTTTCCGAGTGTCGCGTGCGTTTCCGCATCGGGGGTGCGGGCGGTGGGTCCGGCAGGCTTGCCGTCCTCCCCCGCGCTTGTGAGGTCTCCCTCCAGACGGCGCGCGTCAGGAGCTTTAGCCGTCAAGCCCGGCCTTGCGACAGCTCACTACGATCTCGGCATCCTGGTAGGCCGCTTCGGCCTCCTGGTATCGGCCGAGATGTTGCAGATCTGTTCCCATATTCAGCCAGGCGTCGCTATATCCGGGCACCACGCTCACGGCGGCCTGAAATTCCTTCAGTGCTTCATCGTAGCGGCCCAATTCCATTTCAGCCGTACCAGGATTCGTGTGTACCTGCGGCTCAGCGGGCTCGATGGCCAGCGCGGCTCGATACTCCCTTATGGCCGCCTCCTTTCCCTGCGACGGGTCCTGATTCGCCAGGAAGCCCAGGTTCAGGTGCGCCAGCCATGCGGACGGATTGCGCCGCAGCGTTTCCTCATAGAGGATGCGGGGGGCTGCGTACAATTTGCTGCTGATTCCAGGTGAGAACACCGAGAGTGAGGCCGAGCACCAGCACCGCCGAACCCCTGCTCACTGAAACAGATGGCGTCCTCACCCGGCGAACCAATCCGTCAATCAGCGCTGTAGTCAGTGCAATTACTCCAGCGCCGGCCAGATACTGGAAGTGATCGGCGACAAACGAAAACCGGAATGGAAAGACGTTGACGAATCCGAGAGCGGGCCCGAGGGTGAACCCGAAGTAAAGGAGGACGGCAAGCGGCGCGCGCGTGCGGGCCCTCATCCTCCACGCGACGAAAATCAATGCCGCAACAGAGAAGGGGTAGAGGTACTGCCACTAAAGCGCGGTGTCCAGATTCCAGCGCGGATAGATGAAGATGAGATCCACCGGCAAGAGAAGTTGTTGCAGATAAAACAGAAACGCACGGCCGGCAATCAGGAGCCGGTCAATCGCAGAGAAATCGAACCCGGCGCCCTGGGCTCCTATCAGCGAGCGCTCTGCCCAGGAGGTGAAGAATCCCGCGGTGGTTGCGACCGCGAAGAACGGGAGCAGAGGCATGACATCGCGACGCCAAAAGAGAGTTCCCCGCTTCCACCAGAATATGACCAGGAGGCCAAGGGGAAGCGTCGCGGTGACGCTCTTGGTAAGAAGCGCCAGAATGAACAGGAGGGCCGCCACCAGATACGGAGCCCGGCGACGGCGTCGATCGAACGAAATATAGGCCAGCAACGCGCCGAAGTAGAAAACGCCGGAAAGCGTGTTCTTCAATTCACTGATCCAGGCGACCGATTCGACCTGAATGGGATGCAACGCGAATACCACGCCGGCGAGCAGCGCGCCGGACACGGAGAGCCGCCTCAGAATGATGATGATCAGAAATGACGAGAGCGCGTGGAGACCGATATTAACAAGGTGGTAACCCAACAGGTGATCGCCCCACAGTTGTGCCTCCGTCCAGAAAGCCGAATGAGCGAGTGGATAGTACTGTTGAGTCGCACCGAGCTCAAACCAGATGCGCCACAGGCCGCCCCACGAGCGCAGTTCGGGGCGGGTAATGTGGGCATCGTCATCCCAAATTCTGGCACCATGCCAGGCTGGCTGATACGCGATCAGGACCGCCAGAAGCAGGACTGCAAAGACCAGGAAATTTTGCCTGCCCGAGTGACTCTGGCCGGTCGGCGCTTCTAAGGCAGGGACGACACTGTTGCCGGCCGTTTCCCTGTTCGTGTTGCGGCGGGTCCTGGCCACAGAGCAACGATCATACCAGCAAAGAGCCGGATAGGGGGTGCTGGCGCTGCGCTATTTCCAGTTTCCGAGCAGGCGGCGGAGGAGGACCAGTTCGCCCAGATGGTAGGCGTCGTGATCGACGATCAGAAGGATTTCGCGAAGCAGAGTTTTGTTGCTCGCGAATTTGATCGGCTTGAGCGGATCGCTTTGTTCGAGCAGCGCGATCACTCTCTTTCGGTCGCGGCGGATGGCACGGATGGTCTTTGCCCAGGCGTCTTCCGAGGGAGGCGCGGGCGTTTTCGGCCAGTAATCCTGCGGCCAGTTTTTGGCGGCGTAATCGGGCGTGCTGACGTATTCGAGGATGTCGGCCTGGGCGATGCGCATGTGTTCCAGCAACTGCCAGGCGGAGTACGGGACGCCTTTCGGACGCTTGCCGGCATCTTCGAGCGGGAATCCCCTGATGGCTTTGTCGAAATCAGCGTGAGCGCCGCTTGTCCTGAGAAGTTCGGCGATCTCGGTTTTCAGAACATCGGTCTTCATGATGGCCCCCACATCCAGGCTATCATTGCCTTCGAATGCGAAAAGGACGAGTAGAAGGCAAGACGATTGTGGTGACGGGCGCGGCGCAGGGGATCGGATTTGCGTGCGCACGCCGACTGGCGGAGGAAGGCGCATCTGTGGTCCTTTCCGATCTTCAGCGGGAGCCGGGTGAGGCAGCGGCGAAGAAGATTGGGGCGCGCTTCATTTTCGCCGACGTAACGAGCGAGGGCGATTGCGTGCGGCTCATGGACGAAGCGGCGGGCTCGGCGGCCCGGATCGACGGGCTGGTGAATAACGCGGGCTGGTATCCGCGGGCGACGCTTGAAGAGACGACGACGGAATTCTGGGACCGGATTCAGGCGGTGAATCTGCGGGGTCCTTTTTACTGCTGTAAGTTCGTGACGGCGTACATGCGGAAGGCGGGCGGCGGAAGCATTGTGAACGTGGGGTCGCTGAACGGCATTCAGGGATTACCGAATCTGGTGGCATACGCGGCGGCAAAGGGCGGGCTGCTTGCGCTGACCCGCACGCTGGCGGGGGCGCTGGCAAAGGACCGGATCCGCGTGAATTATCTGATTCCCGGTTGGGTGCTGACCGAAGGAGAGCTGGCGCTGCATGCGAAGGGCGGCCTTTCGCGCGAGACGCTGGAGAAGAAGGGGGAATCGCTGGCGCTGGGGCGGCACCAGACTCCGGACGATGCCGGGTATGCGGCGCTGTATCTGCTGTCAGACGAGGCGGCGCAGGTGACAGGAACAGTTCTCAACGTGGACGCGGGTGCGAGCACGCTGCCAATTCCGCCAGATGCTCCGTTCGTGATTTAAGTCCGCTTCAGTCAGGCATTCAGGATGTGGCGGAGCCAGCGAACCATTTCGGTCTTGTATTCGGTGGCTTCCCGCGGCAGCGCGGATTCCCACCAGCGGATGCCGTGTCCTCCGCCTTCAATGGGAAGAAGCTCGCAGGAAGTTCCGGCGGCTTTGAGCCGGCTGCACATGGCCTGCGACTGCGTGAAGGGAACGAGGCCGTCTTCTGTGCCGTGAATGAGGAGGAAGGGCGGCGCGCCAGGCGTGACCTTTTCGACTGGTGAAAGCTGGCGGAGTCCCTGGAGCAGAAGAGCTGCAAACGGCGTGTCGCTCAGAGACGCGCGCAGCTCGCTCGGGATGAGATCGGAATTTTTAGCGAGATCGGCGAGATTGGTGGGCGCGTAGAAAGCCACAACGCCCCTCACGTCCCCGCCCGGTTTCGGATTGAGCGCGGCCATGGCGGCGAGCTGGCCGCCGGCAGATTCGCCAATCAGCGCAATGCGATTGGGATCGACGCGGTACTCGGCGGCGTGCTCGCGAACGTAGACGACCGCGTTTCGCACGTCGTCGATAGGCGCATTGAATTCGGAAATATTGCGCAGCAGGCGGTAATCGATTGAGAACCAGGCGATGCCCGCGTCTTCGAGCGGCCGGAAGAGCGGAAGGACGTCCGCCCGGCGGTCACCGCGTACCCATCCGCCGCCATGGACGATGACGACCGCGGGGAAGGGGCCGGGACCGGGCGGAATTGCGGCGTCGAAATAGAGCGGAACGCCGCCCGGCCGTGAGTATTCGACGGCGCGTGGGAAACGGGTGCTCGGAGCCGTTGCAGTAGTTGCCATGACAAGTGAGGCGAGGGAGAGAATCCCGCCAATGAGACGCATCTGACTATTGGATGTTGACCCAAAGCTTCCAGTTTCTGCTCTGAGGTGATTTCCCGCTCATAATAAGGTGAGATGACACGCAGAACTGCACTTCTTTCGATGTCCGCGGGCGCGGCGGCCGCGGTCTGGCCAGCCGGGGCGCAGGAGATTCCCTCAGCTGTCGTGACCCGCACGGATGTAGCGGCAGAGAGCTATCTGAAATCGCAGATCACGGAAGCAGGGCCGTGGCAGGGGAGCGTACCGGATGAGTATGGGATGCACCTGGCGGGGACCGCGAGCGGAGTGATCGAGATCCTGGCGGCGGCGGTGAATTATTCGGGATCGAAGTTCTACCGGTCGAACGAGGCCGTCGAGCGGATTCGGCTGGCGGCCGGGTTTCTGGAACGGTCGCAAAGTCCGGAAGGCTTCATCGATCTGCTTTCGACGAATTTCAACTCGTGTCCGGACACCGGGTTTGTGGTGCACAACGTGGGGACGGCGGGCGCGGTGGCGAAGATTTCCGGCAACGATACGGTGCTGGGGATTTTGCGGCCGTTTCTGACAAAGGCGGCCAACGGCATGGCTGAGGGTGGGATTCACACGCCGAATCACCGGTGGGTGGTTTCGTCGGCGTTAGCGCAGGTGAACGATCTGTTTCCGAATCCGGCGTACATGCGGCGGATTGAGCAGTGGCTTGCGGAAGGGATCGACATCGACGGCGACGGGCAGTATACCGAGCGCAGCACGGTGACGTACAACACGATTTGCGATCGCGCGTTTACGGTGCTCGCGGCGAAGCTGAAGCGGCCGGAACTGCTCGATCCGGTGCGGAAGAATCTGAGGGCGATGATGTACCTGCTGCATCCGGATGGCGAAGTGGTGACGGAAGTTTCGCGGCGTCAGGATCAGTATGTGCGCGGGACGATGGCGGGATATTGGTTTCCGGTGCAGTATCTGGCGGTGCACGATGCGGACGGGCAGTTCGCGGCACTGGCGCGCGGGCTTGCGCCGGATAACGCGCGGCTTTCCGCGCTGATCGAGTATCCGGAGTTGCAGAAGGCATTGCCTGCCGCGACGGCCCTGCCGACCGATTATGAGAAAGTGATGCCGGAAGTGGGGCTGACGCGAATTCGCCGCGGAGCCCTGGATGCAACTTTGATCCTCGCAAATGACAGCCGGTTCTTCACAGCGCGCAAGGATGGCGTGGTAGTGCAGGCGGTGCGGTTCGCGACGTCATTTTTCGGAAAGGGGCAATTCGTGCCCGCGTCAACCGTGGGCAGCGAGGGGAGCTATGTGGGATCGCAGTCGCTTTCGGCTCCCTACTATCAGCCGCTGGTTCCGCCGCAAAAAGTGAATTACAGGAACTGGAGCGCACTGCGCGATCAGCGCCATAAGACCCAGATCTGCACAATGGAACAATCGGTAACGATGAAGGAAAAGGCTGGGGGATTCGATCTGCGGATTCAATCCCGCGGCGCGAGCGGGGGCGCTTCGCTGGGGGTGCCGCTGGCGATCGAGATCAATCTGCGTGAGGGTGGACGGCTGGAGGGATGCCGGGCGGCGCCGCATGCGGAAGACGCCTGGATTCTGGATAGCGGGTATGCGAAGTATTCGGTCGGCGGACAATCGGTGAGGATCGGACCGGGAGTGGCGGCGCATTCGCTGACGCAGCTACGTGGGGCGGACCCGAAGCTGCCCGGTGTCAGCATCTATCTGACGGGCTACACACCATTCGATCGGACGGTTTCGATTGAATTCAGTTAGCAGCGGCTATTCGAGCGGGAGCCCGGAGTCTTTAAGCGCGCTCCAGCCGCCATCGAGCGAGATCACGTTCGTGTAGCCCATTTTCTGCAGGCTTTCGGCCGCGAGAGCGGAGCGGAAGCCACCGCCGCAGTAGAGAACCATCGCCGTGTCTTTCGCGGGATATTTCGCTTCGATATCGCGCTCGATGATCCCTCGGCTCATGTGGATTGCGCCTTTCACATGGGCCGCGGCGAATTCGTTGTCTTCGCGGGTATCGATAAGGAGAGGCTTTTCGCCGCGCGCGAGCATTTGTTTGTAGCCTTCGATATCGGTTTCTTTGACGTGGGCTTTCGCGTCGTTGACGAGTTTGAGGAATCCGGGGCTGTGGTGTTTCATCGCGTTATTCCACTCTTTTAATGCTGGCGCCGACAGCCGACAGCTTCGCTTCTATGTTTTCATAGCCGCGGTCGATGTGATAGACGCGGTCGATCACGGTTTCGCCTTTGGCGACGAGTGCGGCGAGGACGAGCGAGGCACTGGCGCGAAGATCTGACGCAATAACGCCCGCGCCGCTCAGCCGGCTCTTGCCTGCAACGATGGCTTCGCGCCCTTCAAGGCGGATATTAGCTCCCATGCGCATCAGCTCCTGCGCGTGCATGAACCGGTTCTCAAAAATTGTTTCGCGGATGATAGAGATGCCGTTCGCCTGCGTCATCAGGGCCATGTACTGCGCTTGGAGATCGGTGGCGAAGCCTGGAAACTCTTCGGTCGACATGTCGACTGCGTTGAGATGGCCGCCGGGCAGAACGCGAAGAGTTGTGGCGTCGGGCTGGACCACGCTGATACCGGCTTTGGCCAGCTTTACGGTAAGGGCGCTAAGGTGTTCGGCGATGCAGCCGGTGATGGTGAGGTCGCCGCCGGTGATAGCGCCCGCGACAACGAACGTGCCGGCTTCGATGCGGTCGGCGATGATTTCGTGGGTGGCGCCATGGAGCTTCGGTACGCCCTGAACACGGATCACGCTGGTACCCGCGCCTTCGATGTTCGCGCCCATTGCACGGAGGAGATTGGCCAGATCAACGAGCTCGGGTTCACGCGCTGCGTTTTCGATGATCGTTTCGCCCTCTGCGAGAACGGCAGCCATCAGGATATCTTCGGTGCCGGTTACGGTGATTCGGTCGAAAACGATACGGGTGCCTTTGAGACCGTTGGGGGCGAGGGCTTCGATGTACCCGTGCTCCTGCGAGATTTGCGCGCCGAGTAGTTCGAGACCGGAGAGGTGAAAATTGATGGGACGAGCACCGATGGCGCATCCGCCGGGCAGCGAGACGCGGGCACGTCCGGCGCGGGCGACGAGAGGTCCGAGAACGAGGCTCGACGCGCGCATAGTTTTGACAAGCTCGTAGGGAGCTTCGGGCGAAACGATGCGCGGGGTTTCGAGGGTGACGGATTCGCCTTCCACGGAAATTTCGGATCCGATGTCCTGGAGAAGGCGTTCCATGGTGCGGATATCCCGCACGCGGGGAACGCGGTTGAGAACGACTTTTTCTTCAGTGAGAAGCGCGGCGGCGAGTGCGGGGAGCGCGGAGTTTTTGGATCCGCTGGTGGCGATCGAACCGTGGAGCGGAGCGCCACCTTCTATGACGAATTTATCCATTGATGGGTTAGGGTCTCAATCTATTGTCGTTGATCCGGTCGATTGCATCCCCCACGACGTTGTTCGCCGATTGGAGCGCTGCCGCTGCCTCTTCGAGGGTTGCGCCCGTGGAGGACTGAATGATGCGCAGCGCGCGATCGCGCAGCTTGGAATTCTTCGGCTGCACGTTCACCATGAGATTGCCGCGCACGTAGCCCATGCGGATGAACGCGCCGGTGGTGAGCATATTGAGGACGAGCTTGGTGGCGGTTCCCGCCTTGAGGCGCGTGGAACCCGCGATGATTTCGGGGCCGGGCGTGGGAGTGATGGCGATCTTCGCGCGGCGGGAGAGTTCGGAGTTGGGCGTACAGCTCAGACCGATCGTGATGGCGCCGAGCTTGTTCGCCTCATCAATGGCGCCGAGGACATACGGCGTGCGGCCGCTCGCGGCAATGCCGCAGAGAACGTCATTCGCGGTGAAGCCGCGGGCACGCAGATCAAATGCGCCGATGGCGGGATCGTCTTCGGTGGTTTCGGTCGCGCGGGAGAGGGCGGATTCGCCGCCCGCGATGATGCCCTGAACCAGCGCTGCCGGAACGTTGAACGTGGGCGGGCATTCGGAGGCGTCCAGAACGCCGAGGCGTCCGGAGGTCCCTGCCCCTATATAAAAAAGACGGCCACCGGCGCGAAAAGCTTCGACGATGGCATCGATCGCGCGGGCGATGTGGGGGAGCTCGGGCGTGACGGAATCGGCGACGCGGCGGTCTTCATCATTGACGATCCTGAGCATCTCCAGCGTGGAGACCCGATCAATGCGCGCGGACGCCGGATTGCTTTGTTCCGTGAGGAGGTTCTGGAGATCTTCCGCCATTCTTCAGGTTAGCGTCAGCCCTGCACCCTGCGCTGGCGCTCGCGCCAGAAGGGCTCGCGAAGATCCTTCTTCAGGATTTTGCCGGTACCGCCTTTGGGAAGAGCATCCGGCTGGATCACATAACGGCGCGGGATTTTGAATCTGGCAAGACGCGCGGTGAGCCACGCCCCGAGCTCCGATTCGAGAAGCACACAGCCGGGCTTTGTCACGACGAACGCCACTGGGATTTCCCCCCACTTATCGTCCGGCGCGGAGACCACAGCGGCCTCAGCAACGGAGGGGTGAAGCGCGATCGCCTTTTCGATTTCGATGGACGAAATATTTTCGCCGCCGCTGATGATGATGTCCTTCTTGCGGTCGACGATCTGGATGTAGTTTTCCTGGTCCCAGACCGCCATATCGCCGGTATGCAGCCAGCCGCCGGTGATCGCGGCGGCGGTGGCTTCGGGCTCCCGATAATAGCCGTCCATCACCATATCTCCGCGAATGACGATTTCGCCGACAGTGGAAAAATCCTGGGGGACGGGTTGCATGCCTGCATCGACCACACGGACTTCGGCGCCGAAGATGGGCCATCCGGGGTACGACTGCCGTTCCCAGCGGTCTTCATCACTCGTATAGAAGACGGTGGATTTGCGGCGCGCGCTGGTGGCGACAGGAGAGGTTTCGGTAAGTCCGTAGCCGGCAAGGATCTCGCACCGGAACGCGTGTTCGAGGTTTCTGATGAGGGCGGGCGACGAAGCGGCTCCGCCGATGAAGACCTGTTCGAGCGAAGAAAGATCGAAGTCAGCACGCTGCTCGAACGCGAGCAGCGCGTTGGCCATGGTGGGGACGATGGAGAGCGAAGTGGCGCGCTCGTCCTGAATGAGGCGGCAGACCGTGGGGCATTCGAAGCGCCGAACCATGATCTGCTTGATCCCCATCATGGTGGCCGTCTGGGGGCGTCCCCAGCCGTTAGCGTGGAAGAGCGGGATGGTGTGGAGTTCGACGCCGTGATGATTGAGGTCCATGGAGCCCACGCTGTTGAGCGCGTGCAGATAGAGCGTCCGGTGCGAGAGCATCACGCCTTTCGGGGTGCCCGTGCTGCCGCTGGTGTAGAAGAGCTCAGCGATGGCGTCTTCGTCGTATGAGGTGATGTCGATGGGAACGGGATGGCCCTGACCGACGAAGTCTTCGTATTCGGTATCGAGATTGATAATGCGGAGCGATGGCGAACCGGCTCGAAGCAGGCTGACGGTGGAGGCGAATTCGGTTTCGTAAAAGAGGATTTTCGGCTCCGCGTGGGCGACGATGGCCGTGAGTTCCGGGCGCGTGAGACGTACGTTGAGCGGCATCACGATGGCGCGAATGATGGGAGCGCCGTAATAGCCTTCAAGAAGCTGGTGAGTGTTATAGCTGAGGTACGCGACACGATCGCCGGGTTCGACCCCGGCGCCCCTGAGCGCCGAAGAGAGCCGGCGGCAGCGCTCGTCGAACTCCCTATAGGTAAATCGCTTCTCGCCGCAAACGACGCCGATTTTCTCCGAAAAAAGATCCGCGGCGCGCGTGAGACAGCGGACCGGCGTGAGAGGGATTCTCATTTTGAGTCAGCTAAGATTCTAACCGATTGGCGAAAGAGACCCGATATGATGCAGGGGTGACGAAGACGGGTGCGCTGCGCGCGTTTCTCATCTCGGGGTTTCTGCTGGCGTTGCCGGGAGGGTTGCTGCCGCTGTGGGGCTACCACGTACATCCGGAATTCGGTACGGCAGGCAATTATTTTCTGGCGCTGGGCGGCGGCATGGGTGCAGCAATGTGGCTGGCGCGGATGCTTGTGCGGCGATTCCGCCCGGACCGGATCCTGGCAGCCGGATGCTTCCTGGCGGCTGCGGCTATGGTAATGCTGTCCATCGCGGCGCCGCCGTCGACTGTCTGGTACGAAGCGTTGTGCGTGTTCGTGACTGGCGCCGCGGCAGGACTGATCAATGGTGCGATCTTCCAGGCAGTGGGAGATGCCTGGGAAGAAGATCCCGCGGGCGTAACGCTGAGTGGCGGGATTTATTTCGGAACCGGGAGCGTGGCGGCGTCGCTGCTGATGGCGCAGAGCGTCACGGCGATCGGATATGTAACGGCGACACGCGTGCTGGCGGTTGGGGCCGCAATTCTGGCGGGGGCGGCCATCGCATTCCTGCGTGTGCGCATCGAAGCAACGCCGGTGCGCGCGGAGGATGAAGCCTCGGTCCGTGACCGGCGAACCGTGCTGGCGATCCTGTTCGGGCTTCTGCTGTTTTTTCAGTTCGCGAATGAATGGTCGATTGCGGGATGGCTGGCGATTTATCTGATCGACCGGCTGGGAATGAGTCCGGCGGGTGCGGTGACAATGCTGGCCTTCTACTGGATTGCCCTGACTCTGGGACGGATTGGGACGGCGCTGCTGATGCAGTTGATGCCGCATGCGCGATTGCTGGGTATCAGTGCGTTTTGCGCGTTGTTCGGTGGGACCGCGATGACGTTTTCGGATGCGCGGGGCGGCGTGATTGCGGGGATTCTTCTGATGGGAGCCGGATTTTCAGCGATTGGACCGCTGGCGTCCGAGAGGATAGCGCCGCGGTTTTCGGGATATCATCCGGATTATTTCGCAGGGCTGTTCATGTTTGCGATGTCGGGCGGTACGCTGTCGGCGGCGGCACTGGGGCATCTGGCGGGGCCGCTGGGGCTGCGCGTGATTCCGATTGCCGCCATGGCGGGAAGCTGCGCGGTGATCGTGCTCGTTTCGGTGATCCGGCTGGGGCGCAAAGTTTCGGGGAATTAGAACAACCCGGTGAACCTGTCTTCGGTTTCGCGCGTATCTTCCGTTTGATCCGTTCTGCGGCAATTCGCTCGATATACGGCGTCCTCCTGACGGTTAGTTTAAGTACGGCTGCCGGAGTGGGACGGCTGCCGCTACCGACAGGAGCATATAACATTGGGCGCGTCTCATTCTCGTTCGAGGACCAGACGCGGATTGAACCGCTGGACCCAGGCCGGAGCGCACGGCGGATCGCGGTGGATGTCTGGTATCCAGCGGAACGTGGCGCGAGCGGGAGCCGGCCGGCGCGCTATCTGGATGTCGCTGCATTCGAGCGTGTAATCGGTGCGGAAGGGCTGAAGAAGCAACTCGGGGAGGCATCGGATCGGGTAGCTGCCGGCGTCGCGACGCACGCAACGGAAGATGCGCCGTTTGCTTCCTCATTGGGCCTCGCGCCGGTGCTGCTGTTCTCACCGGGCGGCGGCATGATTCGCGAACTGTACACGGCGCAGATGGAAGAGCTCGCAAGCCACGGCTATATCGTCGCGGCCATGACCCACAGTTATGACGGGTTTCTGAGCATATTTCCGGACGGCAGTTCGATCGCATATGACAGCAGGCGATGGCCGGCGATTCCTTCCTTCGAAGGCGTAGCCGACCTGAATCAGCTGGAATGGCACACGGACGACATCCTGGTTGTGTTGAATGAATTGACGAGGCTGAACGCTGCACCGCAGGCGGCGGCGCCGTTTGCCGGCCACCTGGATCTCGCGCGTGTAGGCGCGTTTGGACATTCGTTCGGCGGCGTGGCGGCTGCGCATGCATGCCAGAGAGACAATCGCATTCGCGCGTGTCTCAACGAAGATGGCTCCGTGGCGATGAAGCCGTTCTATCTCGACGCGCGGGGATGGGGCATGGATCAGCCTTTCCTTCTGCTGGAACGGCCTCCGAACACCGCGCCGCTGACGGACGCCGATCTGGCGCAGATGCACGTAACGCTCGAACGGGCGAAGGAAGTGGTAGCGCGGCTCAATGAGGACCGGGATCGCGCGCTGCGCAGCACCGGGACGGGAAGCTATCGCGTGTTGCTGCGCCGCGATGACACGACGCACATGGACTTCAGCGACCTGCGCGTGCTTTCCGCGAAGGACGATGAGGAACTGGAGCAGCGGATGCACGTGCTGGCGGCGATCCGAAGCTACACACTGGCGTTCTTCGATCGATACCTGCGAGGTGCAGAGGCGCCGTTGCTTGACAGTGCCAAAACAGATCCGCTGATTCAGGCTGTGATGAAGTTCGCGCCGGGCAAGCGGCCTGAGTGAATCGGAAAAGACGCAGGCTAAGCGGCGAGACGAATTCCCTTCCAGTCGTCAATGAGCTGAAAATCGGTGTGGACTGCGCGAATGTTTTCGCCCACCTGCCGGAATGCGTTTTCGCCGAGGTTCTCTTCGCCACGCGCGATCCGGAGGTATTCAATCTTTTTCGGATCGATTCCCATGACGCGGCAGCAGGTGGCGTCAACGGCAGCGGGATCGCGGCCAGCAACCAGGACGCCGGCGGCCTTC
>DASZVV010000106.1:0-1550 GCA_035546955.1 Bryobacteraceae bacterium
GCTCCCGCTGACAATCGAATTTACGCATTGCGGGATGTGACCGGGACGGTCGAGTCGATTCCGCTGGTGGCATCGTCGATTATGTCGAAGAAGCTGGCGGAAGGCATTAATGCGCTGGTTCTTGATGTGAAGGTCGGCAACGGCGCGTTTATGAAGCGGCAGGTGGATGCGCGGCGCCTGGCGCAGGCGATGGTGGGGATCGGACGACGGCGCGATATCCGCGTGCAGGCGCTGATCACGGACATGAATCAGCCGCTCGGGTTCGCGATCGGCAATGCGCTTGAAGTGATGGAAGTTTCGCAGACGCTGCAGAAATCCGGACCGGCCGATCTGACGCGGCTCAGCCTGGAGCTGGCGGCGCGGATGATTCACCTGGGCAAGAAAGCGGATTCGCTCGATGAAGCGCGCAAGATTGCCGAAGACAAGCTGATGGACGGCTCGGCATACGCGAAGTTCAAGCAGGTGGTTGAGGCGCAGGGCGGGAATCCGCAGGCGCTCGATCGCTTCGATCTGCTGCCGAATGCCACGGGAATGCGCGAAATCGTGACGCCGCGCGCGGGGTTTGTGAGCGCGATCATGGCCGAAGACATCGGCCGCGCGTCGCAGATGATGGGCGCGGGACGGGCCTTCAAGGAAGACACGATCGATCCCGCGGTCGGCGTGATTCTCGAAGTGAAGGTCGGCGAGAAGGTGGATGCGGGCAGCGTGCTGTGCCGCCTCTACTACACGAGGGAAGAAGGTCTCGATGAAGCCGCCGAGATGGTGGAAGACGCTTTCCGCATTTCGGGCTCACGGCCGGACGAGCGGGAACTGATCCTCGAAGTCGTCAGCTAGTTTATGGGCCGGATGACGGGGCTTCTCGGTATTGCCGGGATCCTCGCGCTGGCCTGGATTCTTTCCAGACACCGGAAAAAGATTCAGCCCCGCGTGCTGTTGTGGGGGCTGGGGCTGCAGTTTGCCTTCTCGGTTGTGGTGCTTCGGACCGGATTTGGCCGGATTTTTGAAGCGCTGAGCCAGGCGGTTGCGGCGATGTTCGGGTATACCGAGGCGGGCGCAGCTTTCGTTTTCGGCGACACGCTGGGGCGTTCGAGCGGATCGCTGGGGACTATTTTCGCGTTCCAGGTGCTGCCGATCATCATCTTCACGGCGTCGTTTTTTTCCATTCTTTACTATCTCGGAATCATGCAGTGGATCGTGAAGGCGTTCGCGATCGGGATGCAGCGCGTGATGGGAGCGAGCGGCGCGGAGTCGCTGAACGTGGCGGCGAGCATTTTCATGGGGCAGACGGAAGCACCGCTGACGATCCGGCCGTTTCTCGACGGCATGACGGAATCCGAGCTGTTTACCGTGATGACGAGCGGGATGGCGCATGTTTCGGGCGCGATGATGGCGGCGTACGTGATGCTGGGGCATGTGGAGATTCGTCATCTGCTGACGGCTGTGATTATGACTGCACCGGCCACCATCATGCTGGCGAAAATGCTGGAGCCGGAGGTGGATGTTCCGGCGACGGCGGGCCGGGTGGATATTCGTGTGGAGAAGACGGCGGT
>DASZVV010000107.1:0-2114 GCA_035546955.1 Bryobacteraceae bacterium
CTGGCGCGCGTCGATGTAGTGCGGGAACACCTGGAGCTCCGGATATTGTTGTTCGCACCGGATGTTGTTGCGGGTGTAAATGGAAAGCGTGCCGTCATCAATATAAGAAAGCCCGCGGACGCCATCCCACTTCACTTCGAACAGCCATTTATCGCCCGCAGGCATGGACTCGGCAAGCGACGCACCCATGGGCGGGAAAAAGCCCGGCATCGGCGCGGCTTTCGCGCCGGGAATCGTCGAAGGATCGAGAGTGGGCTTCTTCTTTCGGGCACCCGCCGTTTTTTTCTTCGCGGCGGCCTTCTTTTTCGAGGGCAGATCGGCGGCGATTTCCGCCTGCGTACGCCCGGTCTTCACGCTCACCGCGAACTGTTCGATATCCCAGCCGGGCTGCGCGGCGGCGTCCTTTTTCTTGATGAGCAGCCAGCCGTTGTCCTTATTCTTCCCCGAGCCGCGGCCTTTCATGTGGACCAGTGCCCACGTGCCTGAGAGCTTCTCGCCATGAAGCTCGAACTTGAGATCGCCGCGCGCGATCTGGGCTTCGCCCGATTCCGTTCCGATCAGTTCGAACGTACCGCGGTCCCACAGCATGACACTGCCGCCGCCGTAACTGCCTTTCGGGATGTTGCCTTCGAAATCGCCGTACTCGATGGGGTGGTCTTCCACATGGGCGGCGTAGTGCTTCAGGGTGGGGTCGAGGGACGGGCCTTTCGGAATCGCCCAGGATTTCAGGGCGCCGTCGATTTCCAGCCGGAAATCATAGTGAAGATGCGTGGCATCGTGCCGCTGCACGCAGAAAAAGCCGCCGCGCGGCGATGTGGGGGCGACCGCACCCGCCGCCGGTTCGGGAGTCTGGGTGAAGTCGCGCTTTCGTTTGTACTCCTCCAGCGACATACGGGTCTGGAAATGTTCTCTCATTCATGTTATAGCTGGGAGAAGGAAACCCGCGCGACACCGCGCTTTTCGGTGTATGTCGGGTAACGGAAAACTATGGCAGCCAGTACCTGGAAGGGACATCTTACATTCGGACTCGTATCGCTTCCGGTTCGTCTGTTCACGGCCGCGCGCGGCGAGACCATCAGCTTTAATCAGCTTCATAAGGAAGACCATTCGCGGGTGAAGCAGGTGCTCTACTGCCAGGCGGAAGACAAGCCGATCACGCGCGATCAGATCGTCAAAGGCTACGAGTACGAGAAGGGTAAGTATGTGGTCATTGACGATGAGGATATCCGCAAGGTCGCGCCAAAGACCGCGAAGGTAATGGAGATCCTGGAGTTCGTCAAGGCCGACGATGTGGATCCGGTTTATCTCGATAGCTCCTATTACATGGCGCCGGATGAAGGCGGCGAGAAGCCGTATGCGCTGCTGTTCGCGGCGCTGAAGAAGACGGGTTACTACGGTGTAGCGAAGGTGGCGATGCACAACCGCGAGCACATCGTGATTCTGCGTCCGGGACAGCATGGGCTGCTGCTGCACACGATGTATTTCGCGGATGAGGTCCGCAAGATGGACGAATTCCGCACGGATACAGAGAACATCCGCGAGAAGGAACTGGCGCTGGCGCTGAATCTGGTGGAATCGCTGGCAGCGGAATTCGAACCGCAGAAGTATTCGGATAACTATCGCGATAATCTTCGCCGGATGATTCAGGCGAAGATCGAGGGCAACAGCGTCGTGGAGACACCGGAGACGCATATCGCACCCGTGATCGACATCATGGAAGCGTTGAAGAAGAGCCTCGAAATGCGCAAACCTCCCGCGATTGCGGAGGAGAGCGTGGAGCATCCGAAACAGCGGCGCAAGGCCACGCGCAAAGCCGGCTCGGCGTAGGAGATTGTTCGCTGAATGATTATTGCGCCTTAGCGGATCGCGCGACCGGGAGCTTTTCCGGGTAAGCGTGATCGAGGAGCGACCACATGAAATCTACATTCATGCGCGCCTGATTGTGGCAGCTCATGCAGCCGAGCTGCGGGCGGCCCTGATCGAAGGATTCCATCGTCAGATTGGCAAACGCTGAGGTGGCCCCGGCGCCGGGGAAGGTCTGGGTGATCTCGCCAGTTTGCTTCGCCGGCACAAACGCCGCCTGATTGCCTTCCATGCGGGGCCACTGCGTGGTT
>DASZVV010000108.1:0-10597 GCA_035546955.1 Bryobacteraceae bacterium
AGTGAGTCCATCCGGAGCGAAGGTGACATAGTTCAGCAACGCAAGTCGGCGCGCGACGTCTTCAATATAGGGATTGAGACCGCGGTTTTCGTGGCAAACGAGGATGACGGCGGTTTTGCCGCTCAGGTTCGCGGGTTTGACGAAATAGCCCTTGATGGAACCGTTGCCGTCCGGCGATTGCACGGTTTCGCGCGAGGCCTGAATGCGCTTGTCTTCCGGCGAAACCTGTTCGGCCCATGCGAAATTCGGCTGCAGGGCTTCGAGCAATCCGAGCGCAGTTGCGCCGCCGACAGCAAACTTCTGCGCCTGTTCGAGGAAGCCGCGCCGATCGAGGTCGCCGTGCACGTAGTGATGGAAGATATCGAGAAGTTCCTGAGGAAAATCACTTGCCTTTTTGCGTCCGCTTGTGTCGACAGCCATTATTCGATCTCCTTTATTCATCGGGGAGGATAGCATACCGGCTGGGCGGAAGTGTCAGTAGCCGCGCTGGAGAAGGCCGGTGTCTTTGCCATCGACCGTGGTCTTCGTGAGCCATTCGAGCGAGGCGCCAAAAAGCAGCAGATGATTGCGCTCCCACGCGGCGTTGTGGGAAGAGCAGGCGAGATCGATGAAGACCTTTTTGGGCGTGGCGAGATCACCGTAGAGGGTGCGGACGCCGTTCGGGTTCACCTGCTTATCGTGCTGGCCCGAAACCAGCAGCACAGGGATCTGCAGCTTCGAGGCGAGCACCTGATTCCATCCCCAGACCGTCTCCTGCGGAGCACGGCGAACGCCTTCGCCCCACGTGGCGCCCACGGGATCGGATTCGAGCATTTCGGACCAGATGGAATCAGCCGCGGCTTTATCGTATTGATTGGGGCAGCCGACCTGGCGATCCCAGTTGGCGAAGAATTCGGCGCGCGATTGGGTATTGAACGCCGCGCCGTTCGCCGGGAGTTGTTCGGGGGGATTGGAGGAAGAATTGCGTCCGTAGGCGGGCGCGAGCAGGACGAGTTTTCGGACTTTATCGGGATGCTGCGCCGCGTATCCACCGGCGCGCGGACCACCCTGCGACCAGCCGATCAGGGTGACTTTATCGACGTGGCGAAGCTCGCGGAGATGATCGACGACGGCGTCGATATCGGCCCAGTCTGATGCGATGGTGGTGAGCTGTTTCGGATAAGACGGCGCGCAGGCGGCGGGAATCAGGGCAGGGATGAAGGCGGCCTGCTGGGCCTGGCTGAGGTTACAGGGGTCGTTCATTTG
Source organism: Bryobacteraceae bacterium (assembly GCA_035546955.1). GTDB lineage: Bacteria > Acidobacteriota > Terriglobia > Bryobacterales > Bryobacteraceae > BOG-234. The sequence continues at coordinate 1,246 of DASZVV010000108.1, forward strand.
GGCGGGCCGGGTGGTGCGGCCGTAGCCGGTGAGGTCCATGGTGAAGACGTCGAAGCCGGCTTTGGCGATGTAGGCGGCCCAACTGTAATCGCCGTAACCGGCGTCAAACGCAACTTCGGCGGGTGTTCCCGCTCCGTGAACAAAGAGCACAACACGCTCGGCGTCAGGCACGGAGAGCTTTGTGCCCGGTTGCTGGATTTCGCGGACGTAAACCTGGGTGAATTCGCCGGAAATCGCCGGCACCTGCGACTTCACGCGCACATAGTGATTCGTGCGGACCGGTTGAGCGGTGGCGGTGCTCAGTAACAGGCAGGTGAGGGCGAGCGGGAAACCTGCAGTACGCATGGCCGCTCATTCTATCGCAGAGAAACGCAGAGAAATCAGGAAGCAGACCGGGAGCCCCGGGCCTTCCGGCGCAGGAGCGCGAAACCAGCGAGCGCGGAGACGGCGAGCGCCCCCATGGCGATCAGCCGCACGGGCACTTCGACCGGGCCGCGCGGTTCACCGGCATCCAGCATCTCCTCCGGCGTGCGGGCGCGGTAACGGACGAGTTCTTCCTTAAGACTGGTTTCGCCCTGCTCCATGGACCAGCGGTGATTGGCTTCGAAAACAGGACGCAGCATCGGCGTCATGAAGCGGACGAGCGGTTTGTTTACGTCCACATTCCATTCGAAGGTGACATCCACGAAATCGCCATCCTGCGAAAAGGACCAGATCCCGCGGCCTTCCAGATCGCCGGAGGCATCGATCACGATGCGGTTGGGCGTTCGTTCGGCGACCGCGGCTTCCCAGATCAGCGTGTAGGGGAGCATTCCTCTGGTGTGGAATTCGACGCGGCGCCGGTCGCTGCCGGGGAAGGTTGTTTCGCGGGCATCGAGATAGACAGCCGGCCACCAGCGCGGATATTCGAGCGGCTGGCTGATGATATCGGACACTTCGGCGACTGTTGCGCGGACGCGCCAGCGGCTTACGAAATGGTAAGTGCCCGACATACTGTCTTTTCCGCTCTGGATATTCCTACAGTACCGCAGTGGAGGCCTCGGAGGAACCCTGGCTGGCATCCTGCGGACCTACAATAGGAAATGGAGATGCACGCACATCATCATCACGGGCCGCAATCCGGGCGGGTGCTGATCTGGTCGCTGATCGCGACCACGGTGTTCGTAGTCGTGGAGCTTGCTGCCGGTTTCCGGGCGCACAGCCTGGCGCTTGTCTCGGATGCGGGACATAACGCCACCGATGCACTCGCGCTGCTGCTGGCCTGGTTTGCTGTCTTCTGCCAGAAAATGCCCGCCGACGAGCAGCGCACCTACGGCTATCACCGGGCTGGCGTGCTGGCGGCTTTCGTCAACGCGCTGACCCTCATCGTGCTTTCCGGCTGGATTCTGTGGGAGAGCTGGACGCGGCTTCTGCATCCGGCCCCGGTGGATGACCGCACCATGCTGTGGGTGGCGATCGGCGCGGTGGTGCTCAATGGCGGCGTGATGATGGGAATCCAGCGGAGCGGCGACAAGAGCGTGAATCTGCGGGGCGCCTATGTCCACATGCTGGGCGATCTGCTGGGGGCGATCGGCATCATTGCGGGCGCCCTGATTATCCGGTATACCGGCTGGTCGGCGGCGGACCCGGTGCTTTCGGCGATCATCGCAGTGCTGATCATCTGGACTGCGGTGGATATCGTGCGGGAGTCTCTCAACATTCTGCTGGAAGGCAAGCCGCGGGGGCTGGAATTGGGTACAGTGTCCGTCGCAATTCGCGAAGTGCGGGGCGTGCTGGACGTGCACGATCTGCACATCTGGAGCCTTGGCTCGGATTCGCATGCGCTCAGCAGCCATGTGCTGATCGAAGACATGCCGCCTTCACAAAGCGGACAGATTCTGCACCGCATCAACCACATACTGGCGGACCGTTTTCATATTCATCACACGACTCTTCAGTTTGAGCATGTAAGCTGCTCGATTTCCGATAACGGCTGTGTGATCTCGGCCTCGCCGGTGGATCACCACCATCATCACCATTAATCCGCGCCGCTAATCGTTAGCCACACCCGCGCGGCGGTAGACGATTTTGCCCGCGCCCATTGTGAGTGCAACATCGTGGTGACCGGCGCGGCGGGCGAGCTCGCGATAGTCGTCGACATCCATGAGGCAAAGGTCGGCGGATTTGCCGGGCGCGATGGAGCCGGTGACGTGAGAAAAGCGCAGGGAACAGGCAGCGTTATAAGTTGTGGCGACGATGGCTTCCTCCGCGGTCATTCCGAGCGCGCTGCCGGCGAGATATAGAAGGAATTGCGGATTCATCGAGGAAGTGACGCTTCCCCGGAAACCCGAGGCGAGCGCGAGCGGCATTCCTTCGTCAATCGCGCGCCGGGCGGAAGAAGCGCGCCCCGCGAGAATACGAGTGGCAGCTTCCACGGTGACGCAGCCGGCGAGCGCGAGATGGCGCGTTACGGTGCTGACGTCCGGAACTCCGCCGACGAGTGAAATCGCTCCTGCGGCCCATGCAAGCTCCGCGGTATTCGCCGGGCCGGTTTCCGGCAGCCGGATGCGGATGTGAAAGCCGGCGGCAGCGGCGGCTTCGGCAAGATTGGATTGGGTGGATGCCGGGGCGTCCGGAATTTCGAAAAGAGAGGCGAGGTTGCGATTCAGAATCGCCGGCATCCACGCGCCGCAACGTTCGTCCGGCTGCGGTGAGAAAACGGAGCGGATCCGCAGCGGTTTCGATTGGAGCTTATGGTGGAGGCGCAGAGCGCGAACGGTGTTCTGCAGATCCGGAGCGGCCAGAGTGTGGGCCCCGGCTGTGAGAACGCCGTAGCGGGCAAGATCGGCTGCCGTTGTGGCGGCGCGGCTTTCGAGGCGGCGCCAGGACATGCGGCCGATATCGGGCTCGGCGGATTCGCCGGCGCGGGGCGGGCCGGGCGCGGCGAGAACCGCGTCGGGATCCACAAAGGCGGGCATAACGATTTTCCCGGCGGCGTCGATTTCCCGCGCATGGCGTGCGGGCGCCAGATTCTCGATCCGGCGCGTGGTGCCGACCTCCTCAATCACGCCGCCGCGAATGAGGACCGAGCCGTCCGGGATGATATTGAGATCCTGCATTGCGGATCCACGGCGGGGCCCGCTGGCGCCACGCAACGTTAACAGTTGGCGCGCGCCCCGGATCAGGATCCAGTGAGCAAGGTCTTCAGAGGATTCCCGATCCGTTTCCATCCTGCGCATCGGGGAAACTTAAGTGGTATTGTAACTGTACATTGTCAGAAACCGGAACGATGGACCCGATACCGCAAACGCCCGGTGAGCAGCCGCGGCGGCGCCGCCGCTCCCACCGGAAATCCAGCAAATGGACCCATGAGAAGCGGCGCCGGATGAAGAATCTCTGGTTCTGGCTGGCTTACGGCGCGGTCGGCGTCATTGTCGCCACGGCTATTGCGATACTGGCGGGGCAGTCGAGCTCGAATTAGCAGCGGGCTTCGTCTCCGGTCCCGCGGTCATGTTCGGTGGCGGCTCCGTCTTGAAAGTGTCGGGTTTCATCTGCCGCACCGGCTTCTTCAGATCCTTCAACTGTCTCTTCAATTCTTCCGTGGCATCGGTGACGCGGTGCGTATCGTAGATGACGTGCGGCGTCAGGAAGATGATCAGTTCCGTGCGCTGCTTCGAGCTGGAGTGATTTCCGAAGAGAAAACTGAGGCCGGGGATGCGCTCGAGGTAAGGGATACCCGCGGAGGAATTCGTGGTGGTTTCATCGATAATTCCGCCGATCGCGACCATATCGCCGTCATCCACTGTGACCTGCGTGCTGACGTTGCGCTGCGAGAACGAGGGCGAATCGATACTGCTCGTGGTGGTGGATTCCGGGGCGGTTACCGTCTGGTTGATGACCATGGTGACGACACCGCTCGGATTCACGCGCGCCAGGATGTTCAGGCCGGTTCCGGTGCTGACGTTCGAGATGGTGTTGGTGAAAAGCGAATTCCCGCCTGAAGTAACGCCAGGGTTAACGCCCTGCGAACTCAGCGTGGGGACGGAATCTCCGACCGTGATGGATGCGGGAATGCTGTCGGTCGCGATGATGTTCGGAGAGGAGATGACTTTCGTGCGGGAGCTCAATTCCTGGGCGTTCAGCGTGGCGAAGAGCTCACGCGCCTGGCTGACAAGCATCCCCGCGCTCAGATTGAGCGCCGGAGGGGCAGAGTCGGTCCCCACTACCGATCCGGTCAGCGTGCGGTTCGCTCCACTGCGGCTGCGCAGGTAACTCTCAAGGCCGGCGGAAAAGCTGCCGGTGAGATTGACTTCGTAGATTCTGGCTTCGATCAGCACCTGGCGCGGGGAGATGTCGAGTTTGTCCATATAGCGCTGAATTTCGTCCCATTGTTCGGGAGTGCTGCGGACGAGCAATGTGTTATCGAACGGATTGGGGACAATGCGCGGACTGTTGGGATTTTCGGCTCCGTACGGCTGCGGACCCAGGTATGTGCCTGTCTGGTCCGTCGCGGCCCCGGCGGCGGTGGTACCGCCAGCCGCGGTGGTCCCTCCTGCCGGAGCGGCGCCAGTGCCGCCGGTGAGGGGCGTCGCGCCCTGCGCCGGCATCTGCGTGGCGTAAGCGGAACCGTAGCCTCCGCCATAACCTCCGCCGTAGCCGCCATACTGAGGCGTTCCGTAGCCTCCATAACCCATCCCGCCGCCGTAGCCGGGCGTGCCGTAGGCCCCGCCGTAGCTTCCGTAGCCGCCATATCCGCCACCGTAGCCGCCTGCGCCGTAGCCGCCCGCGCCATATCCACCCGCGCCATACGCGCCGCCGACTCCGCCGGTTGCGGGGTACGCCGAACTCGCTGCGGACATCATGTACATGCTGGCGAGCGCGTAGTTCACCGGAATTCCGTAGAGCGCTCCCACGGCCGCTCCCAGAACTTCAGCGCGCTGGTATTTGAGGTGATAGACGTAATTCGACACGGATCCAGCCGTGACTTTGGCAGGAATATCGAATTTCGCGAGCCACGTTTCGACCTCGCTGAACACCCCCGGATTAGGCGCGACCGCGAGAATCGTATTAATGCGATCGAGCGGAACAAACTGGACGGCGCCACCGCTCTTCGAGTTGTTGAGTGAATACGCCTTGAAGACTTCCTCCATCTCTTTCGCGATATCGGTGGGGCGGCCGTTCTTCACTTCATAGGCGCGAACGCGCTGGCCGGCGAAGGTATCACTGTCGAACATACCGATCAGCTCGAGCGTTCGCCTCATGTTCCGGCTGCTGTCCAGAATGATGAGGAGATTGGCCGGGTCATAGGAAGTGATCTTCGCGCCCTCCCCTTTGAAAGGATCGAGGACCTTCGCCATTTCCGCCGAGGTCATGTAGCGAAGGAAGACCAGATTGAGGACGGCGTGATCGTCATCCTGAAATTTGGAGGGATCGGATTCCGTGGTAGGAGCGATCGGTAACTGCGCGACATTGGCCGACTGCACGATGCGGAATACGTTGCCGACCTGCACCATCGTGAGATTGTTCATGCGCAGGATGGTTTCGAGCAACTGGCGGAGATCGACATCGTGCACTACCCCATAGGTGTTCATTACAACCGTGGAGCCGCTCTTCACGGCGGGGTCGAGAACGTAATTGATCTTCAGCTCCTGGGCGAGGAGATCGATGACATCGAGCAGCGGCGCGCCATTCCGGAAATTGAGTCCTCCCACAACGTTGCCCTGCGGCTGCTGCGCGGGCGCAGGCTGCGCCGCGGGTGTCTGGGCCGGGGCGGGAGCCTGCTGGGGAGCGGGTGTCTGCGCGTACACGAGAATGGCCGCGCCTGCCGCGACTGCGAGGGCTGCGATACCCGCGCGGCTGAAGCGTGCGCGGTCTGTTTTCGTTGCGGAGGGTCCTGTCATCGCATCATCCTGATTGGGTTAATCCTGCTTTGCGGGCTGCGCCGAATTCTGGCTTTCGTAGAGCTTGCGCTCTTCATCGGTCAGATCGGTTTTGTTCTTCTCACGGCTGATGACGCCGAAAGGGGTGGAGGTTTCGAACCGGACTTTGTCGCCCGCGTCAATCGCCTTCGCGTTTGCAATGGTGGGAGTCTCGGTGGACGACGATTCGGCGGCGGTCTTCATGACGCCGAACGGTGTCTTTGCAAAGACCCAGTTCTTGCCCTGCTTGTCGGTCCAGCTATAGGTGCCGTCAGGCCGCGCAACTGCGTCCTTCGGGATCTCGACCGCTTTAGGGGTCGAGGTTTTTGCCACGGTAGCTTTTGCGGTTGCTTTGTGCGAAGTGGCTTTGCGGGTGGTTTTGGCCGGGGCCTGCGCGGCCAGCCCGAAGACGGCGGCGAGCGCGATTGTCAGTACTTTCTTCATTGCCTTTTACTCCTGAAAATGAAATCTCGTTGCTATTGCTTCACCCATTTGCACCCCATGGTGCCGAAGGGTGTTGCCACGCCGGTCTTCTTGTAGCCGTCGACGACACTGCCGATTGCCGAACTATCGCCGGCGACGCAGTTGCGCGACGGCGCTTCCGGTGTGCCGGAATCCGCGCCCAGAGAGGCCGACGTGGGCTGCGAGGATTGCGGCGCTGGAGGCGGCGGAACAGCGGGGCCCTGATTCGCCAGGGCGTTGCCAGCAGCGGTTGCGGCGGGCGTCGCCGAGCGATCCGCCAGTTCATCCAGATTGCGATCGATCTCCCGGCCTTCCCACTCGAATTTGATTTTGCGAAGATCGAGCGCGAGGATTTTGAATTCGCCGATCGTTTCGCCAGCCTGCACGGGCTTACTCTGCGCTCCGGGACGTTCGGCCATGATGGCCTTCACGCCGCTCGGCAAGCCGAGAACGCCGTACACCACCGGAAGGGCAGGCATCACCTTTGGCGGTTCGACTTTGGGCGGATCCACAACCACCGTCGGATTGCGGTCTTTCGAAAAAAGATTCTTCGACGCGACATCGGCGTAGTTTGCGGCCTGGACGGCATCCGGCTTCTTTGCGGGCGTCATGGGCGGCGGAGTGATCGTCTTCACCGGGACATTGATCGTCGCTTTACGCTGTGCCTGCGCATCCTTCCAGGCTTCCGCGCCCTGCCAGACAACCAGCGCAAGTCCGGCGGCGAGAGCAGCGTTCAGCGCGATCAATTTGGATTTCGCGGGCATCAGAACGCGCCGAGTCCCTTCTTCTCCGGCAGGAGCTTTTTGGCGACCACTCCGGCGAGCACCATGCGGACCGTCATCGTCTTGTCTTTCGGATTGGTGGCGGTGATGCGCTCTTCGGAAGGAACAATGAGCTGAGGTTCACGCGTCAGATCGGCGAGGAAATTGAGCAGCTGTTCGATATGGCAATCGAACGAGACATTGGTGTAAACAAGCGCATAATCTCCGAAAGCGCTCGGGGCGGGGAAGTCGCCGCTGTGAACGTCAATCTCATTGGACTTGCCGATGCGCTGTGCGGTCTGGAGGACTTCGGATTGAGCCTCCGCGGCAGTGGCCGCCTGAATCATGCCACGCTCGCGGTCGGCGAGATCGGCATTGGTCTGTTTCAGGAGCGCTTCGCGAACAGGCAGGCTGGCGGCCGTCTGGCGCAGCAGCGCAACCCGCTGACGAAGCTGATCCGTACTCATGGCAACCGGGGCCGACGCGGGCGCACTGTTATCCGGCAGAATGAAGAACTGGAGCAACAGGTTAATGCCGACGGCTCCGCCGAGAATCATGAGGGCCGTGCGGTCGCGTTTCGAGAGATTCACGGCGTGGTCCTTCCCGCGCGTCCACGGCGCATGGTTTTGATGCGGAACTGATCGACCGAGCCGTTGCGCGAAACCGATGTGACGAATTCGGATTTTTCGAAGAAAGGCGAGCTGTCGAGCAGTTTCAGGAGCGGCGCCGCCTGATCGGCCTGACCCGCGAGAACTACGTGATCGGGATAGATTTCAACTGTGTCCGTCCAGACCTGCGCTGGAAGAATCCGGACCAGCTCATTCATCAGATCGAGATCGGCCTGCGGGCGTTTGCGGAAATCATCCAGCGCAGCGATGCGCGCGCGATGCGAGGCGAGTTGTTTATCGATCGACTGCACGCGCAGCGCTGGCTGCTGGAGCCGGTTGAATTCCGCGGTGAGAGCGGCGGTGTAACGATGTTCGTCGATGAGAGGAAATGCGACGAAGACGCCGAGCAGAGCGAGTACCAGCAGGCCGCCCAGAACGATCGGCAAAAGATAGCGGGCGCGATCGTGCGAGGCGCGGCGTTCGGCGGGGAGCAGATTGGCGTAGCGCACGAGCAGCGGCGCTGAGGCGGCGAGCGCGGCCGCGGCTGCCAGCGGAGAAGCGCCGGACGTTTCCGGCAGCGCCTGACTGAGCTCGAAAGCGGGCTGATCGGGCGGGATGCGCAGCTCCGCGCGGGCTATGGCGAGCGCTCGCTCGGGCGCCAGAGTGAATCCGGCCGAATAGCAGGGGCGCGCTTCGCTTTCGCCATAAACCTCGATGCGTCCCGGCGCGCTCGACAGAAAGCAAAAAATAGAAGCGGGCGATCCCTGTCTTAGCCTGAGGGCGGCGTAGATGACGGCCGAGGAGAAAGTGGCGGCCGCCATCGGGATGCCCGCTTCCGAAAAAAGCGTTTCGTAATGGTTGAGAACAGATTGCCGTACGACGCCGACAACAACGTCAGCGGCCGTCACGCGCCACCACGCCCATTCCACCGGTTCGTCTTCCCAGGGATGGATGGTATCGAGCTGGAGTTCAATCGCGGAGGCGATATCTTTTTCCGCCACGCCCGCGAGGCGCACGGTGCGGACGATGACTTCTTCACGGGGGAGAACGACCGTAGCGGCGAGTTGCGGCTCACCCGCTCCCGCGAGAAAGCGCAGCAGCTCGGAGCCCCACTCGGCGGCCGGGCGGGACGCGAAACCCGTGATAACCGTCGATGCGGCGATCACTGAAGCCGACGGACGCGACCGCACGATGACTGCTTCGAGGTTGCCGCCCGAAACCGCGATGCCGAAGCCCGTGCCGAAGAGGCGCGCGCGACGCAGAGCGGAAGCAGGCGGAGCCGGTGAAACGGGCGGCGTCAGCGCAGTCTGTTCGGCGGTAAGAGTTCCAGGCCCCGTCATGACCGGTCGAACCACCGAAGAACCTGGAATCCGGTTTGCAACTTCCGGGTGTTGCCGGGCAGATTGATTTGTACGAGCGCCGAGACGGTGCGGCGCAGATCGGAAAGAGTGCCGTCCGCGCGCTTGAGACGCGCGGTGGCGCGCAGCGTGAAAATGGAGCGGCCGCCGATGCCGAGGCGCTGCCCGGGGGGGCCAAGCGCCTGCACCACCTGTCCGAGCTCGCGGAAATCCAGATAAGGCTGGGCGGCGCGGCGATCCACAATGGCTTTCACATCGTCCGCGCT
>DASZVV010000109.1:0-9545 GCA_035546955.1 Bryobacteraceae bacterium
CTCAGCACTTCCTGCGTCACCGCGAAATCCCACTGCTTGCTCAGGCCCGATTGCATCGCGCCGCCGCTTTCGCCCGCCTGCTGCATCAGGAAGCACACCCGATAGATCTCGTCCTTCAGCCGGTTCAGATTGTCCGCCGCGATCTGATAAACCTTGCCATCCGGCTCCGTCCACCCGAAGCTGTCTTCCGGATCGAGCTGGATGGAATAGCTCTCGCCCACAATCTGGTTCCAGTCCCGCCGCGAATGAATCACCGGCATCGCGAACAGCCCCATCGTCAGCGCCCACCCCAGCGCGTTCGACTTGTTGAAGTGCTCGAGTTGCAGCGTCGCCGTCTTGTTCGTCAGCCACAAACCGTCGCTGACCCGCACTTCGAATAGCGGCACTTGGCTGAAACGCGCGAATCCATGCCGCCCCTCTTCCACCAGTTCGATCTGCCCGTCGCGCTCAAAAATCCTGTAATTCTCCCGGTCGTAATAAATCCACCGCGACACCTTGTTCCAGCCATGAGCATTCGCGCCATCCTGCTTCAGCCACTGCGTTCGGATTACCGCCCATTCGAGCCCGCCGGAATCGTCGTAGCTCCAGTTAATAACCTCATCGGCCGCGTATGCCACCAGATAAGCCCGGCTGTGCCCCGCCGCGTCCTCCTGGGCCCGAGTCAGCGCCTCCCCGCCCTGCCGCGGAAAATCCACCGCGATATACGCCTTCCCGCACACCAGCGATTCCGTCAGTTGCTGCCGGAAGAACTGCGTAAGCGTCGTCCCGCGACGGTCGCAGTTCTGCACAAAGTCCGCGAAGAACTCCCGTGAGCGAGCGCTTCCCTCCAGCAGCTCGATCACCGGCTCTTCGCGCATCAGCGTCGCCGCGTACCAGTCCACAATCGACCCCACGTAGTTCTCATAAAAAACCCGCGCCAGTCTCTCGTGATATACCTCCGGCGGCTCGCGATGACGCCGCACCAGATACTCCGCCGCATTCAGACGGAACTGCTCGCCGCCTGCATAGAGATCGCGATACCGCCGCCACATCCCCACGCTGCGCGCATAATCCGGATGTTCCCGCCCGATGTGCTCGTTCATGCTCATATCAGCCTTTGCCCCCGCTCCCCCACTGTCCCGTTGTCATGGCATTCCTGCCAGACCAGATATCCCAGCGCATCCGACGCATGCGTCCTGCGCCGGTCTTTCGTTTTGTCGATCTGCGTCGACTCTTCCTCGTACGAGACCTGCTCGAAGTCATCGATCAGCTCTTTGCACTTCGGCGAAACGAACAGCGATACCTCGTCCACAGCATTCCGCAACTTTCCGTTGATCGTCGCCACCCGGTCCCGCACACTCGGATTCGACCGCGGCACCCGGAATCTCACCCGTGCGCCTCTCGCCCGGAAGAAGTCCCGAATCACTCCGTAATCGGTCGAATCCGAGCTTGTATGCATTGCCGACCCGCTCGCATCGCCGTAAACATCCACACCGCCCGCCGGATTCCCGAACTTCCTCTCGAACTCCTCGCACAACTGCTCCGTCGTCGCCCGCCGCAGCACAATCTCATCCAGCACCCGCACTTCGTCTCTCACCTTCTGCGCCACCAGCGAACACAGCGGATCCACATTGAAATCGAGCGCCCACAGCAGCGGCAAACCATTCACCACGCTTAAGTCCGCCACATTCCGGCGGCGATCGAATGCCGAATACACCAGCCCGCCGCGCACGTTCAGGTAATCGCCCATCGCCTCCTGACGAAAGAAATTCTCGTCGTAACTCGCACGCAGCCGTTCATAGAAATCCGGCACCTCGTCCAGCAGGAACCGGTTCTCGAACGGCTGCGCGACAATCGCCTCGTACCCATCCACCGGATGAGCGATGAATTTCCGGTACACCCAGTCGAAACCCTTCGGCGTCCATACTGCGAATCCGCAGCGCCGTGTTGCTTTCGGATCCCGCAGCCTCCCTTCGAGCCGCAGCCACGCTCCCTCCTGCGTGTACGTCAATTCGTCCAGACCGAACCACGCGAGATTCGTCCCGCGCAGCCGGTCGAAATCATCCACCGGCCGCAGTAAAATCCGCGACCCGCTGTCCTTCATCGTCAGGATGTTGTCGCCCTTGTTCCACTCGAACGGAATCTGGTTCCTCTCCAGAATTTCCGTAAGCGATGCCAGCGTCGAATCCCGCAGCATCGGAAACGTCGGCGCGCCGAGCAGTCCCGTACGCCCCGGATTCTGATACGAGAGCCGAATCGCCTCCTGGCACAACGCCTGACTCTTCCCTGATCCGATTGGCCCCGAAAATCCCTTGAAGCGCGCTGGCGAATCGTGGAAACGCTGCTGGCTCGGCAGCGGCGTGTGCCGGACTAATCGGTCGATTCGGTGCATTCGTCCTCCACCCATCGCGCCGATACCGAACGCGGCCCATCGTCTTCCAGCTCCCGCCGCAGCTGCAGCAGCCGGATCAGATCCGTGATCGATCCCTTTTCCTCCGTCTTCGTACTGAGGTGCTGGCTGATCGCTCCAATCGCCCTCTCCACAACGTCCAGCAGCTGCGCGTCCTGCTCAGCTACGCTTCTCATGTCGAGAAATCTAGCAGCCGCACCGTACGCAAAAAGCCGGGCATTTCCGCAAGCTCACGAAAACAAACAAAATAAATTTTTCACTTTCCTGAAATCGCGTGTTGGCCTGTCGATTGCTTTTGCGGTGGCATGAGACCTTCCAGATTGTGTATCCCGATATTGGCCCTCGCAACCTGGGCCTGTTCCTCCGCCCCGAAGTCGCCTGACGTCGCGCCCGCCATCCGCCAATCGCTCACCGCTGCCGGCTACAAAGACATCTCGGTCAGTCAGGACCGCGATAAAGGCGTGGTTACGCTCAAAGGCCACGTCGCCGACGACAACGCCCGGCAGCGCGCCGCAGCCATCGCTTCCTCCCTGGCGCAGGGCCAGGTCGTTGCAAATGAAGTCGCCCTCGTCACACCCGGTGCCGAACATGCTTCGGACGAAATGAACTCAGATCTCGATAAGGGAATTGAGAAGAATCTCGACGCCGCGCTGATCTCGGCATCGCTGAATAAACAAATTCAGTATTCGGTGAAGAATGGAGTCATCACACTGACCGGATCGGTCAACTCACCGGCCCTGCGCGACCAGGCCGCTCGGATCGCCGCTTCCGTTCCCTACCAGCGGCAGGTCGTCAACGAAGTCCAGATCAAAGACCAGAAAGCAACCTCGGACTGAAAACGTGGGGCGGGATGCCCGCCCCCGTTCCAACTACGCATGGTTCATCAGAAACCACAGAATGATCAGAATTCCAGGCACTCCGAGTATCCAGGCAAAGATGTACTTCATTTTCGGTCTCCTTTTAAGCGGTCGCGCCACGCATGAGATGAATCACGAGAAATACAACAGCTAATCCCAGCAGGATATGAATTCCGGCCGAAGCTACATGAAACGCCAGCCACGAAACCGCCCAGGCCGCCAGGAGAAAGAAAAACAGGATCAGGAAAACAAAATTCGCGAGAACTCTCATACGCCTCTCTGGCTTCTTTCTTCGCAATCAAAAGACCAAATCCCCTGAATCCGCTGGCTGCGTAGTACAATCAAATGACCGAGTAGTCAGTATGGCCCTCGCAGGCAAAAGCAAGCACGACATCGTCTCCGAATTCCGCTGCGCCGAGATTCTGGCAGCCGCCCGTAAAGTTTTCGCCACCAAAGGCTTTCGAGATGCCACGGTCGATGACATCGCCGCCGAAGCCGGCATCGCAAAAGGTACGGTTTATCTCTACTACCCGTCGAAAAAGGAAATGTACCTGGCGGCCCTGAAGCAAGGGCTCGAAGAGCTTCGCCAGCGAACGGGTGCCGCCATGCACGCCGCCGCCGGTGCCGAGGCCAAGCTGCGTGCCTTTGTGCGAACCCGCATGGAGTACGCCGAAGCCAATCGTGATTTTTTCCGAATCTATCACTCAGAGTTCGGCAATCTAAACAACGACAGTGAGTTTCAGCAGCTTTATCTCCAGCAGGCAAAAACACTGGAGTCCGTCTTGCACACTGCTGCGAAGAAGGGCGAGATCCGCCGCATTCGGGCCGATTTTTCGGCCTTTCTCATCTACGACATGGTGAAGAGCGTCATGATTCAGCGCCTGCTCGGACGTTCCACAGCCCGTCTCGATGACGATATCGAGACCCTGGCCGAGCTCATCTGGAAAGGACTTGCCGTATGAAACGCAGTTGGGGAGTGCTGTTGGCCGCGGCCGCGTTCGCGGGCGCTCTGACCGCGCAGGATCTTTACACGGGTAGCGTCTCCACCGGCGCCGCTACGCCCGAAGCCCTGCACCTCTCGCTGTCTGACGCGATTTCCCGCGGCATGAAGACCAATCTCGGCGCCCTGGTGGCCAATCAGGACATCCGCACGGCTGAAGCCGCCCGTAAGGAAGCGCTCAGTCGTCTGCTGCCAAATGTCTCGGGAAGCCTGACCGAAGAATCGCAGCAGATCAGTCTCGCCGCGTTCGGTCTCAGCCTGCCCGGCTTCCCCGCCATTGTGGGCCCCTTCGGCCTGAGCGACGCCCGCGCCACCGCCACCGCGCCATTGCTGAACTTCCAGTCCATCTACAACAATCGCGCCGCGAACGCCGGCCAGAAAGCCGCAAGCCTTTCCGCGCAGGATGCCCGCGATATCGTCGCCCTCACCGTCACCGCGCTTTATTTGCAGGTAGGCGCCGCCGCCAGCCGAATCGAAACCGGCGTCGCCCAGGTAAAAGCCGCGCAGGCGCAGTACGATCAGGCGTCCGACTTCCGCGCGAACGGCGTCGTCCCGGCTATCGAAGTTCTCCGCGCCCAAGTCGAGCTGCAAACCCAGCAGCAGCGCCTCATTTCTTATCGCAATGATCAGGACAAGCTCAAGCTTCGTCTCGCGCGCGCCATCGGTCTGCCCGACGGCCAGTCTTTCGATCTGACCGACACCATTCCCTTCTCTGCCGCGCCCTCGATGACTCTGGAGAACGCGATCCAGCAGGCACTCACCGCCCGCGCCGATTACCGCGCAGCCGAAGAGCGCGTCAAAGCCGCCGAACTTTCGGAAAAGGCCGCTGGCGCGGGTAACCTCCCCACCGCCGAATTCGACGGCAACTACGGAGATATCGGCCCATCCTTCGATCACTCCCACGGAACCTTCGCTGCGATTGTCGGTCTTCGCATTCCGATCTTCCAGGGTGGCCGCGTCAAAGCGGACGTTCTCCAGGCGGACGCTGAATTGCAACGCCGCCGCGACGCTCTCGCCGACCTCAAAAACAAAATCGCTTTTGAAATCCGAACCGCTTATCTCGATCTCTCTTCTGCAAGCGAACAGACGAAGGTTGCTCAGAATACGGTCTCCCTCGCCGACCAGCAACTCACCCAGGCGCAGGATCGCTTCGCAGCCGGCGTCGCCGACAACCTCGAAGTCGTCCAGGCACAGGAAGCCGTTGCAACCGCGCACGAAAATTACATCTCAAGTCTCTATGCCTACAACGCGGCCCGCGCAACTCTGGGCCGTTCTATCGGAAACGCGGAGAAGACAATTCCGTCGCTTCTCCAGGGAGGAACGCAGTAATGCCTGACGTGGCAGAACAACAACGCGGAACGCCCGCGCAACAGGCGCCGCCGCAAAATCAGCCGGAACAACCGGCGAAGAAACCCGGAATCTCGCGAGCCGTCAAGTGGACGATCGCCCTCGTGGTCCTCGTCATTCTCGTCGTAGCCGGATTCATGTACTGGTCGTATTCATCCGTCCGCGAATCCACAGATGACGCGCAGATCGACGGCCACATCTACCCCGTCAGCGCGATGATCGATGGCACCATCACAGACGTCCTCATCGAAAACAATCAGTACGTCCAGGCGGGGGCCGTCCTCGGTCACATCGATCCGCGCTACTACCAGGCTGCCGTCGATAAAGCCCGCGGCGATCTCGCCGTCGCCATTGCGAACGAGAAGGAATACAAGACCGGTGTTCCCATCGCCACCATCAACACGACCACCGAGCTGAGCGGCGCCGAAGCTGGCGTCGCCGAGCAGAACGCCAAAATCGCCACCGCCGAACGGCAGGTCGGCGCGGCCGACGATCGCCTCGCCACCGCGCAGGCTCGTGTCCGCGAAGTCCAGGCGACCGCCGCTAAAGCCAATAGCGACCTGGCCCGCATGAAGCCGCTCGTCGCGAAGGAAGAAATCTCGAAACAGCAGTATGACGCCGTTGTCGCTGCCGCCACCAATGCGGACGCCGCGGTCGACTCCGCCCAAAGCCAGGTGAAGGAAGCTCAGCAGGGTGTCGCCGTCGCGCAGGCAGTTCTCGATCAGGAACGCGCCCACATGGCCGAAGTCCGTTCCCGCGTCCAGGCGGCGCAGTCCGGCCCGCAACAGGTCGCGGCCAGGCGGGCGCAGGCTGAATCCTCAGTCGCCGCTGTCCAGCAAAAAGAGGCTGCGCTCGCTCAGGCTGAGATTGATCTCGGCTACACCACGCTTCGCGCGCCCATTGCGGGCGTGATCAGCCAGCGCAATATGGAAGTCGGCCAGACCGTCGCCAAAGGTCAGCCGCTCGTCACCGTTGTTCCGCTCAATGACGTCTGGGTCACAGCCAACTTCAAGGAAAGCCAGTTGAAGAACATGCGCCCGGGTCAGCCCGTCGAAATCGAGGTTGACGCCTACGGCAAAACCTACAAAGGCCACGTGGAATCCATCGCAGCCGCCACCGGCGCCCGTTTCAGCCTTCTGCCGCCGGAAAACGCCACCGGCAACTACGTCAAGGTCGTGCAGCGTGTGCCCGTGAGAATCTTCTTCGAGCCCGGCCAGGATCCAAACCACAATCTGCGTCCCGGCATGTCCGTCACCCCAACTGTTCTGACGAAGTAACAATGTCCACAGCAAAGGGCGCGTCGCAGGACCCGCCGCACATCAATCCGTGGATCGTGGCCATCGCGGTCATGCTCGGCACCTTTATGGAGGTGCTCGATACGACCGTGGTCAACGTGTCGCTTCCGCACATTGCCGGCAGCCTCTCGGCCACCATCGATGAAGCGACCTGGGTCATCACCTCCTACCTCGTCGCCAACGCCATGATCCTGCCGATCACCGGCTGGCTTGCGAATTATTTCGGCCGCAAGCGCCTGCTCATGCTTTCGGTCACCGGCTTCACTCTGACCTCGATCCTCTGCGGCATCGCGCCCACCCTCCCGATGCTCATCTTCTTCCGCGTCATCCAGGGTGCGGCCGGCGGCGCTCTGCAGCCGCTCTCCCAGGCAGTGCTGCTCGAATCATTCCCCCCGGAACAGCGCGGCAAAGCCATGGGCTTCTGGGGTCAGGGCATCGTCGTCGCTCCCATCATCGGCCCTGTTCTCGGCGGTTGGCTCACCGACACCTATAGCTGGCGCTGGGTCTTCTACATCAACATCCCGTTCGGCATCGCGTCCATCATCATGACGTCGCTGTTCATCTTCGACCCGCCCTATATCCGCCGCACTTCCTCGCGGATTGATTACTGGGGTATGGGCATGCTGGCCGTCGGCATCGGCGCTCTTCAGATCATGCTGGATAAGGGCCAGGAACAGGATTGGTTCTCGTCCCACTGGATCACCGCGCTCCTGATCATGGCCATCATCTTCATCGCGGCTTTCATTACCTGGGAGCTGATCACGGAACATCCTGTCGTCCAGTTGCGCGTCTTCAAAGATCGAACCTACAGCACCGGCGTTCTGCTGATGACGCTGCTCGGTTTCGTTCTTTATGGCAGCCTCGTGCTGCTCCCCATCTGGCTCCAGACGCTGCTCGGTTATCCAGCTGTCCAGGCCGGCATTGCGCTCGCCCCCCGTGGCATCGGCTCGTTCATCGGCATGACGGTGATTGGACGCATCATGCACAAATTCGATCCCCGGAAATTCCTGTCGATCGGTCTGTTCGTGGGCGCCGCCACTCTGTGGCAGTTCTCGCGGCTCAATCTGAACGCGGGCTATTGGGATTTCTTCTGGCCGCAGTTCGTCCAGGGCATCTCGCTCGCCATGCTGTTCGTTCCTCTCACCACTGTCGCGATGTCGAACATCCCGCGCGAAGGCATGGGCAACGCAACGAGCATGTTCAACCTGCTGCGCAACCTCGGAGGCGGCATCGGCATCGCGGGCGTGAATACGCTTTCCACGCGTTTCGCCCAGAAGCACATCCACGATCTCGGTGCCAACGTCACCGCCTTCAATTTGCAGGCCCGGTCCATGCTCGCAAAACTCCAGGCTGGACTCGCCCACAGTTCCGGAAGGTTTCTCGCCCAAAAACGCGCCTATGGCGTCCTCTTTGGCCTGATCGAACGCCACGCCACCATGCTGTCTTACGTCGACGTCTTCCAGCTGCTGGCGTTTATCTTCCTCGGCATGATCCCGCTCGTCCTGATCATGAAACGCCCCCAGCACGGCATGAAGCCCGCCCCCGGCGGCCACTAACCTTTGAACAGTCGAAGCACGTCCTGAAGACTTCGGTTATCCGCCCCGACGAGCAACGCATTCATCCCGGCCGCCTGCGCACCCCGTACATCCGCGACCGGATTATCGCCGATCATCCACGCAGCGCCACAATATTCAATCACCTGATGAAAAGCCTGCCGATGCGGTTTTTCATAGCTGGTCTCCGCGGAATTGAATATACGATCGATATACGCCGTCAAACCCAGCCCATCCACGATTGCCGGAAGTTCCGGCACATGATTGGACAGAATCACATGCCGCCACCCCTCGCATCGAAGCCCCTCCAGACATTTGAACGTGTCGTCGAAGACGCTCCACCCGCGTAAATCAACATACGCCGGCCGGACTAGAGCGGAAAGCGAACGCGCTTCGTCCTCGTCGCACCCCAGCACCGCCCGAAACGTATTCACGAACAGCGGCGTCAACTGGCTCCACCAGCCGTCGCCATCCACGATGTGCGTATGCGCCGTCTCCGGCTCATGCCATGGAAACCAAAGCTGACATGAGGTCTGATTTGCTCCCGCGTGACTCCGCAGTCCGGATACTTCCGCAGCAGAACTTCCCTCAGACATCCCGACCACATCCCGCTGCGATAAGCCAGCGTCCCATCGAAATCCCAGCAGATGTATTTCGCAGCCGCCCCGTTCAACTCTATCCCCACCCGCCCCAGCGCGCCGCCAGATCCAGGTGAATCCCAAATTGATCCAGAATCCGCATCACCATGTGATCCACCATCTCCTCAATCGATTGCGGCCGGTTATAAAAACCCGGCATCGGCGGCAGAATCGTTACCCCCATCCGCGCCAGCTTCAGCATGTTCTCGAGATGAATCTCATTGAGCGGCGATTCCCGCACCACCAGCACCAGCTTCCGCCGTTCCTTCAGCACAACATCCGCCGCCCGATGCACCAGATGCTCGCCCTGCCCCGTCGCAATCGCCGCCAGCGTCCGCATACTGCACGGCGCAATCGCCATCCCATCGGTCAGGAACGAACCACTCGAAACCGCCGCCCCCTGGTCGTTCGGATTGTAGCTGTGCGTCGCAATCGCGCTCACTTCTTCCACCGGCCGCCCCGTCTC
>DASZVV010000110.1:0-20103 GCA_035546955.1 Bryobacteraceae bacterium
TCTTGAGATCGACGGGCCTAACTGATAAAGAGGCATCCCGTTCAATTCGCTCTGCGGCGCGAAGTGTCCTACCGAACGCGACGGAGACCAAGATCGTCGTGACGGCCAACGCGCGAGCACTTCGTCACTTTCTGAAGGTCCGCGGATCGATCGAAGGTGATTCCGAAATGCGAACTGTTTCGGCAGAACTGTTGAGGGTTGTTAAAACTGAAGCGCCCAGCCTATTCGCTGATTTTTCTATTCATGTTCGGGCCGACGGAACTCCGGCCGTTATTCAGGCTCAACTTGGCGTTGATTAGCGTCCGCTATCCGATCATTCGAAACCAATCCTTAACCGCAAGCTGCAGGCGATCCACCTCATCCTCAGCAAGCGGACAGCAATGAGCGATTGGACCTCGAAGCATGTTCAGGCTTGCCATCACCTTTTCCACCGCTCTGCGACTCTTGAAAATTGTTCCGAAGAGATCCCAATTTGACGTGATGATCCCAGAAAGTTGGCCGAATGTTGTATAGTCTATGGCGGCATCCGATCGGCGGGTGACGCCGTTGTCAACCTCCCGCTGGATGTTTTCCTTGACGTCTTGAACTGTTCCGGAGGGAATCCGTCCTTTATCCCACCACTCAGCGCCGTCGCTATCCTGGAGTGTCTCAGAAATTAATTTTCTGATCGCCTTCTCAAGGCAGTAGAACATTTCGTAGTGGCGAGCCATCTCGCTGGCCTCATTTCGAACGCTCCGCTCAAATTGCGGGTAATAATCATCAGGCGATTGGCTCCCTGACGGAGTGACGTGTGCCAGACTTATCCCGAATCTCTGTTCAATGCCTCTGATGTCGTCACAAATCAGAAGACCTGACATCCCGAAGGAACGAATATGGTCGTCCAGTTTATTCATCATGATCGCGAAGCAGATTTTCTTTGAGGCTCTTGAAGATTGCGTTGAACACCGCGCTATCGGAAGTCGCTGGCAAGTTGAGATTGATCGTATAGGACAGGTTCAGACCAACCTTGTCGCCACGACGATGCCTTTCCAATATTCCGTTGGGCTTCTCAAGCTGCGCCACCATCGCTGCCTGCGAAGTGTCTTGTGGCGGAGTGGCCGACGGAGCGGAAGTCGACCAGTTTGCGAACTTCTTGATCGCCTTTATGCTGGCCAGGACCAGTCCCGTCACGGATGAATCGTCTCCTTGGCCGGTCTCCTCAATGATCAACCCGCGGAGTTGTTCTTCCGGCAGCTTGTGCATGTACTCGTTTCTTGCGTAGAGGGACTTATATCCGAACTCCAACGCCTCTGCCGCCGCCATCCCGCTGGTTCCCGAGTTGCGAAATTTCTTGTATAAATCGGATGGCGTTCCATCCAGATTGACAAAGCCGATCTTTTTTAGGAAGGATGTGACTTGGTTTCCCGAACCGCCCGGAATGCCGAGAATCGTTTTTACGAAATCCTGACTCACATTAGGTGGCGTGGCGGCTGATTTAATCGCGACGAGCGCCTTTTCGATGTTGCCGGGAGCTGTTATATAGGGAAGGGTGGCCATACCGGGAATTGTATGCCATTCCTCAGCAATTTCAAACTAATGCGAATCGCTATTTCTGCTGAGCGATTAGGCTCTCGGTCGTGAGGCACCATCATCACTCGGCCGAGGTCCCTAGTTGACCCAACGTAGGGATAGTGGGTCAGTTTGAAAAGGACGCCTCTAAGTCTTTGCTCGATTGCAACGCCTTTTCAGAAGCCTTCGCGATGACATCGGCAGGAGCTTTATCTTCACAAGCATCACACCAGTCGCGATGTGCGGTGATCGCGCGCTCAATCAAATCCGCCGTCGGCGGTGACTTAGCGCGAACGGCAGCCATAAGATCTGTGTCCAGTTGTGTCCCTTTGCCGAATACACCGAGCCGTGAGGCCGCAATCGCTTTGATTCTCACTTCATAGAGACTCACGTGCTCGGGATGGATGCAATCAAGGAGTTCCATACTTCGCATAATCCTATCATGTCAGCCGCTCAAGCGAAGACCACGACTTCAGGTCACTGACGACCGGGGCCAAGGTTATCAGCAGTTTCATTCTTGGCGGCGTCAAGCGTGATGATCACGATTGCCGTCGCGTCTGGTTCATTATCCTGCGCGTTGCAGCCACGCGAGCAGTTTCTCGGCGCTTGTGTTTACGCGTCCGCGGTATTCGCGGATTTGACGCAGGCATTCGGGGTGAATCTGGCCGTTCTCATAGCCTGTTGGGATTCCGTTGCCGGCGGCGACGATCCAGGAGTATTCGGGGGACTTGCTTCGTCCCTGCATCGCGCCGCGCGGGAGGACGCCGAGGACGCCGGCTACCGCTCCGTACGTGGCGCGCTGGTGATGCTGGTTGAGGAGCGCTGCGATTTTGGGCAGCGTCCAGGCGGTGCGGTCGACGGCCGCGGGTTTGGGCGGCGAGGGCGCGGGCGGGCGAATCTCCGGAGTCGGCGCGGCTGATGTGGCGGCAGCGGTCATGGCTTCGGCGCGGGGGCCGGGCGTCCGAAACACCCTGATCCATTCTTCGGGCGATCGGCCTGTTTTGATGCAGCGGCTCGCCATTTCCGAGAGCACTGAGGGTTCGTGCGGGACGACGATGTAGCCGGAGGCGGTGTTTCCGGCCATCAGGCATTCGCGTCCGTGGTGGAACCAGAGGGCGACGATGAGGCAGAGGCGGTCCTGATCGGGCTTTTTGAGGGCTGGGTTGTTGGCGGCTTCCGCCAGCCAGGATGCGAGGGCGGGCACGGAGTGGGAGACGAAGAACGCGGAGGCGCGGTTGCAGACGAATTTCCAGTCGGAGAGTTGGAAGGTTTTGGTTCGGAATTGGGATTGGAGCATTCCGTCAGAATTCGTCGGGGGCCGGCCCCGAGTGCGTCGGTGAGACGGATCGGGACGTCCGCGCCGCCGAAGCGGGTGAGGAAGGGCCAGATGGTCGCCGTCTCGCGACCGGCTGGCGGGCTGCATGCCGCCGGGACGAAGGCTGGCGGTCCCCTCCCTAATTCTTAAGTTCTTAGTTGACAGACACCCCTGACAGCCCTATACTCAGGTCAACTCTTAATCTCTTAGTTACAGGAGACGAATTTGCCCGCGAAAAAAATGCCGCCACTCACGGAAGCCGAGCTGAGGCTCATGAAAGTGCTGTGGGAGGAAGACCAGGCGACGGTTTCTGAAGTGGCGGCAGCGCTGCCGAAGGGGCTTGACCTGGCATACAACACGATCCTCACCACGATGCGGATTCTGGAAAGCAAGGGGTATGTGCGGCATGTCAAAGAGGGCCGCGCGTTTGTGTATCGACCGGCGGTGGACCGTGGGCAGGCGACCCGCAGCGCCGTGAAGCAGCTCTTACGACGATTCTTCGGGGATTCACCGGAAGCGCTGATGCTCAACATTCTGGAAGACGAGGCGTTGAGCGAAGCGGAGCTAAACAAGATCCGCAAACTGATCGAAGAAAGGAAACTCCGATGACGAACGCGATCACCTTTACATCCGCCGCCCTGTTGAACAGTCTGTGGCAGGGCGTTGTTCTGGCGCTCTTCATGTGGATCGCGATGCGCATCACGCGCTCCCAAATGAATGCCGCGACACGGCACATCATCTGGTGGATTGTGCTCGGCGCGATCCTCGTTCTGCCGACGATTCCCCGGCGCGCGCCATCGCCATCGGCTCCGCATGCGGCGTCCAGGCCATCGATGCGTGCTCTTCCGATCGCAGTTTCAGTTCCGCTCCAGGGGAAGGAAACCATGGCGGCGGTCACGATAACCGAAAAACGGAGCGCGGCATGGCCTTTGTGGGCATTCGGGATCTGGGCGTCGATCTTCGCGTTCCGGATGGCACGACTGTTGCGGAGCTTTCTTCACCTGCGCAGGATCAAAGCGCGCGGGACGGCCTCGCCCCATCCGCTTCCAGTAATCGGCCGGCACGCGCGCCTGCTCATTTCATCCGAAATCTCGTCGCCTGTCGCGACGGGTTTCCTGAATCCCGCTGTGATACTGCCGGACAATCTGTTCGGGAAATTGACGGACGGGGAGTTGAATTGCGTGTTACTCCACGAATCGGCGCACCTCGCGCGATTTGACGATTGGGCAAACCTCATAGCGCGTCTTGTGGACATCGGGATGGCTCTGCATCCGGTGGTGTGGTGGGTTCGGCGTCAGATCGAGCGTGAGCGCGAAATGGCGTGCGATGACTGGGCAGTGGCCCACAGCGGCCGCGCTGACGTTTATGCCGGAAGTCTGGCGCGAATGGTGGAACTGAGGGCAGTGCCCTCGCGCTCGGCGCTGGCGACGGGGATTTTCACCAAGCAGTCGCGTCTGCGGGAGCGGGTCGAGATGGTGCTTCGACATGGGCGGGAATTTTCGCCAATGGCATCTCGCATCTGGTTGGCCGGGGCGGGGGGAGCGCTGGTGACACTGACTGCGGCGGGAATTCTGGCGCCGCACTGGATCGCGTTTGCGCAGAGGCCGGAGTTCGAAGTGGCGTCGGTGAAGCGGAACGTGAATAACGGGCAAATGGATGTGACTCCGCGCCGGTCAGGCGACCTGATCATCATGCATAACATTCAGCCGTACAGCGTGATTTACTATGCGTATCATCTGCAGGGAAGTTATCAGATGGTGGGGTATCAGAGGCTGCCGGATGGCTGGAACTGGTATGACATCGACGCGCGCGCAGGAGCGGGAGCGACGGAAGATCAGGTTCGGTTGATGTTTCAGTCGCTGTTGGAGGATCGCTTCAAACTGAAGGTCCGGCGTGAGACGCGGGACGTGCCGGAATATGAGTTGGTCGTGAAGGGCAAAACAAAGCTGACGACGTCGAGCGAAAACCGATGACGGTGACGATTGAGGATAGGACGTTCACGCCACGGCCTGGGAGGTGCGCGGTTTCGTTGTGGCGCGACGGGGCGCATCTGATTTGTCATGCCGCGGGGATTGATGCGGTGACGGCGGCAATCAGCAACGAATTACGTTCACCGGTTGCGGATCGTACTGGACTGACAGGGACATATGACGTGAATGTCCGGTTCGTCCCGGAGGATCGAAGAATGGATGCCGATCTGGCGACTGGTCCGCCGTTGGCGGATGCGCTGCAGGAAGAGTTGGGGCTGAGGTTGGAAAAAGGAAAGGGGCCGGTTGAGGTGATTGTGATCGAGAACATGGAGAAGCCGACTGAGAACTGATATGCAGCCCCCAGGATCGGTTCGACGAAGGGACGCCCTCCTCATTAGAAGCATTGGGATCAGGAATCCGTGATGTCCACGAAGAAACGACTGACGCTCGAGAATGTCGATTTTGGAAATCGAGATGAGATGAATGAGTTCCTGCGACAGGTTATTGCGGCAGGGATGGAGCGGGTGCGGGCTGAAACCGCCGAGTTGAAGGCGAGAGGGCTGATGGACGAGAATGGCAATCTCCTGATCACTGAACTGCCGCCGGATATGAGGGAGGGGTCGGATTGCGACTTCGGCGGATAAGCGTCGTACCGCTGTGACGCTCGAATCGTTCGACCTGCACCTTGAGTGAGTGACGGCCGGATTGTCTGGATCGGGAACGAAGTGCCGGCGTGGGTCGCGGAAGTTCTGAAGGGCGGCCGCCGCTTTGATCCGGTAAGCTGGATCGACGCGAGGATGCCTACGGCTCATCTGATTACCGGCTTGCCCTGTTCGGGCAAGACCACTTACGCGACGTCTCTCGCGAAGACGAGCGGCGGCGTGCTGTTCTCACTCGATTACTGGCTGATTACGCTGCACGGACGCTATTCGCTCCATGAGACCGGTTATGGGGAACACGTCCGGCGCGTACTGGCGTGCCGGCAGGTGATCTCCGATGTGGCGCGCGAATTACTGGGCCGCGGAGTGGATGTGGTGCTGGACGATGGATTCTTCTTCCGGGAGCATCGGGTGCGGCAGATTGGTTTGTTTCAGAGCGGCGGGGCGCGGGTCGTGACGCATGTGGTGCGGGCCGCGCCGGAATTGCTGCGGGCGCGTATCGAGCGGCGCAATCAGAATTTGCCGGCGCACAATTTAGAGATCCGAGGGGAGATGATGGAGCGGTTCGTGGAGTTGTGGGAGGAACCGTCGGCGGATGAGGGGGCGGAGGTGGTGGTGAGGATTTCGGGGGTTTAAACGGCGGCTGGTCTGTACCGCTCAGTTTCCCGTTCGCGGGTTGTGTTTCCTGGAGGCGCGGGAGCGTTCTGTGATTTTGCAGAGTTTGATGACGAGGCGGAGGGCGTCGTTGACGGCCTGGGCGTTGGGGAAGAGGGCGTGGATATCGGGATCGAGAATTACCACTTTTGAATTGGGGCTTTGGAGCTGGCGGAGATTCTTAGTGGCTTGTCTCATGGATTCATGGTAAGTGAGAGGCGGTCGGGGGGGAATCCTTTGGTCCTTTAAGTGCTTATGGGGTGGCGGGAGACTTGTATGGACGACAGCACAAAAGACAGAGCTGAAGGGGCGGCGCACGAGTTGAAGGGGAACGTCAAGGAGAAGCTGGGAAGGGCTGTTGGCAATCCCGATCTCGAGGACGAAGGCACGGGGGAGAAGATCGCCGGCAAGGTGCAGCAAAAGATCGGCGATATCGAAAAGGTTTTCGAGAAGTAAGCTGTGTACCAGTATCGGTGCCAGTGCGGGCGTCCGGTTTTCTTCCGCAATACGGTTTGCCTGGCCTGTAATACGCCGCTGGGATTCGATCCGGCCGCGGGGCTGATTGTTCCGCTGACGGAGGAGACAGCGCCGAAATACCGGCGGTGCGAGAACCTGAATTCGCCCTCGGCCTGCAACTGGCTGATGCCGGCCGATGAGACGCCCGCGCGGACCTTCTGTATTTCCTGCCGGCTGAATCGCACGATTCCGGATCTTTCGGTGGAGGGCAACGGCGCGAAGTGGCGCCGGATCGAGACGGCGAAGCGGCGGCTGGTGGCGTCGCTCGTGTCGCTGGGTCTGCCGGTGATTCCGAAGAGCGAGAACGCGGAGGAAGGGCTGGCGTTCGATTTCCTGCAATCGCCGCCGGAGGGGCCGAAGGTCATGACCGGGCACGCCAACGGCGTGATCACGCTGAATATCGAAGAGGCGGATGACGCGATTCGGGAGGGTATCCGGCAGAGTCTGCACGAGCCGTACCGCACGCTGCTGGGGCACTTCCGGCATGAATCGGGCCACTATTACTGGGACCGGCTGATTGCGGGGGGGCCGGAGCTGGAGGCGTTCCGGGAGTTATTCGGAGACGAGCGCGCGGACTATGGGGAGGCGCTGCAGCGGCATTATGCGGAAGGCGCGCCGACGGACTGGCGGGAGCGGTTCGTGAGCGCGTATGCGGCGTCGCATCCGTGGGAGGACTGGGCGGAGACGTGGGCGCACTACCTGAATATGGCGGAGACGCTGGATACGGCGGCGAGCTTTCATGTGGATATCGAGTCGGTGGAGATGCCGATTGAGGGGTTCGAAGAGGAAGTGCTGGTGAAGCCGGACGAGCGGTTCCTTCATTTCGTGAATTCGTGGACGAGATTTACGGCGGTGATGAACGAGCTGGCGCGGAGCATGGGGGTGCGGGATTATTATCCGTTCGTGCTGTCAAAGGCTTCCGTTTCGAAGCTGCATTTCGCGCACACGGTTATCGAGAGCCATGGGGGCCGGGCGGCGGCTCGCGAGGAGGCCGCGTGAGAGAGGGGTTCCGGAAACTGGCGCAGGCGCTTTCGGAGGCGATGGGGTCGGCGGGGGCGTTTCTGACGGCGCTGGGGATTGTGCTGGTCTGGATCTGCACGGGGCCGATGTTTCATTATTCGGACACGTGGCAATTGGTGATCAACACGGGGACATCGGTGATTACGTTTCTGATGGTGTTTCTGATTCAAAACAGCCAGAGCCGGGATACGCGGGCGATCCAATTGAAGCTGGATGAACTGCTGCGGTCGGCGAAGCGGGCGCGGAATGAGCTGGTGAATCTGGAGGAACTGTCGGACGCGGAACTCGATACGCTGCGGGAGGAGTTCGCGAAGCTGGCGGGGAGGGCGAAGCCGGTGACGGGCGAGGGCGGGAAGAGTTCGTGAGCGAATTCCGGTTTTAGTGCGCCAGAAACGGCGCATGGGCGTTTTCGGCGGTTGTGGAAGAGTCAACGTTCGCCCACGGGACCGGGTACGACCGGCCGCACTTGGCGCACATGTATTGGCCGTGGACGGGCCAGCGGATGGCGGAATGGGTGAGTTTGCACCAGAGGTCGCCGAGGAACTGGGCCGCGGCGCCTTTGCTGGTGCGCGGCGCGGGGCTGGCGACAGCGGACAAACATTTCATGCGGTTATTGTGGTGCGGACCGCAGGACTAGTACAAGACTGCAATTAGATAACATTCGCCGCCGTTTTGCGGCGGAGGACGGCGAATAATCCGGCGGCGCCGAAGGCGAGGGCGAGAGTGCCGGGTTCGGGGGCGCCGCTGACGACATCTCCACTCAGGGAAAACTGGATATCCGCACTGGAGACTCCGGTGTAGTCTCCCGAGCCGCCGTTACCCCAGGCGATGCCACCCGCATAGCCGCTGCCGACGAGAACGCCCGTTCCCTGGGGCGTGTCGGCGTCCATATAGAAGAAATACTGGGTATCCGGGTTCAGCGTGACATCGCTGAATATCCAACTGCCGTTATCGATGGTGTTGGTGAAGCCGAGATATCCGTCGGTGGAAGAGCTCAGATCGCCCGTGGCGCCGGTGTATGCCTGGGTCAGAACGTAGAGGCCGCCGGCGGCGTAGGGGTTGTAGGTAATGTCGTCGAAGTAGTTGAAGCTGATGTTATCCCAGGGGCCGCCATCGGGAGTGGTGACGGACTCACCGACAGCCGCGCCGAAAACGCCATTGGGGCCGCCGGGATTGAAGGAAGCGATGGGATCGGCGGCGGCGGAGAGGGCGGATCCGAGCAGGAGAGCGGTGAAGATAAGTTTGTTCACGGTAATTTTCCCGAAGGAAGATGATAGCGGAATGGAAGGGATAAGTCCCTCATTTGAGAGAATTTAGGGTACTGGGGGTACATCTGTACCGGTATTTACCGGGGTCCGACAAGGTGTTAGGCTTTAGCGCGGAGGACTAAGATGCGCGGTACGTGGATTTGTATTTTGCCGGTGTTTTCGATTTTGGCGCTTGCGCCGCTCGCGAATGCGGATTCGATCTATGTTTACGACCTGAGCGCGGGAGCGGGGATATCCGGCTACATCGGGGGCACGATCACGATCGAGGGTAATAACGGGGACGCGGTTCCGCTGCTGGATTCGGCGGATGTGCTCTCGTTCGACTTCTACTACCAGGGCACGGTGAACGCAGCCACACGGACCACGTGGGACAGCGCGAGCAGCACCCTGCAATATCTGAGCGACAGCATGAACTTCAACGGGACGCTGGGCGATACGACGCTGCAGGGGACCTCGGGTCTCTGGGAGGTGCTGGATCCTCCGAAGGCCAATGCGGCGTTCTATCTCTTCGGACAGCCCAGAGACACGAATTTCGGCGAGTACTGGGGTTTTTGCGTTCCCAACACGCTGGCATGCGCGGACACGGGCGACTACCATGTGCACTGGACGCTGACGCTGGATTCGGTTACCGATAATCCGCTGCCGGAGCCGGGGACGGTATGGCTGGGGCTGGGCGCGGCGGCTGTGTTCTGCGTGAGACGGCTGATTCGCGCGGTCTGATTCGGGAGTTCGTTCGCGGTGCGGCGCTTTCGCTTTGGGGCGGAAGCGCCGTTTTGCTTTTGAAGCGTGGGGTCAGCGGTTTTCGACGCGGAATTTGATGTCGCGGAAGGCGGCGTCGATCAGATTTTGGAGAGCGGCGTCGTTGACGGGGACGTCCGGCTTGAGCTTGACGTGACGCATGTTTTTGCCGACGCCCTGGAGGAGATGGGCGGGGTCGGGGAGGGCGTTGCCGTGATAGAAGCCGACGTTGACGTGTGAGGTGAAGGCGTTGACATAGGCGAAGGGAGCGTCGCCGAGGAGGACGACGGGGCAGCCGTCGTGGAAGAGCTCGCGGACTTCGTCGCCGGCGTTGCGGATTGCGGTGAACCAGCGGCGGGCGAGATCGCCGAGGGGGCCTTTCCGGCTGCGCAGCCAGGAGGCGACGGCGGGGTCGTGGTCGAGGGCGCCGTTGAAGGTGAGGTATTCCGGCATTGCTTCAGGGTAATCGGGCGGTGGCGCCTGGGGGAAGCCCGGCGGATAATTCGGGCTTGACATACGAAAGTCTCCGTAGTAATGTCTTCGTATATGACAAATCCGCCGAAGCCGACCGATGCCGAGCTTGAAATCCTGACTGTGTTGTGGAGCCGCGGGGCAACGACTGTGCGGGAGGTGCATGAGACGATCGCGGCGCGCAAGCCGACGCAGTACACGACCGTGCTGAAGACGATGCAGATCATGGCGGACAAGGGACTGGTGCGGCGGGACGAATCGCAGAAAGCGCATATCTATTCGGCGGCGCGGCCGCAGGCGTGGACGCAGCAGCAACTGGCGAAGGATTTACTGCAGCGGGCGTTTCAGGGGTCGGCGCGGAGTCTGATGGTGGGGGCGCTTTCGGCGAAGAAGGCGTCGAAGGAAGAATTGGCGGAGCTGCGGCGGTGGCTGGATGAATACGAAAAGGAGTCGCGATGAATACGCCGCTGAGTGAAGCGATTGGGCGGGCGCTGCTGCATTCGTTGTGGGAAGGGGCGGCGGTGGCGCTGGGGCTGGCGATTGTGCTGGGGGCGGTGCGGCGTCCGGCGGTGCGATATGCGGCGGCGTGCGCGGGGATGCTGGCGATTGTCGCGGCGATCGGCGTGACGCTGTCGCTCGTGTGGCCGGCGCCGGTTGCGCGGTTCGCGATTCCGCGAGGAACGTTTGCGCCGGCGGCAACTGGATCGGGATTGCCGACGCCGGTGAGCACGAAGCCGGCGGATGCGCTCGGGTGGCTGGCGCCGTTGTGGGCAGCGGGAGTCGTGCTGTTTTATCTGCGCGGGGCGGCGGGATGGTTCGCGGCGCGGCGGCTGCGGCGTGCGGGAGTGTGCAGCGCGGCGGCGTTCTGGCAGGAGCGCATCGCGGAGCTGGCGGCGCGGATGCGGGTGACGAAGACGGTGGCGCTGCTCGAATCGGCGCTGGCGGAGACGCCGGTGGTGATCGGGCATTTGCGGCCGGTGGTGCTGGTGCCACTGGGAATGCTGGCGGGATTGCCAGGGGCGCAGGTGGAATCAATTCTGCTGCATGAGCTCGCACATGTGCGGCGGCGGGATTATCTGGTGAATCTGGTGCAGGCGGCGGTGGAGGGAATCCTTTTTTATCATCCGGCGGTGTGGTGGATTTCGGGCGTGATGCGGAGCGAGCGGGAGAACTGCTGCGACGATCTGGTGGTGGCGGCGACCGGAAGCGTGCGGGAGTATGCGTCGGCGCTGATGGCGATTGAAGGACGAAGAATGACAGGAGCGGTGGTGGCCGCTACGGGAGGCAGTCTGATGAAACGCGTGGAGAGATTACTGGGACGGCGGTCGCGGCGGGATGGTGTGGTGATGCCGGTGGTGGCGGCGGTGCTGACGCTGGCGGTGGCCGCGGGGATGGTGGTGGAGGGCCGGCCGGCGGCGGTGGTGGTTCAGAAGAAGGTGGAGAGCGCCGTGGTGGTTCGGGAGGCGCCGAAGCAGGTGCTGGTGGCGCAGAATGCGACGCCGCAGCCGCCGGCTGAGAGCGCGCCCCGGACGATGACCGTGGAGGATCTCGAAACCAAGGAAGCGGCGCTGAAGAAAGAGCTCGTCACGCCGTATAAGAACTGGCTCGATAACGACGTTGTCTACATCATTTCGGATCAGGAAAAGAAGGCGTTCCAGGGACTCAGTACGGATGAGGAGCGGGGTCATTTCGTCGAGCAGTTCTGGCAGCGGCGCGATCCGACGCCGGGGACTCCGGAGAACGAGATGAAGGAAGAGCATTACCGGCGGATCGCTTATGCGAATGAGCATTTCGCGGCGGATGTGCCGGGATGGAAGACGGATCGCGGGCGGATTTATATACAGTACGGGCCGCCGGATGAGATTGAGGCGCATCCTTCGGGTGGGCGTTACACGCGGCCGGCTGCGCAGGGCGGAGCGGATATTCAGACTTATCCGTTTGAGCAGTGGCTTTATCGCTATATTGACGGGGTGGGACGGAACGTTATTATCGAGTTCGTCGATAAGGATGGGACCGGCGCGTACCACATGACGATGGACCCGAATGAGAAGGATGCGTTGCTTCAGCAGAAGTGATGTGGTTGCGCGCGGCGGGGCAGAAGCCCGGCCCCACGTTGTGTGGTTGGCGATTGTGGGGATGGTGGTTTGTGCGGCGTGCAGTGATTTTCGGGCGATGGATGCTCGAGGTGTGCGGGCGCAGATCGATCAGTACGCCGCGGCAGTGGATGCGGGCGATGTGGGGATGGCGTCGCAGGTCTGGTCGACCGCCGACAATGTTTCGTTCATTTCGCCGATGGGGCATGCGCACGGGTGGAAGGAAGTCCGGGGGATTTATCAGTTCTTCGGGACGAATTTCACCGACAGGAAGCTCACGCCGCGGAATATGTCGATCCACGTGAATGGGGATTCGGCGTGGGCGGAGTTTTACTGGCACTTTCACGCGAAGTCCGTCAAGGACGGTTCGGCGGTGGAGAGCGACGGGCGGGAGACGCAGATCTACAACTGGATCGACGGACAGTGGCGGCTGGTGCGCGTGCATTATTCGGGACCCGCGCAGCCGGCGGGGTGATCAGTTCGCGGTCGGCGTCTTATCGGCTTTTTCGACGGTGATGGTGGGGAGCGGAATTTTCTTCGCCTGGAGACGAAGGCCGAGTTGTTCGGGAAGAGCGGCGGGGAGCGCGGGGGCGAGGTCTTCGGGGTTATCGACCGACGGCGCTGTTACGCCGGGCGGAGGCGGAGGCAGAGCGGGCATGCCGGCGGGCGTCTCGGCGGAGAAATTCAGGGAGAAATCGTATTTGTTGGTGAGGCCGGTGCTGTCGATGACGGGCCGGTTGAGGTTGTTGGCAATGGCGTCGATGAGCTGTTGCATGGTCTGGGCGCGGGCGGTCATCTGAGAGACCATGCCCTTCGGGCTGATGCGCATCATCACCATTAAGCCGGGACGATCGAGCTTCATCGGCTGACCGGGTGGGGGCGGCGGGGGCGGCGGGCCGAAAGCGCGGGGCTGCGATTGATCGTAAGCCGCATCTTCGGGCGAGGATTGCTTCAGCTTCGGGCCGCCTTTGGCGACGACCAGCTCATAACCCTGGAATTCTTTCGTGCCATGCGAGACCACCATGTGGAAGCGTTCGGCGAGCAGGTTCTGGAGCATGATGTTGGCCTGCTCTTTGGTGGCGCCGGTGGGGATTTTCGCTTCGAGATCGAAACGCTCCTGGTTGAGCCAGTCCGGCGCGCTGAGCTGGTAGTTTTTGATGTTGTATGCGCGGGTGACGAACTGGGCGAGGGTCGCGTTGGTAAAAGTGATGCGGGTGGGATCGTTCGAGCCGGGGCCGCCGCGGCCGCCGTTCATGAACATCATCTTGCCGTCTGGCGGGGCGGAGGGTTTGAGGGAGGCGGCTTCGAATTCGAGCTTTTCGGATTGCGCGAAGACGCAGATGCAGGCGAGGAGGAGGGCCGCGGCGAGTTTCATTCAGGATTTGGACGCGCGCGGGGCGGAAAAAGTGCCGGAATTCTTCAGAAGCTACGCGGCGAGGCCGAAACGGCGAATACCGGGAATCTGATCGAAGCCCGCATTGAAGGCGGCGATCCACTCTGTTCCGTGATTCATCATCACCGCGGCATGAAAGCAGTCGCGGACGGAAACCGCCGTTGTCGCACAGACAAGGTCGCGCGCGCGGTCGGTGTCGGCGAGCGTGCCAAACACTCGCACCCATATCGTCAACGGTTGGGAGATCAAGTATCTTCCGGCGTTGCGAAAGTGGTCTATCGGAGGAACCAGCACTGCCGAGACGAAGGCAGAGGCTATCGAAAAGGCTCATAGAAAGCCGGGGCCTCATAAGAAATAAACGAAATCAAGCTTTTCGTTTTTTCCCGACTGGAACGACGTTCCCCTTACGGTCCAACTTCATCGGCTTGTTGCCGTGCTTCTTAACGAGCGCATCAATGACTTCGTTCTTTGGAACTGCCACCAGCGCTGTCATCACCTTCCTGAACCGTGCCAGATGCTCTGGATCGGGCTTAGGCGATTCGTCCTCAGCCATGCCCGGATTATATCGGGTCTGCCAGTTCCAGTGACTTGATGATCTGCGGCAGTTCGGTCTGGTCAAGTTCCAATCTGAATGTCAAATGGTTTTCGTCGTCTCGTGCGATTCCATCAACGGTGATCGAACCTCTGCCATTTCCGGTGAACTTCATTTCCAAATACGGCTCCATTGGAGTGAACTGCGAGGGTCCAACTAAATCACGGTACAGGTTCTCTAGCTCAGATGCGAGTTGTCGCAGTTCCCCTCTATGGAACCACGCCCGACAATTGCCGCCCCACGCTCCGGCCCGTACGTCTAAGGTCCCTGAGAGCCAGCCTTCTTTGTCGTCCCGATCCACGATGTTGATTGAGACGTGTTCGCTGTGAGGTTTTCCGATCAGGATCGAACCGGTTTCGAGCCACGACATCTCCTAAGCTTAGGACTTATCCATCGCTGTCGTTCGATGCGTGTGTCAAGTATATCAATGCCCAAATCAGGAGGGATCAGGATCTGGAGCCTGCTCATACGAGCAAAGTAGCATGCTCCTGAACTCATCGCCTGATGGATGTCTACCAGGGTTCGAAGCAATCGTAGTTGCGCTGGCGGAAGATGAGGCCGTCGCGAAACTCGAAGAACATGGCGAAGTGGGCTTTCATGACGGCGCCGGGCTCCAGGGTTCCCAACTGGACGGCGAGCGTGCCCGCCCAGAGGGCTTCCACGGCGACGCGTTCGCCGTTCGAGACAACAGAGCGGATTTCCCAGGTTTGCGAGCGCATCATTTGGGCGGCGAGTTCGCTGCGCTTGCGGAGAGCGGCCAGATCGCTCTGGCCGCCGTTCGGGTTGAGGCGATTGGGGAGTTCGATCTGAAGCGCTTCGGGGTGGAAGAAACGCCGGATCGACTCGCCGGTTTCGCGGGTCTGGAGCGCGGTCAGGAATTCCTGGATGCAGTCGAAATTCGCGTCGTTGCCGCTCATGCGCCGGGCTGCCAGTTGTCGTCCGCGGAGGGGCCGTACATGCCGGGGATCGGGATGTTGTTTTCGCGAAGGTAGACGCCGACCTGGGCGCGGTGGTGGATCAGGTGGTTGAGAAAGCTGCGCAGGACGTTGGGGCGCGGCGCGGTGAAGACGTGGTGGCCGGCGAACTGAAAGGTCCAGGTTTTGGCGAGGTCTTCGTCGGTCGCTTTCGCCAGGGCGGCTTTGGCGTCGGCGACGTTCTTGTCGAAAATTTCGAGCAGTTGGGCGGTGGAGGATGCGACGACTGGTTTG
Source organism: Bryobacteraceae bacterium (assembly GCA_035546955.1). Lineage (GTDB taxonomy): Bacteria > Acidobacteriota > Terriglobia > Bryobacterales > Bryobacteraceae > BOG-234. The sequence continues at coordinate 15,446 of DASZVV010000110.1, forward strand.
AAATCGGCGGGGAGGTCGAAGACTTCGGTATCGAGCGCCATCTTCTGCCAGCTCGGGAGCTCGGCGACGTGGGTGGCGAGGCGATCAAGCGGCATGGATTTTTCATGCGGTTTGTAATTGCGATGTTTGTCATCGAGCGGGACGCGTTCGAGGAGCTTGCGGGTGTTCTGCATTTCTTCGTCGAAATCGAGGGTGATGGTTTGTGCAAGGGTCATGGGTTGAGCATAAACGGGATTGAGGACAACTTTCGTCCGCAATGTCGTGACAAAATCATTTCATGCTGGAAACCTCGGCGCGGCTGCTGCGTTTGCTTTCGCTGTTTCAGGGGCGGCGCTACTGGAGTGGGGCGGAGTTGGCGGCGCGGCTGGAAGTGACGCCGCGAACGCTGCGGCGCGATGTGGATAAGCTGCGGTCGCTCGGTTATCCGGTGCATTCGGCGACAGGGGCGGAGGGCGGCTATCAGATGGGGGCAGGCACGACGATGCCGCCGCTCTTGCTGGATGACGAGGAGGCGGTGGCGGTGTCGCTGGGACTCCGGCTGGCGGCGGGCGGAAACGTGGAGGGCGTGGAAGAGGCGTCGATTCGCGCGCTCGCGAAGATCGAACAAATTTTGCCGGCGCGGATCGGGCGGCGGGTGGCGGCGATGCAATCCGCGATTGTGACGCCGGGGCGCGCGGAATCGGCGGTGGATGCAAGGATGCTTTCCATTCTGGCGGGGGCGTGCCGCGATCTGGAATCGTTGCGATTCCGGTATCGCGATTTCGGCGGGGCGGTGAGCGCGCGGTCGGTGGAACCACATCGGCTGGTGCATACGGGGCGGCGATGGTATCTGGTGGCGTGGGATACGGGGCGCGCCGACTGGCGCACGTTTCGGGTGGACCGGATCACGGAGAAAATCGTGGCGGGCGCGCGATTCGAGCCGCGCGATCCGCCGGCGAAGGATCTGGCGGCGTATGTGGCGAAGGGGGCGTGGACGTCGCCGCGATGCCGCGCGAAGGTGAAGCTGCTGGTGGCTGCGGAGGAAGCGGCGCGGCATCTGCCGCCGGACCTTTTATCAAGCCCCAACGGGATGATCGAGGCGATCGATGAGCGAAGCTGCTGGTTCAATGCGGGGGCGCCATCGTATGAAAGCCTGGCGACGCATTTGGTATTTCTGAGAATGGATTTTGAGCTGAGCGAGCCGGCCGAGTTGGTAGAGCATGTTGGCCGGCTCGCGGAGAGATACCGGCGGGCGATTACTTCTATTTGACGCGCTTTGCGGTTCCTTCGGTTGAGCCGAAGTCGCCGACGGTGCGGGTGAGCTTGAGCTCGTCGCCGTTCAGGGTGCCTTTGCAGGTGACTTTGATGGCGGCGCCGCCGGCGTTGATGTTCTCGGTCCAGGAGACGTTGTTGCCTTCGATAGTGCCGTCGGTGATGTCGCGGTCGCCGAAGGAGGAGCTGGCTTTGCCGGTGAGCTTCGTGCCATCGGCCTTGAGGTCCCATGTGGTGGTGATGGAGTTACCCTGGGTTTCATAGGTAGCGGTCCATTTGCCGTCGATGTCGGCGGCGAAGAGGGAGGCGAGGCAGAAGAGGGCGAGGATCAGGATTCGGATGGCGGTTTTGTTCATAGATCGAATTTTACGTCATTTCGGGGGCGGCTGAGGTGCGGGTGACAGAAGAGTGCAAAGTTTATTTGGCGGATTTTCAGGGGGTTGCGATTTGACGGCCCTGAGAGCGCGCGGCGCGGCGCTTAAGATTCGGCCATGAAAACCTTACTCACAGTCTTCAATGCTTTTCCGGCAATCATCGGCGCGGTGCAGGCGGTGGAGGCCGCGGTACCGATTCCGAAATCGGGGCAGCAAAAAATGAATCTGGTGCTGGGCGCGGCGGGCACGGCCTGGGACGTGGGACAGATCGCGCAGCAGATCAACAGGACGAACTGGCTTACGGCGGTGCAGGCGATCACGAACGTGACGGTGGCGGGACTGAACGCGGCGGGCGTGTTCACGACGAGCCAGCCTGCGGACGCCGCGCCTGTATCATCGAATTAATGTCCGAATCCGTGAACGTTGTTGAACTGGAAGCGAAGTACCTGCTGCAGAATTATTCGCGGCACCCGATCGTGATCACGCGCGGGGACGGTCCTTATATGTGGGACGTCAATGGGAAGCGCTATCTGGACTTCATCGCGGGAATCGGCGTGAATGCGCTGGGGCAGAATCATCCGCGGATCGTGAAGGCGATTCAGGAGCAGGCGGCGAAGCTGATCCACACGTCGAACCTTTTCTACAACGAATACCAGGGGCCGCTGGCAAAGCGCATTGCGGAGACCAGCGGCCTCGACCGGACATTTTTCACCAACAGCGGCACGGAGTCGATGGAAGGCGCGCTGAAGATGATCAAATCGCACGGGCATGGGATCAGTCCGGAGAAGTATGAGATCGTATCGCTCGAAAATTCGTTCCACGGGAGGAGCCTGGGGTCGCTTGCGGTCACGGGGCAGCCGAAGTACCGGAAGGATTTCGAGCCGCTGATGCCGGGTCCTCGGTTTGTGCCGCCGAACGATATTGCGGCGCTTGAGGCGGCGGTGAACGAGCGGACGGCGGGGATTGTGATCGAGTGGATTCAGGGCGAAGGAGGAGTGAATCCGATCGATCATGCGTTTCTGCGGCGGGCGCGCGAACTGGCGGATCAATATGATGCGCTGCTTTGCTTCGATGAGATTCAGTGCGGCGTTGGCCGGCCGGGCGTGTATTACGGATATCAACTGGTGGATCCGCCGTTGCTGCCGGACATAATGACGGCGGCGAAGCCGATTGCCTGCGGCGTGCCGCTGGGGATTATCGCGGCGAATGAGCGAGCGGCGAAGTCGATTCGGCCTGGGATGCATGGATCGACGTTCGGCGGCAATGCGCTGGCGGCGCGCGTGGCGCTGGAATTTTTCGATGTGCTGGATGGGCTGCTGCCGCAGGTGCGGCGGGTGGGCGAATATTTTCGCGAACAACTCCAGGGGCTCGGGAAGAAGTTCGATTTCGTGAAGGAAGTGCGCGGGTACGGGCTGATGGTGGGGATGGAGCTGACGGTGCCGGGGCGCGAGATTACGAATCGGGCGATGGCGGGCGGGCTGCTGCTCAACTGCACGCATGAGACGGTGCTGCGTTTTTTGCCGCCGTACATTATTACGGAGCAGCACGTGGATGAGGCAGTGGAGATTCTGTCGAAGGCGATGGCGGGGGTTTAATTACGGCGTCAGCATGCGCTCCAACTGGCGCAGAAGGCGTTCGAGCGCGGCGCGGCCTTCGTCCGTAATCTGAAACCACGTCTTCGGTTTCCTGTTCACAAACTCTTTTTCGGTGCGAATATAATTCTCCGCTTCGAGCTTCCGAAGGTGGGTGCTGAGATTCCCATCCGAGATGCCGAGATTCTTCCGGAGGAACGTGAAGTCGACCGTACCTGCCCCGAGAAGAGCCGCGAGGATCGACAGGCGCGGGCGTGAAAGCAGCGCCTCGTCGAAATCGGCGGCGGGGGCTTCGTCAGGCGGCTGCGGTTTGACGGCGCGCATTGCGGAATCCGATGAGACCGATGAGCAGGTAGCTCGCTGGAATGCCGATTCCGGAGTACCAATAGCAGGCGGGCCCCGCGAGTATCACGGCGACGAGACCGGCGAACACAACACCAGCAACCAAGAACCACTCGCCCGAAAGCAGGACGCCGTTCATGATGTAGCCGATCAGATGAAGCGAGCACCAGGCGAAGATCAGCAGATATCCGTGGGTTGAGATCAAGCCGGAGGCGACGAGGAAGGCGACCCAGAGGAGCCCGACAGCGAGGATGCCAAGCCAGAGGAACAACAAGTCGCGGCGAGGCTCGGGTCGAACGCCGATGCTCTCGATGGCGAGCCGCGCCTGCCTCGAAAGATAGAGATGAAGCGGCCATCCTACGAGAAAAATCAGAGCAGGCATGACCCAGGGAACGAGGCTGGCTCTGCCGTTTGCGGCAAGCACCGCGCAGATGACATATCCGGCGCTGATCACCATGCCCCAGGCAAGGGTGATGGTCCAGCGACGATTGAGTCCGGCGGCACGCCGGGTACTGGTTACGACGCGTCGGAGAAAGCGGATGTCATTTAGAAGGTCTGGCTCGTCCACGATGCTTCCTTATGAGAAGTACTTCTTTTTTAGAAGTATCATGGACCGGGATCGGCGTCAAGAGCATTCTTCGGTGCGGGAGAAGGCTTTGGGCGTAGTTGGTACAATGGGGTTCTCACCACTGGGCGGGAGTAACTCAATGGTAGAGTCACAGCCTTCCAAGCTGTTGGTTGCGAGTTCGATTCTCGTCTCCCGCTCCAGAATTTCAAAAGATTACCGTCGAGACTAATGTACGACGGTACGACCGCTCCGCACTTCCCATAAATCTGCGGAGTCCAGCGAAGGCGGCGTTCTCGGAGACGTCAACAGAGTGCCTTACGAGCGCTGCGCGCGTGTGGGGGCTATTTCCCTGCGGATCGAACTCCGTCGCCCAGGTTCGTCTAAGGATCTGAACCTGCCTTAGCCATCCCACCGGAGCCGCCCGTCGCGATCGCATCACTACGGCACGGCGGCGCGGAACTGGCAAGGGCGCGTCCGGCAGGACGCGGCGACAGCGAACCCTTGCCAGTGAGCACCACCGTGCGATCCACC
>DASZVV010000111.1:0-9249 GCA_035546955.1 Bryobacteraceae bacterium
CCGCTCAAAACTCAAGCCGGGCCTGAAATGCGATCATTCGGGGCGAACTGTCACCGCCCAGACCCACCCCGAGCAATCCGGTGGGGGGTGAGGTCGTGTAAGTGAGCGCGCCGAATCCGGTCTGCGTCGACGGTTCGCCCGGAATGCCGGCATAGCCGCGCACCGGCAGTCCGAAGTTCGGGTGATTGAACAGATTGAAAAACTGCCCGTCAATGCGGAGCTTCATATGGTCGGGCAGCGCGAACCATTTCGTAATGTAGAGATCGCTCCAGGTGAAATCCGGCCCGCGAAGCGCATTGCGCCCCAGATTGCCAAACTGACACCCGGAGGGAGAATCCCCCTCCGAACACGCGCCCGTACTCGGATCGACCGTGGAGACAAATGCGTTTGGATTCAGCCACTGGATAGTTCCGGGCTGCGTCACTCCAGGAATCGGATTGTGTTCGTACAGCGGAACGCCCGGAACTAAGCTCGCGAACTGCGCTCCGCTGCCATTGATAATTCCGTTTCCACCTGACGTGTAAGGCGCGCTCAGCACCGAAAACGGAAGGCCGCTGTGCCAGAAAACGGAGCCCGAGACCTGCCAGCCATTGAGGGCATGACGAAGATTGTTATGTAACCGGACCGGCAGTTCGTACGTGTAGCTGGCCGTCAGATTGTGACGCACGTCGTAATCGCATGGACCGCGATCGCGCGTCAGATCGCCCGGAATCGGCGACAGGATGCCGCCCGCGGCGAAGGATAGGAATCCGCCGTTCGAAACCGTATCGATGCAATGGCTCCAGGTGTAATTGCCCTGAATCGTCAGGCCGTGGCTCATTCGCTTTTCAGCAGTTGTCTGCAGGCCGTTATAGTGACTGTTCGCGCCGGTGCTGAGTTGTGTGACCGCGCCAAATCGCGGATCGATTGGCTGTTCGTAGGGGAAGGGCGCGAAGCAACCCTGGCAGACGGTCTGGTAACCATTGACCTGCGTTGTATAGGGCTGATTCACAGCTCGCGTGCCGACATACTGCGCACGAAAGCGCATCGTATTGCCCGCCTGCTGTTCGATCCCCAGACTCCACTCCATGAAATAAGGAGCATGCAGCTTGCCATCCGGCACGGCCACGAGGGAAACCGGGGGCAAACAGGCACTCGGATTGGCCATAGGCGAAGCGCAGGAGAGCTGGCCGTGGGCGAAGCCCCTGCTGAAGATCTGGCTGGCGGTAATTGTTGCGTCCACCGTGCTGTTGGGGACGCCGGGAGCGATTGCGGTTCCACCCACGTTGCCGAGCAGGCCGCCCTGAAACGTCTGCGAGTACGGCGGATTGGCGCCGATAAGATCCGCGATACTACCGGGCAGCAGATCGCTGAAAAGACCGAAACCGCTTCGCAGAACCGTCTTCGGCGCCATCTGCCACGCAATGGCGGTCCGCGGCTGGAGAATGGCGAGTGGTGTTGAGTCGAACAGATGCCCGAGCCCGGTTTGAATCACGCTGTTCAGCGGCTGATTCACGTCGTGTGAGATGGACGCAAACGAGCCGGTAAGGCGGGCCACTGCATCATGCGGATTCAGCGGGTTGGTATTGGTCGTGGTTCGAATGCCCGCAATCCAGGTGAGCTTCTTCGTCACTTTCCACGTGTCCTGCGCATAGAGATCGAGGTTCAGGAAATTGTATGGCTGCGAGTTCGCCACTGCGAATCTCTTGTCCGCCGTGGAAGCAACACCGTAGATGAATTGGGGGAGCGTCGTATACGTGACGAGCGGTATTGTGCCTTCACCGAAGTCGTAATCATTCAGTCGGAAAATACGGGTGTTCGTCCCGAAACGCAATTCGTGGCTACTCGCCATCCACGCGAGATTATCGTTGATAAAGAACCGGGAAGCGCGGCGGCCCTGCACCCAGGTGTTGTCCAGCCCGCCCACGGTTGTGAATGGCGCGTCGGGGCCGCTACCCTGCAGCACGATCGGGAAAGCCTCCGTTGTCTTCGCGAAATCGCTCGGACCAAACAGACTCTCATACCAGGAGAATGCCGGATTGAAATCATTCACCAGCCTCGGTGAAAGGACATGAGTGTAGCCGGCGGCTGCGGAATACAGCGGCTGCGGCGAAAGCGCATTGAACAGCGGATTGATTGGATCGGTGTAGGCCGTCTGCAACCCGTCGTCGTACTGGAAACGCAGCCACAGAGTGTTGCGGTCATCAATATTGTAGTCGATTCGTGCCGTTTGCACCTCTTCGTGATCGTCGCTCGAATGCGACTCGGTCTGACGATTGGCGCAGCCGTTCCCATTCGGCGGAATCCCGGCCGCGGTGGTTCCGTCGCTGTTGAACGGACATCCCAGAATCGCGAGCGGCGTCCCGGCGGTGTTTCCGTACAGGCTGAACATCTGCCGATAAAAAGGAACCGACTGCGGCGCCGCCGCATACACGGAGCCGGTGACCGCATCCGTGCCGCCGCGCGGGAGCTGATCGAGCACGTAGCTCTGGAATGCAGGCGTCGGCACGGTGACTGTCGAGACAATCGGCAGCGCAATCCGGACCCATTCGCTGTCGAAAAAGAAGAACAGCTTGTTGTGAACGAGCGGTCCGCCCAGACTGCCGCCAAAGTGGTTCATCGCGGATCGCGGCTTGTGGTTGCCCGGAGTGGAATTCGTGAAAAAGTTCGCCGCATTGAACTTCGATCCGTTCCACAACTCATACAGATTCCCGTGGAACTGATTCGTTCCGGACTTCGTGACGTAATTCGTCTGAGAAGCGCCGTAGCGGCCCTGATCCACCGTGTAGGAGAGCGTGTTGACCGTAACTTCCGAAATGGAATTGAGACCGAGCACGAGATTCGTGGAGAGCCCGCTGTTCAGGTTCGTCAACGGATCATTGGTTTCGAGCCCGTCGACAATATAGCCGTTTGAGAGCGAGGGCAACCCATTGAACTGGACGTTTCCATAACCGTTGGTGCCGCCGACGAAGTCGTTCCCGCTGCCCGCCGTGTTGATCAGCGCACCCGCCGCGAACTGCAGAGGGTACGTCATATCACTGCCCGGATTCGGCAGGTTTTCAAGGGCGGCTGCACTCAGGGTCGTGGAGGTGTTCGGATTCTCCGGGTTCACCAGGGGCGGGGTGCCGCTGACCGTCACTTCGGTTTTAGCTGCGGCTACTTTCAGGGTGAAATCCACCGTCTGCTTTTGTCCCAGGCCTGCGAATACGGATTCGCTCGTTTGCGCCTCGAATCCCTGCGCCTGAGCCTGGACCGTGTAATGCCCGGGCTTCAGCTGGGGAAAGCTGAAGCGGCCGCCGTCATCCGTCAAGGCTTTCCGGACCGACCCATTTTCCGCGCTGGTGACACTGACCCCCGCTCCCGCAATTGCCCCTCCGGCCGGATCGGTCACTGCCCCCATGATTGCGCTCGTAGTTTCGCCCTGTGCGAACAGCCACGGAGTGGCAGAGAAGAAAAGCAATGCCGCCATCCAGATGGACCACGGGCTAATACTAAATTTAGTCATACCTAAATTAGGCATGGCTAAATAGTAACCGAACCTGTCCGGTGCCCGCAACCCGGCCGTGAGTTAGTCTAATTTCGTGGTGGCTAAGAAATCGAGCAGCGAGATGAATCGCCGCGGGTCGTCAGAATCCGTTGACGATTATCTGAAGACGATTCTGGAACTCGGGGGTGCCGAAGATGCGGCGGTATCCACCAATGCCCTGGCCGAGCGCCTGATGGTTCGCAGTCCTTCGGTTACGGGAATGCTGAAAAAGCTCGCCGCGCATCGCCCGGCTCTCGTGCTTTACGAAAAACATCGCGGTGTTCGTCTGACCGCCGCGGGAAAGCGGCGCGGCTGGGAATTGGTGCGCCACCACCGGCTGCTCGAATTATTTCTTCACGATGTCCTGAAGTATTCCTGGGATGAAGTTCACGAAGAGGCCGAACGCCTTGAGCACTTCATCTCGGAGCGCTTTGAGGATCGCGTGGCGGCCATTCTCGGCGATCCGGAATTCGATCCCCATGGGCATGCAATCCCGGCAAAACACGAAGCCGGAAACTACAGGAACGAAACTCCGCTCTTCGATTGGCCCCTGCAGCAGCCGGCAATCATCACAAGCGTATCGGATCGCAATCCCGCATTTCTCCGGGACCTTGAACGGAAGCAGGTGCGTCCGGGCGTTCGGCTGACCGTCGAGAGCCGCACTCCGGGCGCCTCCATCGCGATTCGCCTCGGAGACAGCAAGGAAGGAATTCGTCTGCAGCGCGATCTCGCAAACTGCGTTCGCGTGACATCCTTCCCGTCAGATATCGATCAGGCGGGGATGTAAATCCCCATCCGCTCCTTCACCAGCCGCACCGTCGAATCAGCGATCGGCGTAACCGCCTCTGCGCCCGCGCGCAGCACGCCGTCCAGATAGCCGGGGTCCGACGTAATCTCGCGATACCGCGCCTGCAGCGGCTCGAGCTTTGAGATCACCATCTCCGCCACCTGCTTCTTCAGGTCGCCATACCGCATTCCGGTGAAGTGCGCGCGCATCTGCTCGTTCGTCCATTCGGAAAACGCCTGAAAGATGCTGAGCAGATTCGCGACGCCTGCACCCATCGTCTCCAGATCCACGCCGCTCCCCGAGTCGGTCGTCGCGCGCATGATCGTCTTGCGGATCTTCTCCGGCGGATCGAGCAGCGCCACCGCGTGCCCCGTGCCCGTAGCGGACTTGCTCATCTTCGTCGTCGGATCGTCCAGTCCCATGATGCGCGCGCCCACCGCCGGCAGCTTCGTCGCGGGCATCACGAATGTATCGCCATAGAGCGAATTGAAGCGCTGCGCAATATCGCGCGTGAGTTCGAGGTGCTGCATCTGGTCTTCACCGACCGGCACAATCGCGGCCTGATAGAGCAGAATATCCGCCGCCATCAGAACCGGATACTGGAACAGCCCATCGCCGATCGATTCCTGCGCCGCCGCCTTCGCCTTGAACTGCGTCATGCGCTCCAGCCAGCCCATCGGCGTGACACACGTCAGCAGCCACGCAAGCTCCGCGTGCGCCGGGACAGAAGACTGCACTACGATCCGCGAATGTTTCGGGTCGATGCCGGACGCAAGAAACAATGCGGCGAGCGCACGGATACTGTCGCGCAGCTCTTCCGGCTTCTGGTAGACCGTGATGGCGTGCAGATCGACGATGCAGAAAATGCTTTCGTAATCGTGCTGAATCCGCACCCAGTTCGTCAGGGCGCCCAGATAATTGCCGATATGGAGATTGCCGGAGGGCTGCACGCCCGAAAGAACGCGTGGAATCATCTGTCAGGGGACGAAATTCCCATCGTAACAGCGACGCGCACGCGTTCCGTCATACCAGAGACTCGGTTAGCCCAAAGAATCAGCGGTTTCGTGCTGTTCCACGTGCTCGTGTTCCGCCTGCTCTTCTGGCTGGCCGGTGCTCGGCGCATGCTTCTTTGCTACGCGGCGCGCGAATTTCTCACGCTGCTTTTCGACACGCGCCAGTTCCTTCTGGCGCTTCTGAAAAGAACTACCGGATCTTCCTGCCATACTTAAATTCGATGCTGGGCAACGGGTTTCCGTTGCGGCCCCGCAATTGCCCAGTGGTACCCTTCGGGTTCTGATGGCGTTGGATCTCACAATTGAAAAGCTTGTTTATGGCGGCGAAGGCCTGGCCCGGGTGGATGGCGAGGTGGTTTTCACACCGTTCGTGCTGCCCGGCGAAGAGGTGGAGGTGGCGCCGCCCTCCTCGAAAAAGCATGCCCGGCGCGCGGATCTCCTGCGCGTCGTACGCCCGTCGTCCGATCGCGTGCCGGCGCGCTGCCCCATCTTCGGCGCTTGCGGCGGTTGCCACTATCAGCATGCGGACTACCCCGCGCAACTACGATTGAAGCGCGGCATCCTCGCCGAAACCCTGCGTCGTGGCGCAAAGCTCGATTTCGACGAATCGCGCATCGAGGTGACCGCGGGCGATCCCTGGAACTACCGCAACCGTACGCAGTTCCACATCGAGAACGGACAGATCGGCTTCCGGCGCATGCGATCGCAAAAGCTGGTGCCCGCGCCGCAGTGCCCCATCAGTTCCCCCAAAATCAACGAAGCGCTCGCGAAGCTGCACCGCATGGTGAAAGACCGCCGCTGGCCGCGCTTCGTCACATCTCTCGAGATCTTCACCGACGAGACGCAGGTGCAGTGGAACGTGCGGGAAGCCTCGCAGCCGGTGGCGAAACACTTCTTCGATTGGCTTGCTGCCGAGGTGCCCGGCACTGTCCCCGGCGAACTCGAATACGAAACCGGCGGTGACGTGTTCAGCGTATCCGGCAATTCATTTTTTCAGGTGAACCGCTCACTCGCCGGCAGTCTGGCCGATCTCGCAATCGGCGATGAAACCGGCGGCGCCGCATGGGATCTCTACGCCGGCGTCGGCCTGTTCAGCATTCCACTGGCGCGTAAATTCACGAAAGTCACGGCTGTCGAAGCAGGACGCGCGGCGGACGATCTGCGCCGCAACACGGAACGCGCCGGCTTCGCGGTGCAAGCCATCCGGCAGAGTTCAGAAGCTTACCTGATAGAGGCAAACGACACTCCGGATTTCATCCTTGCCGATCCTCCCCGCGCCGGTCTGGGTCCCGTCGCTGTCACCCGCCTGCGCGAGATCGCGCCGCGAAAGATCGTGATCGTGGCCTGCGATCCCGCGACGCTGGCGCGCGATCTGGCGGGGCTGAAGGAAAGCTACGAAATCGAGCGGCTCGCCATGGTCGATCTGTTCCCCCAGACCTTCCACATCGAAACCATCGTCACACTCACACGCCGCGTCTGATCGTCATTCGCGCGGCAGAACAATCCACGCCACCAGGTAGACGATCACCCCGATACTCGGCGGAATCAGCACCATGGCGATCCAGATCAGACGGACCAGCGTGACGTCGATGTCGAAGTATTCGGCGAATCCCGCGCAGACGCCCGCGATCTTCTTATCCGCCATGACCCGGTGCAGGCGCTTTCTCGATGCTCCCGGATAAGGTCCCGCCGGAAATGCCGCTCCCGCCGGATAGCCCTGTCCCGCGGTGCTCGCCGCACCGCCGGCCTCCGTGGATGCGCCGCAAGCGGTGCAAAAACGCGCATCATCTGCATTCTGGGCGCCACATCGCGTGCAATACATAGTCGTCTCGATTCGTTCCGATTAGATCACAAAATCCGTCATCTGCCGCTTGCCAGCCGGTCCGCCAGCCGCGTTGGCAGCCCCACAGCCAGAATTTTCTGTTGGGTCGCCGCCAGATCGTACGGCACGCGGCGCAATGCGACCTCGCGTTCCACGCTGTCGAAAATCGCGTAGGCGGCGCGCGGATCGTCATCCCGGGGCTGCCCCACCGCTCCTGGATTGATCAGATGCGCCGCGCCGGGCTCCAGAGCGATCAGTATCTCCTGCCCCGGGTTGCTCGGCCGCGTAATCTGGCGGATTCGTCCGCCGGTGCGCACAAACGCTCCCTGCAGATGCGAATGCCCGAAAAAATGCGGCAGTTCCACGTACTCCGTCCCTGCCAGCTGGCCGAAAACAATCCCCGCTTCGAGCACGTCCGTCACGTATTCATCCTCGTCGTACGGAGCGCCGTGAACCAGCACAACCTCGTCATCCACCGGCCTCGGCCCCCGCGGCAAACCACGCAGATAGTTACGGTCCGGCTCGCTCAGATGTTCCATCGTCCAACGCGCGGAAGCCTGGGCCAGCGGCGTGAACTCCTCCATCGTGCCGAGACCGGCGCAAATCCGGTCATGGTTGCCCCGGATCACGGCCGCCGCCCGCGTGCGCGCCCAGTCGATCGCGAACGCCGAATCAGGACCGTAATCACACAGATCGCCGCAGCAGAGCGCACGGTCGAAGCCGCCGCCGGCGCCTGCCGCATCGCGCAAGACCGCCTCCAGCGCCTCCCGGTTTCCGTGGATATCACTCAGGATGAGGTATCGCACGTTAAGCCCGCCGCAGGCGCAGCAGCGCGATCTCGGGCGGCGCGCCCAGCCGGATCGGCATCCCGATAGTCCCGACGCCGTTCGTCACGTAGCAGGTGCCCGGAGCTGCGCCCGCAAGGCCCCATCGATAGAGGCCCTTCGTGAATGGCGTCCGGAACCGCGCCGGATTGATGTCCTGATGCAGGATTTCCACGTTAATCTGCCCGCCGTGCGTGTGACCCGCCAGTACGCCGTCGAAGCCGATGCGCACCGAGGCCGGAAAAACATCGGGATTGTGCGAAAGCAGCAGGTTCGTTACGCCCGGCACAATCAGCTTCTCCGTACCCTCCAGATAGTGGGCCCGTTCATCGTTTCTCTGGTAATCCACACCGGCGATATTCAGCACCCCCTGGCCGCGCCGCACCTGCCGGGCGCGCATCCGCAGAAAATCCACGCCGCCCGGCCTCGCCTGGCGCTCCAGATAATTGCGGCATCCCACGTAAGCTTCGTGATTCCCCATGCAGCCCAGAACGCCGTCCGGCGCGCGCAGCCGCACCAGCTCGCGGATGGCGGCATTGAGCGGATCGCCCGGTTCGGTGATCAGATCTCCGGTGAACACCGAAAGATCGGCCCGCAGGTCATTCGCCATATCGATCACACGCGCCATCTGCCGCACACTGAGAAACGGACTCACGTGCAGGTCGCTGACCTGCATAATGCGGTAACCGTCCAGATCGGGGTGCAGCCCGCGCACGGGGAAATCGAGTTCCGTCACCCCATAGTCGTTGCGTTCCACGAATGCCCCGTACGCCACCACCGAAGCCGGCGCAGCGGCGGCGAGAAGCGCGGCGCCTCCCAATGCCCTTCGCCTGCCCGGCGAATGAGCGGCCGGAGTCTTCCGCAGCAGATATCGCCCCAGCAGAAAAGCGGCCGCCGCAAGCGACGTCAGGAAGATCCAGATATAGCCGGTCGCGGCGAATCCCACGCGAATCGTGACTGGCACGCGCCTCATGCTGTACATCGCGCCGGACCAGACCGTCGCAATCGCGGCGGCAGTGACGATCCAGATGGCGATCAGCGGCAGCCAGACGGCCAGGCTCCGCCCCTTCAGCCAGCGGCGAGCCAGAAGAATCTGAGCGATCAGCAGGATAGTTGCGGCGTATTCGACAATGCCGCCAAAGTGCGTCTGTGTCACGCCTGTCTTGATTGTAGCGAGCTTGCCAGCCAACCTTGCGCCACCACCGCAAGGGCGGCACAGACGGCGGTCTCGGCGCGCAGCACCAGCGGCCCCAGAGAGACGCCTTTCCAGCCGCCGGCTTCGAACTGCGTGCGCTCAG
>DASZVV010000112.1:0-11321 GCA_035546955.1 Bryobacteraceae bacterium
TGGGAACGCGATCGAGCAGCGAAAGAAGGGCATCGCAGTACTCGCGCGGGAGGCTATCGATCTGGAGAGAGAGAATCTGACCGAGCTTGACGAACGTGCCGCCGACCTGTTCGAGCCCTTCGCGCAGCAGGAGATGGCCGAGGGTGGGACGGCCCTGCATGCGCCGGATCAATACTCGGGAGAGCTGCCGGATGACCACCCGCAGTACCTGAAACAGCCGCTGGAGATAGTCAAAAGCCGGGTTGCGCGGGGTCACCGCCTGCATGGTAGCGGTGGTTATTTGCCTTCCGTGAATTTATCGCCCGTGGCCTTGCAATCGACCACCATATGCGCGCCGCGCGCGAGCCACACTCCTGCCATTGCCTGCACCTTCTCCGGCAGAGTATCGCCCGTTCCTTCGGGCACTGTCATGAGTCCGGTCACTTCGGCGACGACTTTCGGGAAACTCTCGGTGGGCCGCGCGATCATTTCGAGGCTTTTGTAAGCCGCTCCGATCGAGACCGATAACGTGGCGCGCAGCAAATCCGGCACTAGTTTTGGATCGAATGAATCAGCCATCTCAAACCTTCCCGCGCGCTTTCGTTTTCAGGGCGGAAATCCATCATACCGCCCCTCAGGCGCACTCCCATAAAGTGAGTGGACGGGGCGAATTATGTCAGCCGGGAAACTAATCTGAATGTATTAGATGACGCGGCCCGGCAGCTACATTAACACCGTGCGCCCTGCCGGTTTTTGCTGTTAAGCTTGGGGGTTGACGGCGCGCGACGCATTCCGAAACGGACTCGAGCTGGCGCAGCAATCGGCCCGGCTGATGCGGAATCTGACGCCGGGCGGCTTCCTCTGCGACTGGCAGGAATTCGACAACAAGATTGAATCGTTCCGCCTGTTCCAATGGGTGGATCGGGAACTCGGCATCCCCGGCGGCGCGGAACCGCAGGAAATTCTGGCGCACCTGCCCACCGAGGAAAACTTTCATACCATCTGGGTTCGCGAGGGCGTGGGGCATCTGGCGGGAAAGGCCGCGATCCTCTCGACCCAGGGGCTGCTCACGAGCGGCGATGCCGGGCGGCTGCCGGACAGCGCGCTCGTTCCGCTGCACGCGGGGATGGGAACGGCCTTCGCGGAGAAGGTGTTCGAAGGACTGCCCTCGCAGCCATCGAAATCGGATGTGGACCGGGCGGTGCGCCGGTTTGTCGATCTGTGCGGCGCCAACTGCCGGCCTGGTTGGGAAGACGGAACAGTGGAATCGCTGGGGCTCGTGGTGCGGTGTCTCTATCCGCATCTGCTCGATGACGTGAGCAACTCGATGCGGAGAATCGATGGCCGGCTGCGGCTGCTGTTCTGGCATGGCGTGGGCAGAGGGCTGTATTTCGTTCCGGCGAATTTTGTGCCGTACGCCGGAGCGCGGAAGCGCATGATCGCGAATGCAGCGGAAGAGACGCACGTCGCGGACGAGCGCCGCAACGTGCTGGCGGGGCTGCTGTGGGCCGTGACGCTGGTGAATCTGTGCAATCCGGAGATCGTGAAATCGGCGGCGCGCGCGTGCTCGGAGCTTCAGTTTCACGACGAGTTCACGAACGGCATGATCTCGGCGGTGCTGGCATGGCATCACATGGTTCCGCGCGATGTGGATCGCATAGAAACGTACACGACTGCCGAAAAGAAGCGCGAGGGCGATGGATTGTTCTGGCGTTACTGGATCGCGACGCCCGCGCGGGAAGCACTGGAAGAGGTCTATCCTGGGCTGGAACGGCAGAACCGCATCGCATCGCTCTATTCGTATCGGACAGTGGAAGAACTGCGCCGGTCCGGTGAGATGCCGGTGGGGAGCGCGGTATGAGCGACACCGCCAAAGCGATTGGAGCGGCGATTGCGGGATTGGCGCAGGCCGCGACTGCCGCGCCGGGGAGTCTGGCGACGGAGGTGGACCGTTTCCGGCTGGTTCGCGAAAATACCTTGACCGTGCTGGGCGAGGTGAGCGCGGCGCAGGCGGAATGGTCGCCTGGGCATGGGGTATGGTCGATGGTCCAGATTGCGGATCATCTGCTGCGGACAGAGGAGATGTACCGGGACCAATTCCGGCAGATCATCGATGCGGCCCGAGAGGGCGGCGACACGATTCGGGTCAGCCTGCGCGACGTTGATTCGTCATTTGCGGGCGTGCCGCGGCCGGTGATGCAGTTGTTCGAATTTCCGGCGCGAATGATGAGCCAGTTCATGCCGCAGGCATTGCGGGAAGCAGTGATTCGATACCCGATTGTCTCGGCCGTGAATCCGACCGCGTCGAGTCCGCGGCCGGGGCTGGAATTGGGGGCGGTCCGGACTGGCCTTGCGGCTTCATTGGTGGAGACGGAGAAATTGCTGCTGGGGCCGCTGCCGCGGAATGTGGAACGGCCGGTGATCGATCATCCGATTATGGGACGCACGAATATTCGGGAATTGTTTCGCGTAGTGATCGTGCATGAGGAGCGGCACCAGGGGCAGATCGCGGGACTACGGGCGCGGGCGGATTTTCCGCGGAGAACCTGATCACGCGGGCCCGGACAGAGGTCCGGCCTGGGCGAATTGGACCTGGGTGAAACCGGGTTGGCCTTCGACGATTACGATCGTTGCATTCACCGGCGGATTGTCGACGAATTGAGAACCGCCGCCGGGCCAGCGGATCTCGATCGATTCGATTTCGGTAAGCTGGCCAAGGCCGAAGTGCTGCTCGGCGGGGAGGCAGCCGAAGTTCGTCCCGCCGTTCACTTCACGCATCTGGCGCTTGCCGCCGGCTGAGAGTGTTACGCGCGCGCCGATAGCGTCGCGGTTGCACTGCGTACCGCGCAGACGGACGTTGATGTAGTTGCCGGTCCGCTCCTTCGGACAGAAGACCGTGCTCGTCATCAGATCGCCGGGATAGAGTCCGCCCGCGGCGACGAGGATGGAGAGACGTCCATCGCCAAAAAGATCCGCGACATTGGCGCCGTGGCTCTTGCCAGTGAAGGGGAGGCCGGCGGAGAACGTGACGTTTCGATAACGCTGGCCGTCACTCTGCAGCACGATCATCGGCTCGATGCGATCCATCGGAGGCGCGCCGTTGCCGAGCACAAAATCGATATTGCCGTCGTTATCCAGATCGCCGAGCGCTCCGCTCATGCTGCCCCAGCAGCCGTCGAAGCCCAGATCGCGGTCCTTCAAAGTAAAAGTGCCGTCGCGATTGTTGTGATAAATGCGGAAGGGCTTGCCGTCATCGGGGCCCCGCCCCGTGCGCATCGTATGGATGATGTCTTCGTAGTCGGACCACACGAACTGGGCCACATCCAGCCAGCCATCATTGTCGTAATCGACCCACGCGCACAGCGTGCCGATTGAAGGGTCGGTGAATCCGGCTTCCACGCTGACGTCGGTAAACGTGCCATCGCCATTGTTGCGGAGTAACTGCGCGTGGCCCAGCGCGCTGACAAAGAGATCCGGATAGCCGTCGTTGTTGTAATCGCCCCAGGCGGAACCGATGGCTGGCATCAGACCGCCGACGCCGGCTTTTTCGGTGACATCGGTGAATGTGCCGTCGCCGTTGTTGTGGAACAGGCGGTTCGGAACGTGCTTATCGAACACACCGCCGGCGTTGTTGGGGATGAAGAGGTCGAGATTGCCGTCGCAGTCGTAATCGACCCAGGAGGCGGAAAAACACGGGCCCCAGGTGGCCAGACCCGCCTTCTCGGTGACATCGGTGAAGGTGCCGTCACCGTTGTTGTGAAAGAGCGTGCCGTCGCCCGCGTACCAGCCGAGGCGGGTGATGTAGAGGTCGGTGAAGCCGTCGTTATCGTAATCGCCCGCGATGATGGAGAAACCGTTGACGGCCTGGTCCAGGCCGGATTCGATGGAGACGTCGGTGAACGTGCCGTCGCCGTTGTTGCGATAAAGGCTGGTGCCGCCGTGCGCGGAGGTAATGGCGACATCGAGCAGGCCGTCATTGTTGTAATCGAAAATTGCGATACCACGCCCGCCGCTGGTTTTATTGAGTCCGATTTTCGAGGCGATGTTTTCGTAGTGCAGACTGGTTGGCGCTACACCGGCCTTCAGATCCATACGGAATCGGGTGGGGACCGATGGAGGGTAGCCGCCGAGTTGCTGGGCGGCGAGCCACATCCAGTAGCGGGCGCGCTCGTTTTCCGGATTGGCGGTCATGGCCTCGACCGCCATGCTGACCGAGCCTTCGAACTTGCCGGAGCGGTAGTGAGCAACGCAGGAATCGTAGGTGGCGTCGGCGCGCACCGAGGCATCCGCGGCGGCGATTTCGAGCTCGCGGATGGCGTCCGCATAGCGGCCGCATTTGATGTAGACGCGGCCAAGCTCCCGGCGAGTAACGGCGTCATTCGGCGATTTTTCGAGACGCTCGCGATGGCGTTCGATGAGGTCTTTGTACTGGAGGCGAACGAACGGAGCGATGTCCGAGGTGGACTCCATGAAATCCAGCGTGGATTTGGTGAAGCGTTTCGGCCCGACGATGTTGTAGAAGACCATGCCGCGCAGCATGGCTTCCGCCATCAGACTGCCGGCGGAGAGCGGCAGCGCGAGTGAAAGCGCAAGCGAGCGGGGATTCGCCGGATCGATATAGCCGAAGCTGCGTTTGGCGGATTCGAGCGCGTCCTGCGCGGTTTTCAGCAGATCCCCAGCGTCGGGACGCGCGGTGCGGCCAATGCGCACCAGATGATTCGCTACTTCCGCAATTGCGTCATCGAGATTCCGCGGCCCGTTGACCGGCGGGGCATCGCCGTTCGGCGTGCCCTGGCCGGCAAAGCTTTCGAGCGTGTTCTGGAGCGCGCGGGCGCCGCTGCTGAAGGTCCGCAGCCCGGTTTCCAGAACGTCAGCGGGAAGCCGGAAAAGATTCCGGAAGGGCGAACTCATAGGATCTTCGGTAACTGGTAATAGACAGACTGGATGGCGCAGCCGAAGCTGGGGGTATCGGGCTGAGAAATCGGGCGGCCTGCCAGAAGATCGGCGATGGCCGGTTCGAGATACGCTTCGTAATCGGGAGTGCCGGGGAACTGGAAGTTATCGATCGCGCCGCGATAGCGAATCGCGCAGTTGCTGTCGAGCAGAAAGGCGCGGGGCGTTTGCTCGGTAGCCCACTGGCGGGCGACTACGCCGCCGGGATCGATCAGAATCGGGAATCGCAGCCCGCGCTCTGCAACGGCGCGGCGCAGCATCTCGCGTGTTTCCTGCTGCCGCGAGGCGATGGCGAGGAGCGGCAGATCGGGATGGCGCTCGGCGAACGTGTTCAGGAAGTCGTCGTACCGATTACAGTGCGAACAGACGCCGGACCAGAAGACCACGACAGCGGCATTCCGTCCGGCGATTTCGGTTGCGAGATGATGCGTGGCTCCCGCGAGGTCGGTGAGCGAGAAGTCGGCGGCCGGACTGCCGATTGCCTGAACCTTCACCCCCACGCGCTCCGAAGCCATGCAATTGCTGGAAGCGCTCAGGCGCGCGCTTCAGCCGTGTGCTTCTTGCCTTCCTTGTGAGTGTCGGAAGATTCCAGGCGATCAACCAGAGCATCGAGGTCCTGGAAGCGGAAGACCTGATCCATCATGCCGTGCTTGTGGAGAATCGGCTGATAGCGGTGCTTCGCGCGGTAGGCGGGCTCGTGAACGAGCTTATGCCAGAGGCGCTGCACTTCGGGATCCGAGCTCTTCGGTTTGTATTCGATGTACTGCTGGACGAGCGGATGGTTGGGCGTGATATCCATGGCCATCGTTGTGGAAGCGGCGACGCCGTGGCGAATCGTCCCTTCGTGCTCTTCCTCTTTGCCGCGGCGCTTGATGAGATCTTCGAAGATCTCCGGCTGCCGCATGTTGACAATGTTGGTGGGCCAGGTGATACCGGCCTTCAGGATCTTGTAAGCGCGTTCATTCGGGGCTTCCTGCTCGGCGGCGATCCAGGGCGAGAACAGCGGCTGCATCATGTGTCCCGGCGAGAAGTAGAGCGCACGGCCAGCGCCGCGCCAGAAGAACTCCCAGGCGATGGGATCGATATCCGCCAGAACCTTCTGAACCAGATTCACCATCGGGTAATTGAAGCAGCGGGTGACGAGGCCGAGCGATTCGAGCGCGCAGCCGACGTAACCGGGGCGCGAATTATTGTTGCAGATCTTGATGAAAACCTTGAGAACGCGCTGCACTTCCGCCGTGCTGCTATCGACGGTGAGCTGCTTCATCAGCGATTCCGCGACCGCGAGGCCGAGGCCGGCGTGCATCATGGTGAGCGACTTGAGCGGCATATTCGCCGCCTGGCCGTCCATCATAATGCCGTGTGCGTCTTCGCTGACGTTATGCTTCAGGATCCATGTGCGCTGGGAATAGACGTGGCCGAGACCTTCGACAGTCCAGATGGCTTCGAAATCGCCGACGCCATACGCCTTATCCATGTAAGTCTGGAGGTCAAATTCGCCCGTCTTGGGGATACCGATTTCTTCGGGATTATTGCGGACGAGGACGAAAATATAGCGGGTATTCTTCGCCTGCTGGGTATAGATGGAGCTTTGCGGACCGACGGCCGCACCGGCGAGGCCAACCTGAGTTGCTACCTGGCCCGGCAGGTTTTTCCAGTAGGGAAGGAAACCCTTCGGCTTCGAGATCAGATTGAAAGCCACGTCGACGGCTTTCGAAAGATACTCATCGCATGCGATGAAGGCGACTGCGGCAGGATCGCCGAATTTTTCCGCGGTCTTTTTGGTGCGGAAATAGAGTTCGCCACTCATCGTGGGCGGAGTCTTTGCTTCGGGACCGGGTCCGGGAGGATTCTTGGCATTCACCAGGGAAGGTGAAGCACCCAGAAATTTCGCCGTCTCCTGGGCCGCGTACAGCGTTTTGGCCAGACCGTAACTTGCTACCGATGCTACCAGTTCTCGCATATCATCCCTCCCTTTTGATACCGCAGGACAAAGACGAGTTTAACTCTATTCACGTCCGCCGTTCAAGTACAAACGCGGTTCAGGGGCTGACCTTAATGTTGATGTAAATAATGGGTTTCGCGGAATTGTCCTGGCAGCGTCGCGGAACATATCACTTCAGGCTGACTTCCATGCGGCGGCGGCGACCTGAACCTTTTTTCTTTCCTCGAAAGCGTCCATCAGCGGCGTTGCCATGAATGTCGTGACTAACGCCATTGCCACCATCATAGCGAAAAGTCTGGGTGAAAGAATACCAAGATCGAGCCCCACATTCAGGACCACGAGGCCGACGAGGCCCCGGGTGTTCATCAAAAGCCCAAGCCGCGAGGCGTCGCGCCAGTTCATTCCGCGAGAGCGTGCGCCGATCATGGTACCGCCCCACTTACTGGCCACCGCCACCAGCAGAATGAGGCAAAAATCCAGATACATCGTAATGCCGCCGTTGAAAACAAACTGCGTTCGGATGCCCGTGAGGGCGAAGAACAGCGGCATCAGAATCATCAGCGTGACGGCTTCGAGCTTGTCGATCAGCTGCTGGCGAAATTTGCGGGGAGTTGCGAGGCCGGCAATAAATGCCCCGACGAGGGCGTGAATGCCCAAATGCTCGCTGACTGCCCCGGAGACAAGCGCGAGCACAACAAACAGCAGGATGGCGTTCACCGGGAGCTTCTGTTCATCGAGGTGGCTGGACCATGCTTCGAGAATGCGCGCGATCACGAAGGCCGATACAAGATAGAGCGCGATGTAGAGGATCATGGTGCCGGCGGGACGGCTGTGGGTGTTGTTTTTCGTGAGGGAGACGATGGCGGCGAGGAGAATCCAGGCGCTGATGTCATCGACGGCCGCGCAGGCAATGGCGACGGAGCCGAGGCGCGTGCCGAGCAGGTTGCGCTCGATCAGGATGCGGGCGAGGACGGGAAACGCGGTCACGCTCATGGACGTTCCGATGAACAGAGCGAAAACCAGCGGTGAACCGGTCCCGTAACGCGGGTAAAGATACCAGGCGACGCCCGCTCCCATCAACATGGGGAGAATGATGCTGATGTTACTGGTGATGACCGCGATGCCGGTCTGGTTCTTCAGGTCGGCGAAATCGACGCGCACACCAACCAGAAAGATGAAGATCACGAGCCCGGCCTGGCTGAGGGCGTTCAGGTAGCCGAGCGATTCGGCCGGGAAAAGCGAATGGTAGGCGCCGGGCCAGAAGAGTCCGAAAAGCGTGGGCCCGAGCGCGATTCCGGCGGCCATTTCACCAACGACTTTGGGCTGCCGAAACCGGTTGAACAGCGCGGAAATAATGTGCGAGAACCCGATGATAACGGCGATCTGGAGCAGGAACAGCCTGTTATCGAGCATGATTTCCTTTCAGAGCGCCGTCGGCAGACTGTGTTTCAGTTGGCCGGTCTGTTATAGACGGATTTCCAGCCGTCCTGCCCTTCGGTAAATTCAAGCGACGTATTGACCGGCAGATCCGTGAAGCGCTGGCGCAGGCCGCTGGGCCAGCGAATTTCGACGGAGTCCACTTTTTCGAGCTTCGCGAGGCCGAAGTGCTGTTCGAGCGGGTGGCATCCGAAGTTACTTCCGCCGGTGACTTCGCGGGTCTGCTTTTTGCCGCCGGCTTCGAGGATGACGCGCGCACCAATTCCGTCGCGATTGCTCTTTGTGCCTTTCACGCGCACATTCAGGTAATTGCCCGGAAGTGTTGTGGGGCAGTAAATGTTCATGGCGAGCAGATCGCCCGGATAAGCGCCACCCGCACCGACAATGATGGACATCCTGCCATCGCCGAAAAGATCGCCTGTGTTTACGCCGTGGCTCTTGCCGGTGAACGGTAGACCGGCCGCGAAAGACGTGTTACGGAATTTCGCGCCGTCGTTTTCGAAGACAATCATTGGATCGAGGCGGTCGAGTTTCGGGCTGCCGTTGCCCAGAGCGACGTCGAGATTACCGTCATTATTGAAATCGCCGAACGTACCGCTCATCGTGCCCCAGCATTCGCTGAGACCGATCTCGCTGCTCACCAACGTGAACGTGCCGTCGCGATTGTTGCGATAGACGCGCATGGACTGGCCGTTTTCCGGCGCGCGGCCGTTTTTCATGGTGTAGATCACATCTTCGTGATCAGACCAGATGAACTGGCCGATATCCATCCAGCCGTCGTTATCGTAGTCCCACCAGAAGGCGGGGCTGCCGAAACCCATGGCGCCGACGCCGGCGGTTTCGGTCACATCGGTAAAGGTGCCGTCGCCATTGTTGTGGAAGAGGTGCGAGCGGCCGAGACCATTGCTGAGGAAGAGGTCCATATAGCCGTCGTTGTCGTAATCGCCCCAAGCGGGTCCGATGGACGGCCAAATGGTATGGAGACCGGCTTTTTCGGTGACATCGGTGAAAGTACCGTCGCCGTTGTTATGGAAAAGGCGATTCGGTGTTTTACGCTCGAAAAGCCCCCCGAGATTGTTGCCGACAAAGAGATCGAGGAAACCGTCGTTATCGTAATCAATCCACGATGCGGTGAACGACGGGCCCCATACGCCCTCCAGACCGGCCTCGGCTGTGACATCGGTGAAAGTACCATCGCCATTGTTGCGGAACAGCTGGCCTTCGCCGACGTAAAAGCCGGCGCGGGTGACATATACATCCGCAAATCCGTCGTTGTTGTAATCGCCGGTCACGATACCGAAGGTGTTCGTGGCAATATCGAGTCCGGCTGTGACCGAGACGTCCGTGAAGGTGCCGTCGCCGTTATTGCGGTAAAGGCTGCCGCCGCCGTAGGCCGACGTGATGGCGATGTCGAGATAGCCGTCGTTGTTGTAATCGAAAATGGCCGTGCCGCGGCCGCCGCTGGTTTTATCGATGCCGATCTTCGCGGCGATGTCCTCAAAAACGACGGTGGGCTTGTTCCATCCCGCGCGCATCTGCATACGGTGCTGCGATGGCACCCAGGCAGGATAGCCGCCCATCTTGTTCGCCGACTGGAACATGACGAGGCGGGAGCGTTCATTCGTGGGATCGGCATCCATTGCCATGACTTCGGCGCGGATCGAATCTTCGAATCTGCCTGCGCGGAACAGTGCGGTGCCGGCTTCGTGCATCGCCGTGCCGTAGTAAGGCGAGGATTTCGGGATTTTTTTGAACTCTACGTCGGCATCTTCGTAGCGGCCGCATTTCGAGAGCACGCGCGCGAGCTCCATGCGCATGCGATAGTCATCCGGAGCTTCCCTGAGGCGCGTTTCACAGCGATCGATCAGCTCACCGTATTCGAGTCCCGCGAAGATCGGGGTTTCGGTGAACATTTCAAAGAAATCCTCGACCAGTTTCGGGATGCGCCCCGGGCCAACCACATCGAGCGTCACCAGACCGCGCAGGCAGGATTCGGTGAACAGCGTACCCATGGAGAGGGCGAACTGAACCGGGAGCACCACGTTGCGGGGATCGGTGAGTTTAATATTCCGGAACGACTCCTTCGCAGCCGCCATCAGGTCGCCCGACGCCGAAGGGAGAGAAGACCAATCGAGCGGGGCGTAGCGATAGACGCGCGTGGCGCGATTGGCGAAATCGGCGACGGCGAGGTCAAGATCCTCGGGGCCGTTGACGGGCGGCCCTTTTACGGTGCCGTCATTCAGGCCGGTTATCTTGTCGATAGTGCTCTGGGCGGTCTTCATGGCGGACTGCGCCGCCACCAGTCCGCTTTCCAGCAGAGCAGGGATACCAAAAAACTTGCTGTCGCTCATACGCCCTTCGTGAAAGCCTTCGGCAGATTGTAATAGATCGACTGGATGGCGCAGCCGTAACTGGCTGTTTCCTGCCGGGTGATGGGGCTTCCACTCAGAAACTGATCGATGGCGGGCTCCAGATAAGCGACGTACTCGGGGTCGGCGGGGAACTTGTAATTATCGATGGCGCCCCGGTACATCAGTTCGCGGCCGGAGCCAACCAGGAATGCCCTGGGCGTCTGCTGGGTGAACCACTCCTGAGCAACCTTTCCCATCGGATCGTGAACGATGGTGAACCCGAGGCGGCGCTGTTCGGCAGCTTTGGTGACCGATTCGAAGCTTTCGCCGTGGCGGGCGGAAACGATGATGAGGCGGAGGTCCGGATAGCGGCGTTCGAATTCACCGAAATACTTGTCATACCGGATGCAATGCGAGCAGGTGCTGGACCAGACGACGATGACGCCGCCCTTTTTACCCGCGAGGCTGGAACTGAGTGTGACGGTGGGACCCTGCAGGCTTCGCAGCGAGAAATCGCTGAGCGGTTCTCCGAATTTTTGCTGTTCGTTCGCGTTTTGCAAGGGATTCCGCTCCTCGACCCATCAGTTATGAGAACAGGATACGCTCTGCCTTCCGGGGCGTTCCATAGTATGATCCTACTATCGCTGCGGGGTCTG
>DASZVV010000113.1:0-14096 GCA_035546955.1 Bryobacteraceae bacterium
CTTCAGTGACTGGCTGAAGACGGTGACCTCTGCTCCCATCGCGTGCGCCAGTTTGACGCCCATATGACCCAATCCGCCAAGCCCGATGATCCCGACTTTCTTCCCCGGCCCCGCGCCCCAATGTTTCAGCGGCGAAAACAACGTGATGCCCGCGCAGAGCAGCGGCGCCGCGCCATCGAGCGGCAGGTTATCGGGAATCCGCAGAACGTAATTCTCATCCACCACGATCTTGTCGGAATAGCCGCCGTACGTCGGACGTCCTTCTTTATCGGTGCTGGCGTACGTGAAGACCGTGCCCACCGAGCAATACTGCTCTTCGCCTTTCTTACATTCCGTGCACGTACGGCAGGAATCGACAAAACAACCGACGCCCACGTGATCGCCTGGCTTGAACTTCTTCACTTTCGGGCCAACCGCCGTCACCACGCCCGCAATCTCATGCCCGGGCACCATGGGATACATCCCTCCGCCCCATTCATCGCGCGTCTGATGAATGTCCGTATGGCAGATGCCGCAGAACCTGATATCAATTGCGACATCATTGTCGCCGGGCGTGCGTCGATCAATAGAAAAAGGTGCAAGCGGAGCTTTGGCTGAATGGGCGGCGTAAGCCTTCGTGTTGGGCATGCCTCAGGGATGCCGCAAAGGACGGCAATGATTCACGCTTACAGTTTTACCGGTGTCCAGCCGTACTAATTTTCAGCAGGTGTCTGATTCGCCGAATCCACCACCATCACGTCCAGCGGAGCCCGCTTTGCTTCGAACTTCAGGCCCGCGGCATCAAGCGCGCTGAACAGCGAGTCCGTCGGTTGGTCCGCCAGTTGGAGCGCCTGAGGCGGCAGCGTCACTCCCGCGTAAATCGCCGAACGAATCAGCATTACCCGGTAATCGTCGGACGAAATGTCAAACGAAAAGTCGTAGGCTTTATCGGCCGGCAGTCCGGTCATATCCACAACCGGCTTATCCGAGTAAAACGTCAGCGTGTCGGCGATACGGGCGAACGTGAGCTTGTGGCCGATGAGCTTGTTATTCGCAAAGCTGTAATACGAACCCCCGCCCATATCCACATATACTCCCGCCTCACTGCCGCTGGCGCTCACGTTAACGCCTTTTGCCGGCGCCGCATCGGAGGCGTCCGGCGGCGTCTCTTTCAGCTTGAGACCGTTCTTCCCCACCTCGAGCGCGTAGACGTTGAACTCTTTCTTATCGTTGTGGAACTTCAGCCCGAAGCGATCGATCAGCAGGTTCTTCAGCATCTCGCGACGTTGATCTTCGGTGAATGTGCCTTCAGGCAGCTTGGCCGCAATCAGGTAGCGCGTGTTGGAAATCCATTCGGGCCCAATGACCTGAAAGTCTTTGGTCTGCCATGCGATGCGAATGCAGTTCTTCAGGGTGAGATAGTCAAAGCGAAGCTGCGAACCATCCGTATGCAGACCGATCTTGACGCTGGCATCCGCCTGCGGCGCGGGCCGGATCGACGCGGCCTCATATTCGAGCTTTGGCGCCTGCTGCGCGGTTGCGAGAATGGGCACAAAAGCGGCGACGGCCGTGGCCACAAATAAGCGGGACATTTTCATATTGTTCCATACGGCAACAACCATATGGAAGATCCGTAAAAATTCGGGTTTCAGCGCTTCAGCGGGTCTTCCACCCACGGCGGCGTCGCCTGCAGCAGCCGCCCAAGCTCCGGTTCGAGCTCATCCACCCGCTGCTTCATCTGCCACGCCACGTCGCGATAGCTGAAGTGGCCCTTCACGCCGCTGCGAACCCTTGCAATATATTCCACTTCCGCGAAATCCATCTTAAAGAGGAAGCGCGAGCGGGCGCCGAATGGCAGCAGATACTGCCGCCCCGGATCCGGCAGGCTCCGCATTGCGGCGAAGGTCCGCGTCATCACGGAATCGTAAACATCCTGCGCCCCGGCCTCGGCCAGCGCTGCGGGCGATTCGTAACCGTGGCTGCCCGAATACGCCTGCCGGTACTGATGGCAACGCCGGTGCCGGTGCATATCCCGATACGCCCCGATATCGATCAGCATGTCGAAGCAATACTGGCCGCCGCGGAATCCGCGCAGCAAATCGTCGCGCGAGCCTCGCGAACGGAGCGCCACGTCGAGCACTTCCCCGCGCCTCGCCGCACTCCAGCCGCGCAGCGTTTCATACAGCGTCCGGAAGGAATGCGAGCACACCGGATAAAGCAGCGTCGCCGCGATTTCCGTCAGTACATCGTCCGGCTTCAGCAAATCCACGCGCGGCGCAGAGTGCGGCGGCAGCGTCAGATTCTCTTTCGCCCACGCCGTAAGATCGGCATGCGACTGGCGGATGTATTCATCGGGCTCTGCATGCCGCGCGAGCGTCGGCGCAATCGGATCGGCAATCGCGTCATCCCACACGCATGCCGGCGGTGCCGCGCAGGCTTCCGCAATTTCCTGCCCCAGCTCACGGACTTCCCCGAATTCTGAAACTCGCAGCCGTTTGATCTGCTTTTCGAGCGTGCGGATGCTGGTCACCTGGCCCACGTTCGTCGGCACGCCCCAGAACAGGCAGTAGCGCGCGATATCGAACGCACGCGCCGCTATATTCCGCGCGTAAGCCTCCGGTTTCATCGCGTCCGGCCGCGGCAGCTTCTCGCGCAAATGTGCATCGAGGCGCGCGTGAATATCTTTGTAAGCCACGATCAGCGCGTCGCCAGCCGTGCGGTATTCCACCGCCTGCGCCTCATCGAATTCCGGCGGCGTGATGAATCCGCCCTTCGAAAAATCCTGATAGCGCGAAGACTTCGCCTGCCCGTCCCACAGCACTTCATCTTCGATCTCGCTGGCCGCGAGTTCGCTCACGCCTTCAAAGCAAACCGCCGTATGCCCCAGATCGGCAATCGACTGATGCCCGTACTGGAAATAGAAGCTCTCGAGGAACTGCTGTGAGTTATGCGTCTTCACCCATTCGATCGACTGCCGGATCGAATCGGCGGAGCGGCTGTAACGCGCCAGCGCATACGCGCTCTTTTCGGGCGGCAGCGGCGCAATCGTAAGGACTCTCGGGGTCAAACGGTTATCATAATCGATTGACCCCGCATCGTCTCCGCATCCGCCGGCTTCGTGAAGACGCCACCGTTCCCCGCTACGCGCACGGCCCGGAAGAAGACGCCGGCATGGACCTGCACGCCGTCGAAAACGTGACGCTCGCTCCGCATGAAACAAAGCTCGTGCCGACCGGCCTCGCGATCGAACTTCCTCCTGGTTTTGAGGCCCAGATTCGCCCCCGCAGCGGCCTCGCCCTGAAGCATTCCATCACGCTTCCGAACAGTCCCGCAACGATAGATCCTGGCTATCGCGGCGAAATCCGCGTCATACTCCAGAACCTCGGCGGCGAAACTTTCGAAATCCATCCCGGCGACCGCATCGCCCAAATGGTGATCGCGCGCTACGAAGCCGTGGAATGGGTGGAACACGACGAACTCTCCGATTCCCGCCGCGGCGAAGGTGGCTTCGGCTCGTCCGGGCGCTGAAAATCAGTTCTCCGTCGGCGTCTTTTCGATGTGATCGACGACGATCGTTTCCTTCGGAACTCTCCGCGTTTCCAGCTTCAGTCCCGCGGCTTCGATCATGTTCCTGAATGACTCATGACTCGCGTCGCCAAACGTCATGTCCGCACTCGCCGGCGCCTGATAGCGAACCCATGTGTAGTTTCCATCGAGACCCGTTTCGTCCACAGGCTGAGGAAATTGGCCGAAGGAGCCCATCACAGGAAACAAATCTTTCACTCTGCCGGTCATCGTGATTTGCATGGTGCCGTCCGCAAGAGCCAACTGCGAATTCGACCGTTTCGCGTCATCCGGAAGACGCGGGAGCTTCATGCCACCTTTTCCGACGGTCAGCACGGTCTCCGGGTATTCACGGCTCTCGCGGTAATACGTCAGCTGAAAACGCTCGGCGAGCATTGTCTGCAGCATCGCGGGAACCTGCTCTTTCGTGGATCCAGCGGGAAGTGTAGCCTGAACATCGAAATACTCATTGCGAATGAAATCCGGAGCTGCAATCTGCTCGATCTGAACTCCGAAAGCACGTGTCAGGACTAAAAGCAGCGGGTAATTCCGGATTTCGACCCGAGCCGCGTCGAGGTTGTAAACAGGCCGCCACGCCGGCATCGTCACCGGGGTCGGTGCGGGCACGGGCTTGATCGAGACCGCCTCAAACGCCGGCCCCGCCTGCGCCAAAGCCGCCACGCAAACCATCCCGGCCACGGCGATCAACCTGAGGAAACGATTCATTCTGTCTATCCTGCCAAAGTTTTCTTACGCGCGGAGAGAGCCCTTCAAAACCACCTACTACCGAACTGGTTTTACAAATGCTTACAGGGGGGTTGCGTTTGGTTAAAAAACGGAGTAATGTAAGCAATCGTAAAGGCGGTTTACGGAAATTTACAGTACGACAGAAGGGGACACAATGAAAGCTCTGACGGTGACCGCATTCTTCCTCACATTGACAACAATCGGGTTAGCTGCCCCGGCGACTGCGCCCGGCCATCCCGGGATGGCCGCCTTCGTGGCTGGCGATTACGCGACCGCGATCAAAATCTGGACTCCCATGGCCCAGAACGGCGACGCCAACGCCCAGGCGAATTTGGGAATTATCTACCTCCACGGCCTCGGAGTAGACAAAGATATCCAGCAGGCCATGCAGCTTTTTCAAACGGCCGCCGCAAAGGGTAACGGCCAGGCGGAATTCCAGTTGGGCCTGATGTTCCAGAAGGGCGTCGGCGTTCAGCAGGATTACGGGGAAGCGATGCGCTGGTATGAAGCTGCCGCCGATCAGGGCGATCCCCTTGCCGGTTACGGCCTCGGGCGGCTGTTCGAGGAAGGCTACGGCGTACCGCAGGATGAGCGGGCCGCAGCCCTCTGGTATCGCCGCGCCGCCGAAAAAGGCATCGCGCCCGCCGAATACAATCTGTCCCAGATGATCGCCAAAGGCCGCGGCGGCGAAAAGAAGGACGACGTTCAGGCATACGCATGGTGCCGTAAGGCGGCCGACCAGGGATACGGAAAGGCGGCCGCCGAACTCGCCGTCATGTATGCGCACGGTGTGGGCGTGGAAGCCGACGCCGAACAGGCGCTCTTCTGGTCTGACGTTGCTGCACGATATCAGGAGAAAGTTTCCGAAAAACAGCGCGCTGAGCTCGCTTCGAAACTGACTCCCGAGGTTGTGGCTCGCGCCCAGCAATCCGCGGGAGCCTGGAAGCCCGTCCTCGCCGCCGCGAAATAAGCGAGGCGAAACGGACGAGTGGCTTCAACGGCCGGCGAACCGATCTGAGGGGATTGGTTCGCCGGCGGTTTTTTATGCAGCCCGGTTCTATTTGGCAGAGAATCTGAATTCCGTAGTCGTGTCGTACTTCTGCCCCGGCCGCAGCACCGTCGAGGGGAACGATGGCTTATTGGGCGAATCCGGAAAATGCTGCGTCTCGAAGCAGAATCCGGTGCGGTGTTGATAAACTTTCCCGCCCTTCCCCTTCTCCGTTCCATCCAGAAAATTCCCGGTGTAGAACTGAATGCCCGGCTGATCCGTATAAATTTCCATCACGCGTCCGGAAACGCCCGGCTCCTCAACCCGCGCCGCCAGGCTCAGCCCCGGACCCTTCCGGTTCAGCACCCAGTTGTGATCGTAGCCGTGAGCCAGCTTCAGTTGCTCGTCCGGCTGATTGATTCGCTCGCCTGGCGTCCGCGGCTTGCGGAAATCGAACGGCGTCCCCTCCACTGGCTTCAGTTCGCCGGTCGGAATCAGCCCCGCATCGATCGGTGTGAACTTGTCCGCATTCAGCATCACGAGGTGCCCCAGAATATCGCCGTCGCCCTTCAGATTGAAGTACGAATGATTCGTCAGGTTCAAAACCGTCGGCTTGTCCGTCGTCGCCTGATATCGAATCCGCAGCGCGTTGTTGTCGGTCACCGTATACGTCACGGTGGCGGTCAGCGTCCCCGGATACCCCTGATCGCCATCCTTGCTCACATACTGCAACTCCAGCGATCCTCCCGGCAGTTCACGCGCCGTCCACACATGCTTATCGAATCCGCGTGTGCCGCCATGCAGCGAATTATCGCCATCGTTCTTCGGCACGTGATACGTCTTTCCATCGAGGGTGAACTGCGCATGGCCGATGCGATTCCCATACCGTCCAATCAGCGCGCCGAAATAGGCCTTGCCCTTCTCATATTCCGACGCGTTGTCATAGCCAAGCACCACATCGCCGATCTTGCCCGTGCGGTCCGGCGTCTTGAGCGAAACCAGCGCGCCGCCGTACGTCGAAATCGACGCCTCCATCCCCTTGCCATTGGAGATCGTAAACAGCGCGACCGCCGTGCCGTCCGCCAGCTTGCCGAAATCCGACCGGTGAATCGTCGCCGCATGCCCCACGGCTGCCAGCAGCACGGCAAATACAAAATACCGGAGCTTCATGTTTATTCCTCCTGAACCGCGACCGGCGCGACTGGGGTGCCGATCGCAAACGGATTGAGATTGGTGGAACGATCGAAAAAATCGACGCCCTCGCGCCGCTTCAGCGTGTTCACGACCCAGTAAGTCACCGGCGTCATGATCGCCTCATACACCACTTTAAACAGATACCCGGAGACGATCAGATTCACCATCTCCCCGGCCGGGCTGCCCCAGAAAATCACCAGAATCACGATGGTCGTATCCACTGCCTGACCCACAACTGTTGAACCCAGCGTGCGCGTCCACAAAAATCGTCCGTCGGTCAGCACTTTCATCTTCGCCACCGTGAGCGAATTGGCGAATTCCCCGCACCAGTACGCCAGCAGACTACCCGCCACGTTGCGCGGCACCACACCGAAAATGATCTCGTACGCCTGCTGATTCTTAAAACCGGGGGCGGGGGGCAGCCAGATCGCGAACATCCCGAACAGCGCCATGATGCCGCTCGCCAGAAAGCCGGTCCAGATCGCGCGCCGGCTCGCGCTGTAACCGTACACTTCGGTGAAAACGTCGCCGAAAATATACGTAATCGGAAACAGCATCTGCGCGGCGCTTACCGTCAGTGGACCGATCCATTTCGAAAGCACAGGCACGTAAAAAGCCACCGGTTTCGGCGCAATCAGATTCGATACGATCAGCACCACCACGAAGATGTTAATCAGAAGGTCCAGATATCGATATTGTTTGCCCGCCGGAATGCTCATCGCGATAAGCTCAAACATAACAGTATGCAACCGCTGACGTTCGACTGGCATGTCCTTCAGCTTGCCCTCGAAAGAATTGCGCTCGCCTGGCTTCTGGTCCTCCCGACCGGATTCTGGAGCGAACGCCAGGGCAATGCCGTCGGAGTTCGGACGTTCCCTCTTGTTTCAATGGCGAGCTGCGGTTTCCTGCTTCTGCTGCAGGGCAACTCGGCCGATAGTTCGCGCGTACTGCAGGGCCTCGTCACCGGAATTGGATTCGTCGGCGGCGGCGCCATTGTGCGTCACGGCCTCACGGTGCAGGGTACCGCGAACGCGGCCAGCATCTGGGCGGCGGGCGCCATCGGCTCGGCCGTCGCGCTCGGGCGCATCGAGTTCGCCGTCGTTCTCTCCCTGATGGATGTCTTCACCATGGTGGCGCTCGTTCCCGTCAAGCGGTACATCGAACGCCGGAATGGTGACGATGGCAGCCAGAGGGAAATCTCCTGATGGCTATCGATCGTTCCGCTCACATCGCCCACACCGCGCGCATCCATCCCGATGCCGTCATCGGACCGCGAACGCGCGTCGGCGAATTCTGCATCGTCGAGCAGGATGTCGAAATCGGGGCGGATTGCCTGTTCGAGCCGTATTGTTTCGTCAAGCGCTGGACCACTCTTGGCGACGGCAACGAAATCTCCGCGGGCACCATTCTCGGCACCGATCCGCTGGATAAGAACTTCACCGGCGAACGCAGCTATCTGAGAATCGGCAGCGGCAACAAAATCCGCGAGCATTACACGATCTCCCGCGGCACCAAACCCGAATCGGTGACCACCATCGGCGATGACAATTACATCATGACCAGCGGCCATATCGCCCACAACTGCACGCTCGGCAACAATATCGTGATCGCCAGTTGCGCGCTCGTCGCCGGCTATGTGGAAATCGAAGATCAGGCGTTCATCTCGGGAGGCGTCGTCATCCACCAGTACTCGAAGATCGGACGCCTCGCCATGGTCGCAGGCAATGTCCGGGTGAATCTGGATCTTCCGCCGTTTTTCACTTACGCCGGGCATGACGCGCGTCCCGCCGGCCTCAACGCCGTGGGATTAAAGCGCGCCGGCTTCACGCGCGAGCAGCTCGGCATCGTGAAGAGCGCCTATCGGATTCTCTACCGCTCCGGACTTCGCCTCGAAGACGCACTGAACCGCATCGAAAACGAACTGGACGACGACAATGCCCGCGACCTGGTCCGCTTCATCCGCCGCAGCGAGCGCGGCATCTGCCGTGAAACCCCGCGCCGGCGGGACTAGAACTGAACCTTCGGCGCGTTCCGCGCCGCGGGATCCGTCTTGAAGTACGCATCCTCGCGCTGGAACCCGGACATGCTGGCCACAATGTTCGCCGGGAACGTCACCAGATCCGAATTGTATTGCTGCACGGATTCGTTATAAACCCGCCGCGCCTGCAGGATCCGGTTCTCCGTGCCTTCGAGCGAATACTGCAGTTGCTTGAAATTCTCGTTCGCCTTCAGGTTCGGATAATTCTCCACAACCACCATCAGCCGGCTCAGCGCGCTTGAGACCTGATTGTTCGCGTCGATCTTTTCGGCCGGAGTCTTCGCCCCCATCATCGCGGCCCGCGCGTTCGCCAGCGCTTCCATCACGCCGGTCTCTTCTTTCGC
Source organism: Bryobacteraceae bacterium (assembly GCA_035546955.1). Taxonomy (GTDB): domain Bacteria; phylum Acidobacteriota; class Terriglobia; order Bryobacterales; family Bryobacteraceae; genus BOG-234. Next base: position 8,855 of record DASZVV010000113.1, read on the forward strand.
GTAGCCCTTCACCGTCTCCACCAGGTTCGGAATCAGATCGGCCCGGCGCTGCAGATCCGCATCCACCTGGCTCCACTGCGCGGAGATCGCTTCTTTTTCCGTGGCCAGCTTGTTGCGGGTCTGCACGAACTGACATCCGCCCAGCACAATCGCCAGACCTACCGCCACCAAAACAATCATTCCCGTCTTCATGCGAAGCTCTCCTATTTGGCGAGGACGTCCACCGCGTCGATCACCTTTTCAATCTGAATAATATAACGGCTAAAAAGGGGTTCCGGTTCAATCTCCTTCGGCTTGATTGCCCCCTCACGCTGTCCCAGGAGTTGCAGAAATGGTTCCGTTTCAATGCCGAAGTGAGCGCCGGAAGATTCCACAATCTCGCGCTTTCGCGCCGGGGCCGCCACCCCGCTCAGCAGCAGTGCATGCCGGAACAGCACGCAAAAAGTGGAAACCGAATCGAGCAGCAGCCCGCGCAGCGCGTCCTTATCGGAAAGCATCCCGCCGCCCTTCTGGCGCAGCCGCAGCAGTTTGGTGCGAAGCTGGCACTCCACCTGCGCGCGGTAAAACGACCGGTCGATCTCGAGCGATTCCACCAGATCCGGCCCATAGAGAATCCGGTGGTTTTCGCGAATGTCCTGGAACTCGATCGGAAAGCAGTCGGTCGAAGTCTCCACCTCATGGCTGGTCAGCAGAAGCGGCGCCGGATTTCCCTGCTCCCGCCACCACCGGAACACCGGCTCCGCCGCCCGCAGTTCCGCCGGCGTGATTCTCGTCAGAATACAAAGAACGTTGTAGTCGGAAAACCGCTCCTGATGGTCGCCCGAAGCCGCTGACCCATACAGCACAATCGACACGAGATTCACATCGAGCGCCTTGCGCAGCTTTTCGACAATCTGGTCCAGAGGATTTGCCATGTGAATCTCCTTATCGTAGCCGCGGCATGGTCACCCAGGCGCTACCACCCACTCGATGCCCCTCCGCCGCCGGAACTGCCGCCGCCAAACCCTCCGAAGCCTCCGCCTCCGCCGCCCCCGTCATAGCCCCCGAATCCGCCGCCATCCCGGCCACCCCGGTTCCCGCCGCCCAGAAGACCTCCCAGAATCATTCCGGTCAGAAAATCGCCCCCACCGCCACCGCGATAATAGCCGCCGCCACCGCCGCGCCGGATAAACGCGAGCAGGAGAAGAATTCCAAGCACGATCAGCGGCCAGGGAATCGAATCCGGCGAGACTCGCTGCGGCCGCCGGTACAGCGCCGGCGGCGGAATCTGCACCCCCTGATCTTTTGCGATCGTATCCCCGAGCCGCACTGCCGCCTGGATCATGGCAGGTCCGTATCGCCCTTGCCGCAACTCCGGCCGCATATCGTCCAGCAACAGTCCGGACATGCCGTCCGTTACAGCGCCACCCAGTCCGCCTCCCACTTCCAGACGCGAACGCCGGTCCTGAATCGAGAGCAGCAGCATCGCGCCGTTGTCTTTTCTCTTTTGCCCAACTCCCCAGGCCTTAAAGAGATCGATTGTGACGTCTTCGATGGGCTCTCCCTGCAGGGAGGGAATGGTGACGAACGCGAGCTGCGCGCCCGTGGCCTTCTCGACCCGGGCAGCGTAGTCCTCAAGCTGCGCGCGGCTTTGCGGGTCAATCACCCCGGCAAAATCGCTGACGTAGCCCTGCGGTTTAAGGGATTTCCAGTCGGTAAAAGCCAACGCCGGGACGATGCAGAGGGCAATCGTCCCGGCGATGCGGAAAATACGGAGCATGAACACTATACAGTGTAACGGCCCGCGATATGTGATTGTTCAGGCAGTTATTCAGCCGCGCTTTGCAAACCGTTTGAAGCCAAACGAACACAGCAGGCAGAGCATGCCGCTCCCGATCATGACCAGTGTTCCCGGTTCCGGAGTACCGAACTGATTGTTGTTGTTCGGGTTGATGGCGAAAACGAACGGCTGAGGCGTAGCCTGGCTGGTCGGGTTTGAAGGGGGATTGTACGATTCCAGGTATTTCGTGGTGCTGAAATCGAAGCCGGTAAAGCCGCTGTCGGCCGCCGCCTGCAGCTCCCCTTCATAAGTGTTGTAAGCGCTGAGCTCGTCGCCAGTCAACGCCTGAGTCGTACCGAAAACATCCCAGATCGCATACTGAAGAGCGATTTCGTGAGCCGGATCGGAATAAAGCTGGGCCGAAAGCCAGCCGATCGCTTCGTAGCCGATATTCGAGTTATAAGGCCCGATAGTCGCGTCAGAAGTCTGACCGTTAATCGTCGCGGTGTAACCGTGGAACATACCAAGGCCACCTGTGGTGATGTCTTGGATACTGTACTCGTAAGCCTGCCACGACGGCTCGCCGGGATAGACGTCATTATTATTGTCGTAGCAGGTTACCAGCTGCATAACGGGACCGGAACCGTTATCTATTGTGACCTCATAAGGCGTCACATAGTCACCGTTCGAGTCCTGTACGCCTGCACCGCCGGCTCCATCAAAGGTTACCGTGACTGAGAGAGGATCTCCGAATGCCGCCCCCGCAATCACCGCCGCCAAAACAACACTCAATAATGTAGTTTTAATTTGAGTGCCCTCCGTAAGTCACAAGTGTACAGGAGATTTATCGAAAGTGTATAGACTTAGGGTTTATTACCTAAAAAACGGTACTATAGCCCATTAAACGACAGTACACCCAGTACCAGATCGACCCGGATTATGACTTCTGGAAGAGCCGCGGCACAAAGTCGCTCAGCGCCCATCTCCACACCGGCCAGACATGTCCTCCGTCTCGGTCGCGGTAAATGTGCGGTATTCCGAGTTTCGTAAGTTCGCCCTCGAGCGCCTTCGCGCCTTGATCCAGAGGATCCGCAACCCCGGCGCCGATCCAGATCACCGGAAACTTCGCGGTCGTACCCCGCGCGTCAGCTGCCAGTTGGGGGTAGCGGGTAGCGAAATTCGCGCCGATTCCGGCCGCACTGAACAATCCGGCGCTGCTGAAGAGCTCCGGATGTTTGAATGCGACATTGTAGGTCGCCGCGCCCCCCGCCGAAAGGCCGGCCATAGCCCGGTTTTTCCGCCCCGGCGCTACCCGGTAGTTGGCATCCACAAACGGAATCAGTTCCTTCACCATGTAGTCCTCGAAGAGCGTGTTGCCGCCGCCCCGCCCTCCGTTTGCGGGCGCCGGCGCATTGCTGCCGTTGAACGGCATCACCACAATCATCGGAACCGCCTTCTTATCGGCGATCAGATTGTCCAGGATCAGATTCGCCGCACCCGCCGTTCCCCAGGCCATCGCGGTGTCACCGGCGCCGTGAACGAGATAAAGCACCGGATATTTCGCCTTGCCCGTGTGATAATCGGCCGGCAAATAAACCAGAAATTCGTGGGTATCGCCGTAAACGTTCGAATGCTGCGTATTCCAGTCCATGCTGCCGTGCGGCACGTTGTCACGCATGCCCCACACGGGAACCGGATCCCCCGGCACTTCCACCAGACTTCCGGACGTCCGCACCCGCAGTTTGATCCGGGGATTCACAGGATCCGCCATATTCAGGCCGTCCATGGTGAATGAGTAGAGATGCACGGTGGCCTCGAGCGGCGGCGTCGTCACGCTCCACACGCCGGACGAATCTTTTGTCATCGGCATGGTCCCGCCCGTAGATGATGTGAGTGTCGCCAGCCAGTCCCCCGTCAGCGTTACCACGGACGCGCTGGGGGCGCGCAAACGAAAAGTGACAGTGCGGTCCGGATGCACCTCGGGTGAAACAAGATTATCCTGCTGTCCCCGTCCCGCCCCGGAGGCGCCGCGTCCCTGAGCGACCAGAATCTGAGCCGGCAGGATTGCCCCGGCAATCGCCAAAATCCAAAATCTTTTCATGTGGTAAGAAGGCCTCCCCTCGGTGCCTCCCAGTCAGCATATACCGAATGCAGGCCCCCGAAGAGTCGAGTTTCCAAAATAAAACGCGGCGTCGCGCAGCCACTGATTGGCGCACAACGCCGCGTTTTTCGAAGCCGGTGGTCCGGTTATCTGCCGAAGTGCCGCCAGCCGCCGCCCACCACCACTCTCGGACCAACCACAACCGGAGGAGCCACGACCGGCCGCGAATAGTAGTAGGGAGAGTAATACGGACTGCCGTAGTAGTAGGGAGAGTAGGCATACGGATCGTAATACGAATATCCGGGTCCGTAATAGGCCGGATAACCGCCATAGTAAGAACCGAAGCCGAAGCCGAAGCCGATGCCAAAACCGGGCCCGTACCCGTAACCGTAGCGATTGCCACCGTAGAAGCCGCCGCCGGTATAAACCCGCCCGCCCCCGAATCCCCCGCGGAACGACGAACCACCGCGGACGAAGCCCCCGCCTCGCGCCGCGACGCCCCCCGCCCGGCCCGCCGCGAAAGTCATGGATGCCGTGAGTAACAAACTAAGCAGAGCAATTTTTAAGCTGCGCATCAGAATCCTCGTTTGGAAAAATGCCGGAATCCAGCCGGCAACCACCTCTCCTGATGCACCTGATGCTCCAGTCCTCAGGTTGTTGATTATGCATCGCATATCGTCAGATTCCCCATGCCGCCATTCGGTTGGAAACCACCAGAGCGGTGCGGATCGGCCAATTTCTCTCTGGCCCGAAACATTCGCCAACGCGTGCGCGGGAAGACTGTTAGAATGAAGAACGCACTGTGACAAGCAGGCCGATCCCATCCCCGTTACCGGTGGAGTTCAGCGAACCCTCGCTTGAGCGGCTTCGTCTGAAGCTGCGCTATAAGGTGCTGTATCACGTCGGACATCAATGCCCCGATGTGGACGATATTGTCCAGGAAACGCTGACGCGTTTCGTCCGGGCGGGTCGGCAGAGCCAGATTCGGAATAACGCCGAAGAGTTCGGCGCCTTCGTAAACGGCGTCTGCCGCAACGTCATCCTGGAGTATCGCCGCCGCGTTCGGCGCGAGCCGCTCGCCGATCCCGAGATTCCGATCAAAGACACCGGCGTGCGTCCCGAAGCGGAAGTCTTCGAGATGCGCCAGGCGATCGATCAGGGTCTGGCAGAACTGGCCGAAAGGGATCAGCGTATCCTCCGCAGCCTCTATCTCGAGGGCCGCGAAAAGGAAGACATCTGCCGCGAATGGGGCATGACCGACGCGCAGTTTCGAGTGGTCCTCTTCCGCGCCAAGGAACGCTTCCGGCGGGCGTATCCCAATGGTTAGCGGGGATTTAGGCGTACCGGTACTGTAACATTTACCTGTAACAAACCGCCCAGTA
>DASZVV010000114.1:0-3826 GCA_035546955.1 Bryobacteraceae bacterium
TCGGGAATGCGGGCGTCATCGGATTGTTTCTGATCCCGCTGATTTCGATGCGCCTGTTCGCGGAGGAAAAACGCTCCGGCACGATCGAGCTGCTTCTGACTTCGCCCGTGAACGATTGGGAGATCATCCTCGGCAAATGGCTGGGGGCGATGTGCATGTATCTGGCGGTAATCGGAATTGCGGCGGTCAACATCGGGATGCTGTTTGCATGGGGCACGCCCGACTGGCGTCCCGTGCTGACCGGCTTCCTGGGGCTGATCCTGCAGGGCGCCACGGTGCTGGCGATCGGCACGTTCATCTCGACAACAACGCGCAATCAGATCATTGCGGGCGGCGTGACGTTCGCGGTCTGCCTGCTGCTCTGGGTCCTCTCGTGGGTCAGTAACTACAGCGATTCGGCCTTCGGCAAAGCCGTGGCGTATTGCTCGATTCTGGTCCACTTCGAACCATTTTCAAAAGGAATTATCGATACGAAAGACGTGATCTTTTATGTTTCCGCGATCTTCCTGGGCCTGTTCTTTACGGCCCGGTCTCTCGAATCGCTGCGGTGGAGGGCGTAATGGCTGAAAACTCCCCTCAGAAAAACTCGTGGGTGCATACCCGCCAGACCAGATACGGCGCGTACGCCTTTGTTTACACCGTCGTCATCCTGGCCGTGGTCATCGTCGGCAACTGGCTGGCGAACTCGCACAACAAGACTGTCGACGTAACGTCGAACAAACAGTACACGCTGTCCGACCAGACGAAGAAAGTCGTCGGCAATCTGAAGAAGGACATCAACGTTTATTACTTCGATCAGTCCTCCGGCTATGACCGGGCGCGCGACATGCTGGACCGCTATGCGAATCTCTCCCCGCATCTGAAGGTCAGCTACGTCGATCCGGACAAGAAGCCGGATATTGCCCGCGTGGAAGGCGCGCGGCAGATGGGCGACGTGATTGTCGATAGCGGGACGAAGAAGGAAACCGCGAAGGCGCTGACGGAAGAAGAGCTGACCGGCGCGATCATCCGGGCGATAAAGAACGGCGTGCGGACGACGTGCTTCGTTAAAGGCGAAGGAGAGCATTCGCTGGACGATACGGGCCGCGATGGTTATTCGACCCTGAAGAGCGCGCTCGAAACCAATAACTATAAAACCGAATCGATTTCGCTGCTCGAAAAGCCGCAGGTTCCCTCAGAGTGCAGCATCGTTGTCGTCGGTGGTCCGAAGCACGATTTTCTGCCACCCGCAGTGGACGCGCTCAAGACGTATGTTAAGAACGGCGGCAGCCTGCTGGTAGCGCTCGATCCGGTGCTGAATCTTCCGCCGCCCGATGGCAAGCTCGGCGACACGCCGAATCTGGTGTCGATGGTGTCCGACTGGGGTGTGGCGGTCAAAGGGGACGTGGTGCTCGATATGAGCGCCGCCAGCCAGATGTTCGGCCAGCTTTCTCCGATTGTGGGCAGCTACACGCAACAGCCGATCGTTCGGGTGATGCAGGATAACGCTTCCGTGATGCCTCTCGCGCGCAGCATGGAAGTGAAAACGCCGGCGGAAGCGCTGTTCTCCTCAACAGCAGACAGCTACGCGCTGACCGATCCGAAGCTGCCAATCAAGCAGGATGACATCACGAAGGGTACGAAGGGACCGTTTGTTCTGGGCGCCGCAGCCACTATCGGCAGCGGTGACAAAGCGGGCCGCGTGGTTGTGGTCGGCAGTTCGGACTGGATGTCGAACTTCATTATGGCCGCGCCGATCGCCAATCGCGATCTCGCGCTCAACATGGCGAACTGGCTGACGCAGGATACCGATCTGATTTCGATTCGTCCGAAGGATCCGGAGGATCGCCGGCTGCACATTACGACCGCCGGCGTTCGCACGCTGTTCTTCACCAGCATTATCGGGATTCCGCTGATCGTGATTCTTTCGGGCGTTTCGGTTTGGTGGAAGCGGCGGTAAGCGCCGCTCCACGTCCGGGACGAGTTAGGAACGATGCTGAAACCACAAGGTCTGATTACTGCAATTGGCGTGCTTGCGATTCTGGGCGGCTACGCCTGGTGGGCGAACAGGCACCCGACGGCCGATAAGACTTCACCCGCCGCGACGTCTCCGAAAATCCTGTCACTCACGGCTGACCAGATTACGGGACTTCGGCTGGTGAAGCCGGCCAGCGATGCCGTTGTTCTGAGCAAGACGGGTGACAAGTGGCAGATCACGGCGCCCCAGCAGTTGCCCGCCGATTCCGATTCCGTCGGAGCGCTCACGAATGCAGTTTCGCCGCTCACGTCGGACCGGCTGATCGACGAGCATCCGCAGAATCTCGCGGAGTTCGGGCTGGATAATCCGACAGAGGAAGTGGATATCACGACGAAAGACGGCAAGACGGAGAAGCTGCTCTTTGGTTCGGATACGGTCTCCGGCAGCGATACCTACGTGAAGCTGGCCAGTGATCCGAAGGTGTATACCGTTGCATCCTACGCGAAATCGACGCTGGATAAAGGCGTAAATGATCTGCGCGATAAGCGGCTGATGACGCTCAACTCGGATAAGATCACGTCCGTCACGCTGGCGGCGAAGGGTCCGGCGGTGGAATTCAACAAGAACTCTTCGGGCGACTGGCAGATCGTGAAACCGAAGCCGATGCGCGCCGACAGCGGCGCAGTGGACGATCTGGTGAGCAAGCTGAAGGACGCGAAGATGGACGTCAGCTCGATTCCGACGGCCGCCGACTTCGATAGTGCGACGAAGCTCGGAACAGCCACGTTCGTGGATGACAAAGGTCCACAGTCAATCGAGGTGCGCAAGGCGAAGAACGGAGACATCTACGCGAAGTCGACGGCGGTTGGCGGTGTCTACAAGGTAGCGCCGGATATCGGAACCGTGATCGATAAGAGCGCGGAGGATTTCCGTAACAAGAAGCTGTTCGATTTCGGCTTCACCGATCCGGCGAAGCTCGATCTCGCCGGCAAGCACTACGAGAAGAGCGGCGATAAATGGTTCAGCGGCTCGCAGCAGATCGATTCGACTTCGCTGCAGGACGTGATCGATAAGCTGCGCGATCTTTCTGCCACCAGCTTCCCCGATCATATTTCGGGTTCGCCCGTGCTCTCGCTCGCCGTCACCTGGGGCGAAAAAAGCAAAGTCGACAAGGTTACGATCAACAAGAGCGGCGACAATTACATCGGCGTACGCGATGGCGATACGACGGCTTACGGGCTCGATGCGAAATCGGTCGATGACCTCCAGAAGACGATTGCGGCCATCAAGCCCGCGGCTCCGGCGTCCGGCGCAAAGAAGTAATCGATACTGGGAGAATGGCGCCGGCTAACGGCCTTCTCACCGATCTCTACGAGCTCACCATGGCCGCGGGTTACTTCGCGGCCGGGAAGCACTCGGAGACCGCAACCTTCGAACTGCTGCTCCGCCGGCTTCCGCCCAATCGCGATTTCGTGATTGCGGCGGGACTGCATCGCGCGGTCGAGTATCTCCTCAATCTGGGTTTCTCCGGCGAAGAAATCGATTACCTGCGGGCGCACCCGAGCTTAGCCCATGCGCCCGCGGGCTTCTGGGAATATCTGCGTTCCTTCCGGTTCACCGGCGATGTTTTCGCCGTCCCGGAAGGCACGGTGCTCTATGAAGGCCAGCCGGTGATGACGGTGCGTGCGCCGCTGATCGAAGCGCAAATTCCCGAGACTTACCTGCTGTCGGCGATCGGTTACGAAACGCTGGTAACCACCAAGGCCGCGCGCCTTGTACGCGCAGCCGAAGGGCGCAGCATCGTCGAATTTGGCACTCGCCGCGCGCATTCCCCGGAAACGGGGGTGTTCGGTGCGCGGGCGGCGGATA